>DATKUX010000168.1:0-16136 GCA_035530395.1 Spirochaetia bacterium
GTCTGCCAGGGGAAATGTTCTCCCAGCCCCATGTGCCGGCCCAGTTCACTCCATATTTTCCAGTCGGGCCAGCTTTCCCCCACCGGCTCAATCACTTTGTGATGGATCATGGCGTAGGGTTCGCCGTGAACAACCCCGTAAACGTAGGCGAGACCACCTTTCTCCATAAAGGTGGAGGCCGGCAAAACCACGTCCGCCAGTTCGGCCGTTTCGGTCAGGAACGGGTCGATTGACACCATGAAGTCCAGGCTGGCAAAGGCTTCTTTGAACAGCTGAGCGGCAGGGAAAGAAATCACCGGGTTGGCCGCCGTGACGATCGCAGCCCGGATGGGGTAGGGTTTTCCTTCCAGGGCAGCCTGCGGGAAAAGGGTCGCGATGCCGAACGGTGCCTGACGCCCCCACAGGGCGCTGAAAATGGGGTACTGCTCCGCCCCCAGGGGCGTTTCCCGGTCCTTAAAGCTCAAGTTGGCCAGCGGAATCCGGGGAACGGTTACCCAGCTTCCGGGTACGCCGAAATTCCCCGTCACCGCCTGCAGGATAGACAAAAGACGGGAGTTTTGGAGGCCATTCCGGTGCTGGTCCAGGCTGTTGATGCCCTGGATGATGCACGCCGGTTTGGATTGGGCAAAAATTCTGGCTACCGCTTTGATGTCGGCCGCCGGCAACCAGGTAATGTCCTGGGCCCATTCCGGCGTATATTGCTGCACATGTTCCACCAGTTCGGCGAAGCCGATGGTGTAGTTTTCGACAAACTCCTTGTCGTAAAGATCTTCGTTAATGATGACGTTCAGCATCGCCAGGCCCAACGCAGCATCCGTCCCCGGGCGAATCGACAGATGGTAGGCTTTTTCGGCCAGGGCAATGCGCGACGGGTTTATGACAATCAGGTCCAGGTTGCCGCCCCTCAGCTTTTCCCGGATCATTTCACCCAGCATCCCCTTGGCGCCGTCGGGATTGTGCCCCCATAGGACGATGCACCGCGCGTCGCCGGGGTCATCCAGCGGGTAGCGACCGAAGGTCATCTGGCGGGCCAGGATGCGGGCCCGATAGCAAATGTTTTCGACCGACAAGAGATTGGGAGTCCCGAAAGCGCCCTTGAAGCGGCGGGCGAAACTGGCCACCTCGATGTTTTCCACGCCTACGGAACCGCAGAAGATCGCCAGAGCCCGGGCCCCGTATTGATCCTTGACCTTCTGGAGTTTTTCCGCGCAGTAATCCAGGGCGTCGTCCCAGCTCATTTTCTCCCACCGGCCGTTGACGCGCCGGACGGGCGTGCGCAGCCGGGCGGGCGAATACACGTAGTCAGGCAACGCCTCCCCCCTCGGGCAGATGTAACCCTTGCTCACAGGGTGCTCCGGCAGTCCCTCAACCTTGATCAAACGCCCGTCTTCCACATGGGCCTTGATCCCGCAGTCCCAAACACACAACATGCAGTCACTGATAATAGTTTCGGCCGGCATAGAAATCCCCTCTCATGTTCATTTTCCAAGTATTAAGCGAACCGGCAATTTTAAAGTTACTTAAAGTAACTGTTCAACGGGCTTTCTTCCATTCGCGGCAGGTCAAACGTCGGTCCTCAGGACATCCCGTAGTCTGAAACGCTGAACTTTACCACTGGCCGTGCGAGGCAATTCCGCTACGAAAAGAACCTTGCGGGGACATTTGTACCCGGCAACTCTGGCTCTTACAAATTCCTGTATTTGCTGTTCCATGGACTCGGCCGGCGGGAAACCCTCCCGGAGAACAACAAAGGCCACCGGCTTTTCCAGGCCGGGTTCATTCTGCACCCCGACCACGGCAACTTCCTGGACGCCGGGATGCTCCAGCAAAAGATTCTCTATCTCCAGGGGCGAGAGCCACAATCCCCCGGGCTTGAGCATGTCGTCGATCCGCCCGGCATACCAGAAGTAGCCATCCTCATCCTGGGAAAACTGATCCCCAGTGTTAAACCAGACCCCGTTGAGACTGGTTCTGGTTTTTTCGTGTTTGTTCCAATACCCGGCCGTACAACCATCGTTGTTTATCCACATCGTCCCGATTTCGCCCTGTGGCACAATACATCCTTCATCGTCCAGGAGTTTGCCCTCGAAGCCGGAGAGCAATTTGCCGCTGCTGCCGGGCTTAACCTGCCCCGGCCGGTTGGAAAGATAGATCGCCCCGACATCGGTGGAGCCGATTCCATCCAGTATTTCCAGGCCGAATTTACCCTTCCACCGCTCAAAGATAACCGGCGGCAAAGCTTCTCCGGCCGATACACAGAACCTGATCGATGAGAGGTCAAACAGGCAGCTGTTTTGTTCCAGGTAATTCAGCATCGCCCAATAGGAGCTGGGGACGCTGTAAAACAACGTCGGCCTGTACTTCTCTATGACTGCAAAAATCTTATCCGGTGTCGACAGGGAAGGATTGAGGACCACCGAGGCCCCATGGAGAAAGGTCGAGTCCAGCGAATTATTGCGGCCATAGGAAAAGAACAACTTGGAAGTCGAGAATACGATATCGTCCTGAGTCAACGCGACAACCTGGTTGCAATGCGGGGGCATAAAGTGTAATAGATCGTGGTGCAGGTGAACTACGCCCTTAGGTGTTCCGGTTGTCCCGGAGCTATACAGCCAGAAGGCCATGTCGTCCCTGGAGGTGGCGACCGCCTCCAGGCTTGGGGAAACCGTTTGCAGCAGAGTCTCAAAACTCAAATGCCTGTCATAGGGGCCTACAACAATGACGTGCTTTAAATAGTCCAGTCGATCCCGCAATTCATCGATCACCGGTGCCAAACGGGCGGTGACGATCAAAACCTTGGCCCGGCTGTCGTTCAGGTAGTAAAGATAATCCGCGGGCAGGGCCATCGTGCTGACCGGAACCGGCACAGCCCCGATTTTCATCGTGCCGAAATAACCGGCCAAAAACTCGGGGCAGTCGGGAAGGCAGATAATAACCCTGTTTTCCTGCTCCACACCCAGATCGCGTAACGAGTTCCCCAGCTTGTCGGCCATCTCCGAAAGTTCCCCGTAGGTGAAGGTCCGGTCTTCGTAATAAACTGCCACTTTGCCGCCGCGGCCCTCCTTTATATGCCGGTCCAGCAGAAAAGAAGCGATGTTGAATTTATCCGGAACATGATAATCGACCAATCTACAACCCCCCCTTTAGAAAAATTCTTTCCTTCCGGACAGGACCGCCAATCTCAACCCTTTACCAGGGCGTCGAAGGTCCAACCGCCACCTCCCCAGCGAACCCCTTTGCCGCCGGTAATCTCCTTAATCTCGGCAAAGCGCCGGTAATAATTCTGCCTGATCTCCTTGGCCTTGCCCCAGCACTTGAAAGGTTCGGCTTGGTAAGTCGCCATGACAGTCGCCCGCTTTCATCGAGAGTTTGATAACATTACTTGTGTGATCCCCACGCGACAGTAGCCACGTCAATGCCCGCCCCTAATGTTATTTGCAATTTTGATACCAGCCGCTACCCGGAGAAGTTAGAAAGAACGAGGGTCCGCGAAAACGGCAAAAGGCGTACCCCTAATCCTTTTCCCAAAGTAATTTGGGCCTTATTATGCAGCCGGCGATCCTCCTCGGTGGTGTACGAATACCATACATTGTAGATTTATTGAACAGTGGGCTGTGTCCTTACTTTACGGACCTCAGCTTATCATACAAAGTAGCCCTACTTATGCCCAGCAGCTTTGCTGCCTGGGATTTATTGCCGTTAGTGGCTTCAAGCGCCCTGATTATCGCTTCCCTGGCGACATCCGAGAGGGCCAGACCACCTTCCCGAACATACTTGAAGTCCCTGGAATCAATACCGAGGTCCTCCATTTGAATAGAATCGGTTTTGGCATAAATAACCGCCCGGTGAATCATGTTTTCCAATTCCCTGACGTTGCCGGGCCAGGCGTATTTGTTAATGTAATCCATGACTTCCGGATTAACACTAACAACCCGTTTGTTTAGTTTTCTGTGGAACTTATCTACAAAATAATATACTAGAGGGGAAACATCCTCAAGATGCTCTCTCAAAGGGGGGGCGTTCAAGACCAGTACTTCCAATCTGTAAAGAAGGTCCTTTCTAAATTTTTCTTCTTTGCAAAGCTTGTATAAATCCTTGTTTGTAGCTGCGATGATCCGGACATCGATCTTTTTGGCCTTTATTCCCCCCACCCGTTCCACTTCTCTTTCCTGGATGACCCGCAGTAACTTGCCCTGCAAAGGCAGGGGCATGTCGCCGATTTCATCAAGAAAAAGGGTGCCGCCATCAGCGATTTCGAATTTGCCGGGTTTCCCGTGCCGCAGGGCACCAGTAAACCCTCCCCCTTCGTAACCGAATAATTCTGACTCGGCAAGCTCCAAGGGAATGGCAGCACAATTTATCTTCACGAAAGGCCGTTTGAACCGGTCGCTGGCATTATGGACCGCCTGAACTATTATTTCTTTCCCTGTCCCGCTCTCTCCGGTGACCAGAACGGTGGAAGGAGTCTGGGCGATTTGCAAAACTTTCCTTTTTATCTCCTGAATTGCAGGGCTATTACCAATAATATTTTCAATAGTGTATTTAGTACCGTTCAGCTTGTAAAGTTCATCCTCTATCAACCTCGCCTTGACGGTAAAGGATAATTCCTGCTGTTTATCCTCGTCGCTTGGGTGTTTAATAACTGCATCAATTTCAGCGGCATCCTGCAGGATTAAAACTACGCCCTTGACCTCTCTGTCTTGAATGATCGGCAGCCCGTTAACTAAAAGCACCTGCGAGCGGTGTTTCACTTTCCTGGGGCCCAGCCAGACACCGTCAACTATTTCATCGAAGGGTATGCCAGGCAATACGTCTTTAATCCGCTCACCCAGCCGCGCAGCCGGAAGAATGCGCTGCAGATAAGTACTGACAAGGTTTATGACGCCCTCCCCGTCAGTGGCCAAAATTCCGCACGGTGCTTGTTGTAAGATGTTGGACAGCTCTTCATACAATAACTCTATATGGTCGAGGAGATAATTGACCGCATACGCCTGGGTCAACATCCCGCTGGGACGGCCGGCCGCATCGACCAGCGGCGTTTGGCCGATGCTGACGTTGCGTAGCCACCTGGTCAATTCCGAAGGAGTGTTGAAGTTTTTGTCTTCCGGGAGCGATATTACTTCCCGCAGATAATACGGTTCGATGCTGTCGTTCAGGCCGGCCCCCCGCAGAAGACAGTCATACAAATTAATACGGGTGAACATACCCGTCAGGAGGCCGTCCCGGTCGACCACGGGAATCCCCATGAGCCTGGTGCTCCGGAATCCGTTCAAGGCATCCCGTACCGTACTCGCCGGGGAAACCGTCTGCGTGACCGGAACCATGATCTCTTTAGCCCTCATAACTCTCTCCAACGCCTGAATTAAGATAATATTAAGTTAAATTATATTTCTCCCGGCCCTGCCGGTCAATGGGAAAGACCGGGCCGGCCAGAAGCTCCCCGCCCCGGCGTTGTCTCCGGACCCCACTTCAGGACGGTCGACGCCCGACCAGTCCGGCCGGGGTCCGTTTTGCCGCGGCAGGGTTCCCTGATGTTTTTTGTGGCCTCCAACTTCCTGGCCAGTATTACGACTTGCCGCAGTTGGATGTGGTCGCCGACAGTCTGGGCATAGGACTGATCCTGATGGACCTTATCCCGGCCTTTTTGCGAAAAGAAAGGAGTAGTCTTCGTGCGCAGGAAACTTCTCGGTAAACATCATGCCCCCCCGACCGGAAGGTCAGGGGGAACATGTAAGGTGGATGCAGGAATGGGAGGCGGTTTTCAACTGCCGAGATAAGCGATGGATTTTCCCGTTCCCTATACCGCCTACTCGTCGGCCACGACGCTGCCTACCAACCGTCCCATTTCAGGATTCAGGCGTGTGGCAATGGAGGCATAGACCACGATTATCAACAGATAGATGAGAATTATATAGGGAAACACGTTGAAAGGAGCAGGCTGCCCCGGCTGCACCAGACCCCACAACGGCAGCAACATGGTGAGTGTGCTTACGGCGGGTATGACACCGTGCACCCACATATTGAACTTATCCGGCCGTTCACGCCTGAAGAAAGCCGTAAGGGCAAAGTTTAGAGTTATATAGATCAGAATAACCCCGATGGCACCCAGGGTACCCAGAAAACCATACAGGTCAAGGGGGGCTGCCGTAGCGCTCCAGATGAAGGTTATCAGGCAGGCCGCGATCAGATAGAAGCGTATGGCCGCCACAGGCGTCTGCTTCTTGCCCACTCCGGCCAGCCATCGGGGCAGGATTCCTTCCCGGGCCGCGCTGAAGATCACTCTGGACTGACCGTTGGTGGCCCCGATCAGGCAGGCCAGCGTACTCGTGAAGCCAGCCAGATAAGTCAGGATGATCCAGGCACCCAGGGCAGGCTTGGCGGCATCTATGAACGGAACGTTTGCCTTCACTATTGTCGCTGCATCAGCGTGGAGGCCCACGATGGTCGCATACCCCAGGAAAGTATACAGAAAGGCCGCCGTAATTACCGTGGCATACACGGCCCGGGGTATGTTTTTCCTCGGGTTGTCCGTCTCCTCGGCCAGGGGTGCCGAGTTCCCCACCCCGATGAACATAAACACGGCAATGGGAAATCCCAATCCTACCCCGGTCAATCCACCCTTAATGTTCGCTGGATTAAGCGGTGCCCAGTTGATGTAACTATGGGCGTAAACAAGCATGGCTATGGCCGATATTAACAGCAATCCCAACTCGAAGGCAAAAACGGTAACCACTGTTCGCACGGATAATTTAATGCCCGTAACCGTCAGCCAGTACGTCAACAGAACGAACAACACACTGATGATCCACCACGGTACCTGCGCGTTCAGGAAGACCTTGAGGATTTCTGCCGTCCAGTAGCCGGCCATGGTTATCACCGAGCCGATGGCCACGATATATGAAAAGACGTACATGAGGGCAACTATAACGCTCACATTCCTGCCAAACGATTTGCCGATGAACGTCACATACGATCCCGTGCTGGGCAAGGCTTTGGTAAACTCCGTTATGCTGTTGGCGTGCAAACCCATCGCTATGGCCGCCAGGAGAATGGTTAGGGGGGCGGCGATCCCGGCCCCGTCCACGATGAGGGCAAGGGAAAAGAATATGCACATAGCCGGAGCCACATTGGCCAGCGAAGAAGAAACTATTTCATTCAATGACAGGGCGTTTTTTCTCAGACGGGGTACATCGCTGAATGCCGTAACATCATGTGACATATTAAAAACAACACCTCCCTGATTTTCGGTTTCTCTTAAAAGACCTAGTGCGGGATTCATGAACTTCGGGGCCAACCCCGCTCCCGCCAAGGGCTGCCCCTTTCTCACTCCCTAAAAGGCACCCCCCCTTCGTCCCAACCGCGCAGGCGGTAATAATCCGAAACCATATACGACAACTCTTTCCCGGTGAGGCGGTCCCCGCCCTCCGGCAGGGGTTCGGTCAAAAGCCGCCTGGGCAGCGTGTCCGCCGTGGAACCGATGCCCTCCCTCAGGTTGATCAACCGGGTAAGGGTAATAATGTCGCCCGCCATTTTTTTCAACTGTAGTTCCGAGTATTCCACCCCTGTGATCAACCGAATAATTTCCTGCAGTTGCGGCCAGAGGTAGAGGTCGCGATAGAAAACGCACAGAATCAGGGTGTTGAAGATGGTCAGACGGTCTTCAAATTCAAGGTACAGGGCGGCCTTGCCCTCTATAGCATCCGGTGCTATAACTCCCGCCAACTCCTGCTTGTAAAAGGTGGCGCGCAGGTGACAGGCGCCCCGCGCCGAGACGGCGTAGCTAAGGCCCATGCCCTTGAGCACCCGGGGATCGTACCCCGGCGGTTCCATGCCCTTCACGTGCACCGCCCGGTCCTCCAGACCGAAGGCCCTCGCCGCCGCCACGATGCCATCGGCAAAGTGCCGGCCGTCTCCCCTGCGGTAGGCGATATCCTCGAGAAAACGGGCCGCTCCGTCCACGTCGCCGAAACACGGCCAGTCCTTTTTCAGCCCCCGCTCCCTAGCCTCCATAGCCAGGGCCACCATATTCCCCGCCGAAATGGTGTCTATCCCGAGGGCGTCGCATAAATCATTCAAATGGATGATTTCATCCAGCCGGCCGATCTGACAGAGCCCCCCGAAAGCGTATATAGTCTCGTATTCGGGGCCTTCAATGGTCAACCCCTTGTACTTACCCTCCCGCACCGTGGTCAGGTTGCCGCAGGCCAGCATACAGGTGGAGCAGGACCGGGGCTTGACATCGAAATCGGCCAGGAGGGTATCGGCGCTGATGTTGAGCCAGCCCGGCAGTTCCCCCTTCGTCCAGTAAGCAGTCGGGAAAGCCCGCGCACTGTTCAAAAGGGCAACCATCATGGGCGTGCCCATGCGGCGGTAGTTTTTTACCGCCGCATGGTCCCGGCACCCGGCGGCAAATTGCCGCGAGAATTCCGCAAGGCCCTTCTCATCGAAAACGCCGGCCTTTTTTTGTCCCCAGAATACCAGGCCCTTGACATTCTTGGAACCCAAAACCGCTCCCAGGCCCCCGCGACCCGCCGAGCGCCAGCGGTTGTTCTGCAGGGTGGCAATCCTCGCCAGGTTTTCACCGGCCGGACCGATAACCAGGCCCTGGGCTCCCTCCCGCTGCGAGCGGGACTTGATCTCCTGTTCCGCGGTATAGGCGTCCAGACCCCACAGATCGGCTGCGGAGTGGAAACGCACACCTTCGCCGGTAACCTCCAAAAACAGGGGGGCCCTGGCCCTTCCTTCCAGGATCAGGGCGTCGAATCCGCACCTCTTCATCACCGGGGCCACCCTGCCGCCGCTGTATGACTCGGCGTAGCCGCCGGTAAGAGGCGACTTGGCGTAAACCCCGTACCGGCTCGACCCGAAGACGGGCGTGTCAGTGGCCGGACCCAGGGTAAAGATGAGCTTGTTCTCCGGCCCGAGGGGATCCACCCCCGGAGCTATCTCGGTAAGAACCAGGTAACTGCCCAGACCCTTGCCGCCCAGATATTTTTCGAGGATACCCGGCTTTACCGGCTCTTCCCGGAAGGTTTGTCCCTCCAGGTCCACCCGCAGGATCTTTCCATAGAATCCATGCACTGTCTTCACCCCCCGTCGACGTCCCACCCCGAACACGGACTCAGACTGATGCAAAGGCCCGGCTTATAATTTCCATACCCTGGCTCAGTTGGTCATCGGTTATTACCAGCGGCGCCAGAAACCGCAGCACGTTGGAGTAGACGCCAGCCGTAAGCACGATCAAGCCCCGTTTGTGACACTCCGCGGCCAACCGCCCGGCCAGTTCGCGATCGGGCTCTTTGGTTTCCCGGTCCTTGACCAGTTCTACAGCCACCATGGCTCCCAGGCCCCGCACATCCCCGATGGCCGGATAGCGCCCGGCCAGCTCCGTGAGGTGTTCCTTAATGACCTTTCCGACCTTCTCTGCCCGGCCCGGGAGGTCCTGGTTCTCCATGATTTCAATCACCTTAAGGGCCGCCACACAGCCCAGGGGGTTACCACCGAATGTGCCGCCGACTTCCCCGGCCTGCGGCGCATCCATGATCTCGGCCCGGCCTGTTACGGCAGCGATAGGCAAGCCGGCCGCCAGGGACTTGGACAACGTGATGAGGTCCGGCTCCACTCCGTCGTGCTCGCAAGCGAACATTTTCCCGGTACGTCCGAAACCGGTCTGGATCTCGTCGGCAACAAACAGGATGCCGTATTCCTTGAGCAACTGACTGAGAGCTTTCAGATAGCCGGGAGGCGGCACGATGAAGCCCCCCTCGCCCTGCACCGGTTCGACGATCATGGCCGCAACAAAGTCGGCCGGATACTCGGCGACGAAAAACCGCCGCAGGTTTTCCACGCAGTGGAAACCGCATTCGGGGTGTTTGAGACCGAAATAGCAGCGGTAGCAGTAGGCGGAAGGGACCTTGAAAACATCCGGGGCAAACGGACCGAAGCCATACTTGTACGGCCGCACCTTGCTGGTCAAGCTCATCGCCATCAGGGTCCGGCCGTGAAAGGCACACTCCAAGGCGATAATACCGGTTTTTCCGGTATACTTGCGGGCTATTTTGACCGCATTTTCCACGGCTTCGGCCCCGCTGTTGACCAGCATGCTCTTCTTCGGGAAGGTACCCGGTGTGATCCGGGCGAGTTGCTCCGCCAGACGTACGTAAGGTTCGTACATGGTAACATGGAAGCAGAGATGGATGTACCGGTCCAGCTGTTCCTTTACGGCAGCAGTAACGGCGTCCGGACAGTGGCCGGCATTGGCCACCCCTATGCCGCCGGCGAAATCGATGAACTCGTTGCCATCCACATCAGTTATTTGGGCCCCACTGGCTTTCTGCACAAACACCGGAACGGCACTGCTGACTCCCCTGGCCACGTAGTCCCGGCGCAGGGCCAGGAGCATCGAAGATTTCGGCCCCGGTAAGGCGGTTTTTAGTGAACTCAAGCAACCTACCCCCTGAAAATTAGTCCCATAAAATCAAGGTAACCGCTTTACTACGGATAGAGCCCCCGTAGCTGGTGGGCCGTAGCCACTTTCTCCAGGGCAAGCATGTAGGCGGCAACGCGCATGCTTGCCCCGTGCTTCTCCTTGATCGCGTAGACCTTACGGAAGCTATCGGTCATCCGGCGCCGCAACTGACGGTTGACCTCTTCCTCACTCCAGAAAAAGTGCTGCAGACCCTGCACCCACTCGAAATAGGATACGACTACCCCCCCGGCGTTGGCCAGAATGTCGGGGATGACCATTACAGCCCGTTCCCCGAGAATCCGGTCCGCCCCGGCTGTTATAGGACCATTGGCCCCCTCGGCAATCAACCGGGCCTTGACCGATGGCGCATTCTGAGCCGTTATCTGGTTTTCCAGGGCCGCCGGCACCAGAATATCACAGTCGATGGTCAACAGCTTTTCGTTGGATATATTCGTTGTCTCGGGATAATCCTGCACGTGTCCGGTCTTTCGTTTGAAGGCCAGGACCTCGGCCGGGTCCAGTCCCCCCTCACTGTAGATGCCCCCCTTGGAATCAGAAACGGCCACCACCCGGCAACCCATGTCGTAAAGAATCTTGGCCACCGTATACCCCACGTTGCCGAAACCCTGTACGGCGACCTTGGCTGATGCGAGTTCTATCTTTAAGTGCGAACAGGCCTCCTCGATGGCGTGAACCACGCCCCGGCCGGTAGCCTCATTACGTCCTTGGGAACCCCCAATTTCCAGAGGTTTTCCCGTTACCACGGAGGGCACCGAAAAACCGTTGAGCATACTGAAGGTATCCATGACCCAGGCCATGATCTGGGGATTGGTGTTGACGTCGGGGGCTGGAATGTCCTTCTCCGGCCCGATAATAATACTTATCTCGCTCACGTAACGCCGGGTCAGCCGCTCCAGTTCTCCCGCCGAAAGCTCCTTGGGATTGCAGATTACTCCTCCCTTGGCCCCACCGTAGGGAATGTCCACCACGGCACACTTCCAGGTCATGAGCATGGCCAGGGCCACAACTTCGTCGATATTGACATCCGGATGGAAGCGGATGCCGCCCTTGGCCGGACCGCGGCTCAGGCTGTGCTGAACCCGGAAGCCGCGGAAGACCTCCACCCTCCCGTTGTCCATGCGTATGGGAACCGATACGCTCAGGCTGCGCTTCGGCTCCTTCAGAATCTTCAGATAGTTCTCATCCAGGCCCAATTCCTTGGCCGCCAGATCCATGTACTGGGTGGTGGCTTCCAAAAAGTCGCTCTTGTTTTCGCAAGTCTGATCCGCCATTTTATCTCTCCTCGGTATTCATATTCCGCTGAAAACGCAGAATGGCTTTTTGTGGGTTCGCCAGTTAAAGATATTGACCGCTCCGCAGGGCATTCATCCCAAACAGAGCCAATGTATAGAATTGTGTGCAAATACCGTGCCGTACGAAATGCCCGGATAACGGTCTCTCGGGGCTGGGGATGGCGGCAGGTAATGCGCTGGTGCATCGCCTGTCACCTAAAAACCCTGTAAAAGGTCGACGATACGGGCAGCAGACCGAAATGCGCATTGACATTAACCCCGCAAGTCAAACGGAATCACGGCCGGCTGCCACCATATGGCCATGCTTTCCGTAACGGCGGTTTCCCACCCCCTTGTCTGAAAACCATACCGACCGGGCTCTCATAACCGGCCCCACCCGCAAGATCCTTTTGACGACGAACGAACAGCCCGGCGGTTCCCTTCTACACGGTGATCACCACCACTTTACTCTTGGTCATCTCCTCCACCGCCCAGCGGGGCCCCTCCCGGCCGGCGCCGCTGCCCTTCACCCCGCCGTAGGGCATTTCGTCGGCCCTAAAGCTCGAGGTGTCGTTGACGATGACGCCTCCCACATCAAGTCTTTGGGCCGCCTGCATGGCCAGAGGCAATGACTGCGTAAACACGCCCGCCTGCAGGCCGAAGCGGGAGTCGTTGACCATGTCCAGGGCCTCCTCAAAGCCGTCGTAAGGTATGACCGTCACCACCGGGGCGAAAACCTCCTCGCAGACCACCTTCATGTCCGGCTGCACGTCCACCAGGATGGTGGGGAAAAAGATTGTACCTTCCCGCCGGCCGCCGGTAAGAAGCCTGCTTCCTCCATCCACGGCCTCCCGGACCCACTTTTCGGCCTTCACAGCCGCCTCCAAACTGATCATCGGCCCCACGTCGGTATTGGGATCGGTGGGATCCCCCACCACCAGTTTTTCCGCCTGCTCCACCAGGAGCCGGCAAAAGCTGTCCATCACCTGTCCCTGCACCATGATCCGCTGCACGGATATGCACACCTGCCCGGCATTGGCGAAGGCCATCCGGCCACAGGCTGCTGCCGCCTTGTGTAAATCGGCATCGCCGTGAACGATGGTGGCCGAGTTGGATCCCAGCTCCAGGGTCACCGGCCGCAGGCCCACCCGGTCCCGGATATGCCGGCCCACGGGGGGAGAACCGGTGAAGGTGTAGAAATCGGGTCGGGAATCATTCAAAAGCATCTCCCCCACATCGGCGCCGCCACCCACCACCAGGTTGATACGGCCTGGGGGGAGACCGGCCTCCTCCAGAAGCCGGCACATGGTCAGTGAGGAAAGCGGCGTGGCCGACGCCGGCTTCAGGATCACCGTGTTCCCCGCTGCTAGGGCCGGAGCCACCTTGTGGGCCACCTGGTTAAGGGGGAAGTTGAAGGGGGTGATGGCGCATACCACGCCCACCGGCACCCGGATGGTGTAGGCGAACCGGTTCTCGGTACCCGCCGACCCCAGGGGCACCATCTCCCCGTGGATGCGGGTAGCCTCCTCGGCGGACAACCGGAAGGTGTTGGCTGCCCGACCCACTTCCACGAGGGCTTCTTTTAACGGTTTGCCGGCCTCCCTGGCAATGGTCAGGGCGATCTCTTCCCGCCGGGCCAGAAGACTCGCGGACACGCGGCTGAGAATCTGGTAGCGCTGCCACGGGGTCAGAGGTTCCCTAAAGGCCCTTTGGGCAGCCTCCAGGGCTGCTTCCACCTCGCCGGGGCCGGAGCGGGCCACCCGGGCCATGACCTCCCCGGTGAATTTGTTGGTTACCGGAAGGTCGCCGCCGGTTGTTTGCCACCGGCCATCAATGCAGATAGGTTGAATCTCCGTTTTTTTCTCCTCCTCGCACTAGCTCTCATCTGGTAAATCCCTGATCTCAGAGCCCGACCTTGCCCGGACTAGGGGTAGAGTCCCCGCAGCCTCATCGCCTTGGCTACCTTGTCCAGGGCAAGCATGTAAGCCGCGATGCGCAGGCTGACGCCCTGCTCCTCCTTGATCGCGTAGACTTTCCGGAAGCTGTCGATGATCCGGCGCCGGAGCTGGCGGTTGACCTCCTCCGCGCTCCAGAAAAAGTGCTGCAGTCCCTGGACCCACTCGAAATAAGACACGATGACTCCGCCGGCGTTGGCCAGTATATCGGGAATAACGGTGATTCCCCGCTCCTCGAGAATCCTGTCGGCCTGAGGGGTGATGGGACCGTTGGCGCCCTCGGCAATCAGCCGGGCCTGGACCCTTGGAGCATTATCGGCCGTAATCTGGCTTTCCAGGGCTGCCGGCACCAGGATGTCGCATTCCGTCACCAACAGTTCCTCGTTGGTAATATTCGTTGCCTCCGGGAAATCCAACACGCTGCCGGTCTGCCGTTTGAAAGCCATAACCTCCACGGGGTCCAGTCCCTGCTCGCAATACACTCCGCCGCGGGAATCGGACAGGGCGACCACCCGGCAACCCAGGTCATGCAGGGTTTTGGCCGCCACGTAACCCACGTTGCCGAAACCCTGAACAGCAGCCGTGGCGGCAGCCAGGTTCATTTTCAGGTGAAAGCAGGCGTCTTCAATGTTAAAGACCACGCCCCGCCCGGTGGCCTCGTTCCGGCCGTGGGAACCGCCTAACTCCAAAGGTTTTCCTGTCACCACGGAGGGTGCAGTAAAACCGGTCTGCATGCTGAAGGTATCCATGATCCAGGCCATGATCTGCGGGTTGGTGTTGACGTCAGGCGCAGGGATGTCCTTCTCCGGTCCGATGATTAGACTTATCTCGCTCACATACCGCCGGGTCAGCCGTTCCAGTTCCCCCTTCGTTAACTCCCTGGGATTACAGATAACCGCTCCCTTGGCCCCACCGAAGGGAATATCCACTACGGCACACTTCCAAGTCATGAGCATGGCCAGAGCCACGACTTCTTCCATAGTCACGTCCGGGTGGAAGCGGATGCCGCCCTTGGCCGGACCAAGGATCAGATTGTGCTGAACCCTGAACCCACGGAAAACCTCGACCCTCGCGTCATCCATGCGGATGGGAACCGACACGCTCAGGACACGCTTCGGCTCCTTCAGAACCTTCAGGGTTCCCTCGTCTATTTGCAACTTCCGGGCCGCCAGATCCATGTAATGGGTGGCGTCTTCGAGGAAGCCAACGCTTCCCGTTTGGCAATGGTCCGCCATTTGTCTCCTCCTCATACGTGCCCTATAACGCGCCAGCCAAATATTTGCCAAGTTATTGTCCGGAAAAGAGGAAAAAATATTTGACCGCCCCGCTACGGGTTAATGCGTACTGTGGGCCGTTCTTAAGAGAATATTTTGCAAATAGCGTGCCGCCCAAATCCCCCGTTCCGGCGGGCCTCCCAGGCCGGCGGTAATATGGCATAATGCGTTCACGCATCCGCCTATTCTTAAGTTATCAAAGAAAGTCGCTGATATTGACAATAAGGTGAATGCAGTATAGCATTAGGCCAACAGGAAAATGTGCATTAAGACCCGCCGGCCAACACTTGTATACTGGGGGATTGAGAAATGGATTCGTGGCCACCCGTCCCGGCTCATCTGCCGCTCGGACTGATCATGGTCGACTCCGGCCGGAAAGTTATTTTCGCCGACGAGCGGGCGGCCGCCCTTCTCTCTTTCGACCGCCGAAAGGTACTGGACAGGCCTTGGTCGGAGGCCTGTCCAGACGCCAAAATACAAAACCTTATGGAAGGACTATCCGGCGGTCAACCCTCTTTGTTGGAATGGAACAACCGAAAATTAGTCCTGCAGACCTTTGACCCTGATCCCGGTAGCCACCCCGGCACCATTGTTTTGGTGCAGGATGTCTCCGCCTGGCATTTTCTTTGGGATGAGTTCGAAAAGCACCGCGAGGCCGCCCGGGATCTGGAGGCCATCTTCAACTCTTCCTTTGATGAGATTCTTGTCATCGACGGTAAGGGGATAATCCAGCGGATAAATAAAGCGGGAGAAACCAATTACGGACTAAATGTCCAGGAAATGATCGGCATAAGCGTAAGCGATTTGGAACACAGGGGTCTTTTCAGTCCCTCGGTCACCAGCATAGTACTGAGGGACCAATGCCGCATTACTATTACCCAGGAGACGAAGATTGGCAAACAATTGATCGTAACAGGCAACCCTATATTCGACGATACGGGTAATATCATCAGGATAGTAATAAACTCGCGTGACATTTCCGAGCTGACAAACTTGAAGCAAAAACTGGAAGAGACTGAGCTGCTAGCGGAAAACTATTATAAACTGATACTTAATTTACAGCAACGCAAGGTTGTCGATGCGGAGATAGTTTGTGCCAGCCCTCAAATGAAGCGCATTATCGATCTGTCCGACAAGGTGGCCCCTG
>DATKUX010000169.1:0-6203 GCA_035530395.1 Spirochaetia bacterium
TGGGTTTTTCTTGAATTAATCGCAACTTAGCCTATCATAAAAAGTAATCTTTGCCATGGTTTAACGGTGAGGACCGCTTTTCAAAGCAGTCCTCCATCGAAAAGAACATCTCAAGAGGTTCTTTTGCAACACCCTCCTAGATGGAAGGAGAGGATCATGAAGAACAAGACGCGCTGGCAAATTGGCGAACTGGCCCGGAAAACCGGCCTGTCCGTCCGGACTCTGCACTATTATGATCAATTGGGGCTCCTCGTACCCTCGGGCCGTAGCGAAGCCGGCTACCGCTTGTACACCGGGGCGGATCTGTTGCGGCTCCGGCAAATCCTGTCCCTGCGCCAGCTGGGCTTTTCCCTGGCTGAGATCGGCGACTGCCTCCGGAACCGGCGTTTCCGTCCGGGGGAGATCCTCGACATGCATATCGACCGGCTGCGCAAGGAAATCGAACTGCGGGAGGAAACGTGCCGGCGCCTGCAAGCCCTGGCCCGTCACCTGGAGACCCAGGAGCAGGTATCGGGGGAAGAGTTCATGCAAATCATAGGAGTGATTAAGATGTTCGAAAAATACTATTCGGCGGAGCAGTTGGAATACTTGGTCAAGAGACGCCAGACCCTGGGCGAGGAAGTAATCCAGCAGGTGGAAAAAGAGTGGCCGGAGCTGATCGCCCAAGTGCGGGCCGAAATGGAAAAGGGCACCGCTCCCACGGAAGACAAGGTACGTGCCCTGGCTCAGCACTGGGACGAACTGGTACAGATGTTCACCGGAGGAGATGAGGGTATTTCCCGCTCCTTGGGCACCATGTATCGTGAAAACCCCGGAGTGGCCGCCGGGTATGGTATGGACAAGCAACTGCTGACCTATGTCTCGGCGGCCCGGCAGGCACGTTGACCCATACACCGCCGGCAGTAGCCGGCCGGTCCGGATACAGGGGGAGGGCCTTGCCCGGCACGGCTCTCCTCCTCTTTTTCACTTTTTTTGGAAACTCGACGGCATTCCCCACCCGGCCGGCCTGTCATTCAGGTTAACCCTGCGATAGGGAGGCCCGACCGGAACACCGGCGAGCCGCGACTGCGGTGAGATGCCGGTGTCGGCCACCCGGTTTACCGGCCCGGCTAATTGACCGAAAATTCCACGAACGCGCAACATCTAAAGCGACCAACGCCTCCTGCCGACGTAGGTTTAGAGGCGTATTTTTCTCTTGACCGCCGGTCTGGCAGACTTTCTACCGGAACCAGTACTGCGCCCCGGCCCGTCGACCCGCTGCCACACCCTTTCGCCTGCCGAAGAGCGGTACAAGTACTTTTTTCCCTAATGGGGGCATGCCTATGTAATAAGGTGATGAAAACCTGATGAAACAACCGGAGCATTCAACGAAACAGCGTAGATTTAACGATAAAGAGGGAAACTATTATGCCTACTGAAGTACAGACAGAATTGCAAAGCGTAATTGACATGGTTCCATTGTTGCACTCCTACTTTGGTGATGATGTTGGCATATTTGTTAGCGATAAAGAAAAATATTTGGTTGCCCAAAACGGTAGAGTACCGTTAAGCCTTAAGCCTATGGACCCCATAAAGCATGGTAGTATGGCAGAATCTATCTTTCAGGAAAAGAACCGGGTTGTACGGCATGTGGATAAATCGGTTTACGGGCTTTCCTACCTGGGTACGGGCACACCTATTTTTTCCGGAAATGAACTGGTTGGGACCTTTGTTACCACTAATCCTACCGACAACCTGGAAATGCTCAATAATATCACTAATGAAATGCATGAAACAATAAAGGACGCCGTAACGGGAATTTCCAGTTTGGCCGCATCGGCCGAAGAGCTTGCGGCATCCTCGACAGACTTGGCCGGCAATGCCGATGGGATTGAAAACGAGGTCCAGAAGATGGACCAAATTATGGACCTGATCAAGGACATAGCTTCCCAGACGCATCTCCTGGGCCTTAATGCCGCCATTGAAGCGGCACGGGCCGGTGAACAGGGCCGGGGCTTTAATGTGGTGGCGGGAGAAATCAGAAAACTTGCTTCCCGGACCCAGGCCTCGGCCAAAGATGTTTCGGAGAAACTGTACAGCATCAAGGGACGCATAACCACCCTACTCGAAAACGTTCTGCAGATATCCGCGGTAGCAGAAGAACAATCGGCTACTACGCAGGATGTAAATACTTCCATACAAAAGATAGAGCCGGTGACCGAACAGATAAGTCACTATACCAACACACTGATAAAAGCTCGATAACTTCAACTGGATTTCCGCTTTCCAATCGGCTAATTTGCGTTATGAATGTGAAAATGACGGACACGGGGTTTACCCCGCCCGTCATTTTTTGTCATTGATCAATAAGTTTTATAATAGTTCTTCGATAATTTCGGCCGCGTCCCGGACGAACTTAGGACACAAGGTGCGAAACACATTCTGCTCGTCAGCCAGTTTTCTGCCCTCGGGCGTACCTAAGTCGCAGCCGATCAGCTCCTTGCACCTGATCGACCCGTGCCGGGACTGGAATCTGTTCGCCAACTCCGAGACAAGCCGGTAAGTATTTTCCTTCTTCTTATTTTCCTTCTCCTCGACCAGCCAGTTGGCGACATTACCGTGCTTCAGTCCGATAACCAAGAACGCTCCGGTCACCGCCCCGCAGGTCTCCCCCAGCCGCGCCATCCCTGCGCCGAACCCGGTGGCGATCCTTACAGCCGTTTCCCGGTCCAGGCCCAATTGCGGGGCGTAAGTGGCAAATACCGCCTGCGAACAAAGAGCTCCTTCCTTGAAGCAGGACACCGCCTGTTCAACCCTGCTCAATCCAAAACCCCCCTCTTCTTCCTGAATCAAACTCGTTCCAGTTTCAGGCAGATGCTGGAGGACGGACAAATCCCGTCCAGGACCGAGTTCTGCAACAAAACTTCGGGTACCTCGCGGCGTTCGATCATAACGAAGCCCCGCCTCTCCATATACTTGGCCGCGGTGGTGGTCAATAGGTAAACGGCCTGGCCGCCGTCTTCCCGAACCTCCTGCAGGGCCCGGTCGACCAGGGCGGAACCGAGGCCCGCTTTGCGCCAGGCCGCATTAACAGCCAGGGAACGCAACAGCACCGAACGGCCGGACTGCTCCATCCCGATGACCCCTACGACGCCGTCGTGGTCAGCCACCCAATAATGATGGATGTTCTCCCGCACGCCGGCCGTGGGCAAGGCGCAGGCCTGAAGCAGTTCCATGATGGCGACCAGGTCACCGGGTCCGGCCCGGCGAACCTGGTAGTCGGTGCCTGCCTTCAGGATCCGGGCCGGTTTCCGGGCTCTGACGAAGGCACTGGTAATCGACCCGTTCCATTCCGCCGCCTCCGCTGCCGATAATCCGGCTAGCATGGCCGCCGCCGGCGTGTTCAAATCATAGACCCTGGTCGTCTGCACCTCTACGGCGGAAAAACCGGCTTCGGCCAGTTTAGCCCGGTATGCCTTATCCATAAGGGCCCCGGCTACACAACCGGCCCAGGCCGCCAGATTCCGGAGCACTTGCGGAGGCAGGGGCCGGGTCAGCACGATGTCCGAAACAGCCAACCGGCCCCCCGGCTTTAATACCCGGTAGGCCTCCCGTAACACCCGGTCCTTATCGGCGGACAAGTTGACCACACAGTTGGATATGATGACATCGACCGAGTTATCCGGCAGGGGAATATCCTCCAAATATCCTTTGAGAAATTCCACGTTGGTGACACCGGCCCCGGCCTGATTCGCCCTGGCCTGCGCCAGCATCTCATCGGTCATATCGAGGCCGTAAGCCTTGCCGGAAGGGCCCACCCGCCGCGCCGACAAAAGAACGTCCAGGCCGGCTCCGCTGCCCAGGTCCAAAACCACTTCCCCCGCGTGCAGTTCCGCCAGGGCGGTGGGGTTGCCGCAGCCAAAAGAGGATGCCACGGCCTCACCAGGTAACCCTTCCACATCCTCCGGCCGGTACAAGTTTCCGGTAATCATATCACTGACTTCCTGGACCGGGTCGCCGCAACAGCCGGTTTGGCCACCCCCGCAACAACCTGTTTTTAGGGTAATGGCCCGGGCGTACGTCTCCCGGACAAATTCCCTCACCTCGTCACCCATCCCAAGTCCCCCTTTCCCCTACACATTCCCGGTCTGATCAAGATGCAACAACTCGGGTAACCGTAACGCGAACAAATGTGCGCGTTCTCACCGCGGCCCGCTGCAGCACGTCGGAATCTTACCCATGGCGGCGGTGATGATGTCCAGACTCTCGATAACCTGGCTTCTTTTTTCCGCCGGGACCTGTTCGAACAGGTCCCGGATGTAGGCCGCCATGGTGGTGGCAATCTGTTGATACAATTCCTGCCCCGGCCCGGTGACCTGAAGGGCCAACTGGCGGCGGTCCCCTTCGGACGCCGTACCGGCCAGGAGCCCCTGGGCGATCAGGGACTTCACGTGGCGGCTGGTGGTGCTGTCGTCCAGGCCCAGCAAGCCCGCCAATTCCCCCAACGAAATCCCGGGATGTCTTTTTACTTCGTAGATGACGTGGCTGTGGCTAAAGGTTACGTCGTAACACCGGATGCAGTCTTTCTGCATGCAGCCGAGGCGGCGGGCCAACACCTGTAACAGTTGCCGCGCATAGGTAACTTGCTTTTCGTCCATAGGTCATCCCCTCGGTTGCATTATACAACCAAGTCTTTGTATAATGCAAGTATTGGCCGAAAAAAATTTTCCTTCCTCCCCACTCCGCTGTGCGGCGCGCGGGCCGTCTGGTTGGCCATCAACAGCCCCGCCCGGTCCCCGGTAGACTCGTTGGATAGCCTGCCGGCTATCCCGGCGGACGGGCTGATATGATCACGTAAATACCCCAGAGTATCGCCAGTACAGCCAGGATCCTTAATATTGTCTTTCCGTTAAAGGGACCTCCTTTGCCGGTTGTGTTCCCGGTCTTGTGAGTGCCCCGTAATCTGGCATAGTGCTCCCTTGATTCGGAGATTGCTCTATAGACCTTCTCCGCGAAAATTAGATACAACACACCGCAAACTATTAGATATATTCCTAAAATAAGGGTGACCGTGGGGATGTCCCGCCCAACCATACTCCAATTATCCCCTTTCTTTAACAATACCATCAAGCTCCAGGAAGATAGACATTCGCCCCGTAAGAAGGAAAGGAGAAGCGCTGCCAAGATTATATCACGCCATGCAGGCACTTGAAACAGTTTCCCGGCGCGGGCACCCAACCCTTCCCCCCTATTGCCGCTACACTGGAGCAGCGGCGAATACCGGGTTCATCGAAAGGTTACTATACAGGGAAGATATATTACCATCAACTTATATATAGTAACGGAGTAATAACTTGGCTTATAAAGTTTTCAGCTTTATCTTGTTATCGTTGTGCGTTTCCACTATATCAGTAACCATCGCCAAGACTAGAATTTTCCTATCCTTACGCCACTGGGCACATAATCGAACCTGGTGGCTGGGTACACTGCTAAGTTGCCCATACTGCCTGAGCCATTGGGTATCCGGATTCTTTGTCACCTTATTGTACATTTACAACCCGTTAATTTCAATAACCGGCATAGTGTGGATTGACGCAATAATAACGATATTTGCCACCGTATCGCTCGTGTCGGTTATAACCTGGCTGATGTGTTGTTCCCTGAGTAAATGTGAGAGTAAATAGCGCTTGACGAATTCCCCCTCCCTTAAAAGTGTTGGAGCCCCCGCCTCGCAGGGGCTCCAACGCCGCTTCCCTACCCGTCGCCGGGATGGCGCGTTTTCCGGTCAGCGATCCACATCTTCTCACCAGGATACGGCCACGCGGCTATTTGCCGCGGTAGGAATGGTAAGACCACGCTAGATGTTCGAAGCTTCACTACCGGCCATCACAGCCCGGTTGGGTTAAGGTCAATGACCATGTTCTTCGTGGCCGCAACTGCAGATATCTATATTGCTGGTGACCAGGCTACCGCCGGCGTAGCCCTCGGCCACTACGGCCGCATCACCCGAAGCGCCGGTAACGATCTTGAAGCCCAACGCCTGGAGGGCTTCAAGCATATGGTATCCTATTCCCCCGGCTATTACCACTTCGACCCCTTCATTCTTCAAGATGCCTGCCAAACCCTCGTGGTTATGGCAGAAATCCTGGCTGTTGATGATCCTGCTGTCGGCTATCTTGCTACCTTCCACTGTATATATGACGAATTCCCTGCTCTTCCCGAAG
>DATKUX010000170.1:0-8108 GCA_035530395.1 Spirochaetia bacterium
GTCTAGTCAATTCCCCCAACGAGCCACGGCTGGGTCTCATACGGCACACCCTCTCTGGTTGTATATAGTACAACCAGATTATAGCACGGCTCATAGCTCCTGGTCAAATACTTTTTTTCCTCACAACGGTGTCGTGCACCCCGGTCAAAGGATCTTCTTGACAAGAAGCGTTAAACATGTTACATGTAACAATGGATGGAGGTGACACGGATGGAGCCTATTCGCAAGCGGGTGGCCGGTTATCGCAAGCGCCTACGAGAGGCAGGCTTACGGCCAATTCAGATTTGGGTGCCCGATTCCCGGCGACCCGGGTTCGTCGAGGAGTGCCGACGGCAGTCTCGATTGCTGCTGTCTGACCCGGCCGAGCGTAGGGCATTGGAATTTATCGAGAAGGTCAGTGACTGGAGCGACACATGAAACGCGGGGACATTGTGACTGTTGCCGCTCCTGGTAACTATGGGAAACCCCGTCCCGCCCTCGTGATTCAGTCGGATTTTTTTGATGAACATCCGAGCGTCACCCTCTGCTTGATAACGTCTGACCTGCGAGACGCCCCGCTGTTTCGGTTACTGGTTCAGCCCACGGCAGCAAATGGATTGAAAAAGACGTCCCAGATCATGGTGGACAAGATTCTGACCATCCCTCGCGAAAAGGTTCGGATGATCATTGGCACCCTAGATACTCGTGACCTGTTAGAAGTCAATCGGGCTTTATCCCTCTGGATCGGATTGGCATAGATTCCTTCTGCCTTTTCCCACTAACGATTTTCAGGAACTGCCGAAGCTCTTGGAGGCTTACCAATCCTCTCCAGGGAACCACGCCCTGTACTCGTCTATAGGCCCTTGATTGGGAGAGTTCTTGTCGACTAGTTCCAGGTCAATTAAGGGAAATTGGAACTTCCGGCGCCCCACCCTGGCCTCAACCATCACACCGTATTTGTCGTCCTCGTCGACGACCTTCTTTACAACCAACCTGTCACCGATCTGCAATGGGCCCTCGTCCTGGTATTCCGAAACTTCGGCCTCGAATGGGAATATCAGAGCAGAACTCAGGTATTCCACCCAGCCCTCCGGATCCGGCGACTCACCATGCTTCTCCACCACACGTGGATATTTCAACGACCCATCCGCACGCTCTTCAATGCCCGTCAGTTCGACGACATGCCACCATTCAACGCCAGATTTGAATAGATAGCGCAGATAGTTCCCCACCTGGAGGCTCAGAAAATCTATCGCGGTTTCCGCCGAGTTCCTCTCTTTCCCACTTGTCATCCCTTCCGGTGAAGTGTATTTGATTCCTTCATAGCGGTCACGACCGCTTTTGGACTTCCCGCCACCCAAAAAGAACGCATAAAGATGGGTATCGTCCTGCCGGTCAAAAGCGTCAAAAATAGCTTCGTGTAAGTCGTCCAACGTCCGGCTGCCGGCGATCTCAATTTTCCGCCAGGGGGGATCAGGCCTTTTCTTGGGCACTCCACCCAGGTAGACATTGAACGTGTAAACTTTCATAAGTCAGCCGTCCTTCATTGCAAGTCAGCGTCGTCGTTCATCTTCGGGTCGTGGCTGCCCACAGACAGCGGGCAACTCAGGGAATCAGTCCCTCGCGAATGAACTGCCTCCAGCCGCGTAGCCTGGTCAGGTAAACGGCGAAACCAGCCCATATCACTCCTCCGATTATTTCCGGCACCCACACCCACGGGTCTGCGAAGAGCTGCCGCCACCACACGTGAAACTGGGCCACGCCCGGAAGATCCACGGGAGGGAAATGCACGCCCATAAAGGGCCACAAGAGTATGATCGGCATGTCCCACATGCGGTCGAGCACCAGGTGGCCGCTCCGAAAAAAGATCCTTTCGCGGGAAGCCCGCCTCTCTAGGTTCTGGTTCCGGCCGGAGATGCGGAGCCGAAAAAGAGGACCTTTCGCAAACCCCGCGTCCGCAAGTCGGCATAAGCGGCGCACAGGTATTCAGCGGGCGGAGGCGGCCCACCTGTGACGACCAGCAGCAGCCGGCCCGCCGGCAGGGCCGAGGCGGGCCAGGGACATATCCTGTACACCTCGCCGCTTCGCATTTCGATATGCCCGGCGGTCACCGCCAGACCCGCCTCCACGGCCCGGGCCGCCACCCAGCCCATGGCCACCGTGCCCAGGTACGTTGCCGGCGTAGGCGGTGTGACGCCGGCGGGAACGTAGAGCGCCTCCTGCCCGGGCAGAAAACAGCGCCGGGCAAACCCGGTCGTCCGCAGCACCTTCAGGCAACCGGCGGCATCGCTCGCGACCAGCCGCACGGCAGCCTCGGACGCTCCGCCGCAGGCCTCCAGGAACGCTAACGCCGCCTGCGCCCGGCCCGAGGTGAGAACACCGCCGGCCCGCGGAGCATCGACCCGCACATACATCCGGCCATCACCGCCCTAATAGGCCAACCGGCCGCGAATCTGCAAGTGCATCTTGCGCTCCCGGGGCCGGTAGACCGTGACCACGCACCTGACGCGCTCCCCGTTTCTCAGCCGCCCCCGCAGCGGCGGGTCGGCTATCCCCACCAGGCCGGGCTTGATCTCGACGAAAACGAGACCGCCTTTTTGATTGATGACCCGTCCGGCGACCATATGGCCCCGCTGATAGTTTTCCTGCCAGGCGTCCGGCTCGACCGCCGCCATGGAAACCCGGATCACGTCCGACTCCCGGTCCACCGAAAGCACCTTGGCCTTCACCTGCTGGCCGGGCCGGAAGATGCTCTCCATCCGCTCGGTCCGGATCTTCGTGGCCGCGCCGCGGGGTACCTCGGCGACCACCCCGCCGCCCACATCCACCAGTACGAAAGGAGGCTTGCCCGGCGCCGGGCCTAAAACGGCCTTGACCATTACGTCGATGACCTGCCCGGGCGCAAGCGCGCCCATGAGCCTCTCCTTCGCCTCGGCCAGGGCGGCCCGGCGCGAGCAGGCGGCAACCCGCATCTCCCGGTCCAACCCGGAGATCTTCACCCGCACCACCTGGCCGACGTACCGCATCATCAAACCCTGCCCGGCAAGGCCGCTCTCGCCCAGGGGTACCACCCCCTTGACGCCGTCTCCCAGGTCCACTTCCCACACCGCGGTGGCGAGGTTTTCCGGAAACGTCACCTTGGTCACCCGGGCATCCACCGTGCGGCCCAGCCGGTGCATGAGCCACAGATACTCCCACCGATCCTGCTCCGGAGTAAATCCCTCCGGCAGGGGCAGGGCCCGGGACTGTTTGTCCTTCGTCAACTCGCTCGCGATAGTCTTTCCCGCTTTTTCCTTGCCCGTCTTCCTCACAAAGAAACACCTCCATTTTTATTCCGGTATCCCCCACCAGGTAACGGGTCGTCCTGTCCCCGCGTCGGACGCGGATCACCCCCTTCCCTACCCGGGAGTCCTTCAGCGCGCCAGCGTCCAAAGAAGGCCGATCACGGCCAGCAGCATCACCTCCGTCTCCCGCCAATCCCGGCCGGTGCGGACCGGAGACCTGCACGGCCCCGGGTCCCTCGTTCCACTCGGCCACGATCCCGTTCAGCCGGTCGACTGCCGCAAGGCCGTAACTTTTAAGTTGCACCGGCAGCGCCAGGGGCCGGATCCCGGACCGGGTGAGGCCGTCCAGAACCAGGTGGGACAAAAACCCAAGACATGCGGCCGGCACCGGCCACCAAACATGAAACGCGACGCCCGGTACAAGCGCGGCCGCAAGCGGCACAATCAGAAACCACACGGTGTGGGTCACGCTGTCCCGGTGCCCCTCGCCCGCTTCCAGGGCCAGCGCCAGGCCGCGCAGGCGCCGGCCCGCCAGGCTCCCCGGATGGTCCGCGTCGGAGACGAGCGCGGCCAGGGCCCCGGCCACGGCCCCGCCCAGGGGATGGTGGGGGCTCGCCGCCGCCCCCAGCGCCGCCCCGGCGGCCAGGTGGGTGGTGCCCCTCATAGCCCCTCACCCTCCTCCGGCGGCAATTCCTCAAGGGTGCCGGAGAACATCTCGTCCAGCCTCCTCTGCTGGTCGACCGTGCTCTCCTCGTCCTGCTCCGGCGGCCCCGGAGTCCTCTCCCGCTGCCTGCCGGGAGGTTTGTCATCCGGCTTCGATTCCGGCACCGGCGGCACGGAGACGGCGCCGGTGACCGGCGGGGCGTAGTCGGCAATCCTGCGGGGATCCCGGGGCAAAAGGGCGTACTCCTTCATCTCCGAGAAAGCCAGGGTGGTCAGGTACATGGGCCGCTTGGTCGGAATGACCGCGGTGGCCGAATAGAAGGGGAGCTGCAGCATTTGCGCGGGTTCCATGAGTTTCATGTCCTTGGCCGATTCGGAGCGCTTGTTGGTTTCCGTAACCTTCTGCCAGGGATAGGTGACATCCCGGCGTTCGGAGGTCTCCCGCACCCGCGCCGAACCGAACATGTTGCAAAAGTACCGGCCGGTCTCCAGGTCGTTGACCCGAAGCGACAGCCGCACGTCCATCTGGCCGAGGATGGTGGGATGGTGCTGGCGCACGACGCCCAGTAGAGGCTGGAAAACTGGGCCAGGGCCTGCATGATCACGATGTAGGTTATCCCCAGGCCCCGGTCGAAGCTGATCCGCTGCTCGAAGTCAGGCACCCGGCCGATATTGGCAAATTCGTCCAGAATGAACCGCACCGTTACGGGCAGCGAGCCGTGGTTCTCCTCGGCGAAGTTGACCAGCCTTTTAAAGAGCAGGTAGTAGAACGCCGTCAGGACGGGTCTTAAATCCCCCATCGTCGGCAGGAAGCCGTGCATGCAGCCTATATGCTGAGTAAGTACGGCCGGGGCGCGGCCACCAAATTAGCTCGCGAGGTCGGTGTTTCGGCCAGCTATGTCAGGAGCCTGGCAGCCACGGCCCGAGTTTTCCCGAAGGCGCAGCGGAACCCCCAGTTGACGATGACTCACCACCGGATTGCCGCTCAGACCAAAACTCCAAAGATTTGGCTGAAGCGGGCGGCTGAGAGGAATTGGTCGGTGCAAGAATTGCAAGAGGCTGTAAAGGACAGACACGTGGACGACGAATACCGGACCCAGGTGGAGCGGCTGGAAAATAGCGTCAAGAAGTTCAATGAAGCCTGGGGGACTAGGAGAAATATCAAGGCAGTCCTGGTCTGGGAGACCGTCGGGGAGATCTCCGCATGAATGATGTAGCCGATAACATTATGTATATAAGTGTCCGGGAGATATCTGGAGGGCCTCTTCTGGTTGCCCAAGGTGGTAATCCACCAAGCAACAGTCTTCAGAAAAAACAAGGCTATGTGGTAAAATAGAAAGAGAGGGTGGGTAGATGCCCAGCATAGACACTCCGGTGAAGCGGATGCTCCAGCGCTGTCCAGGGGACTGGGCCAGGTTCTTCCAGCCAGATTGCCGGGACGACTGGGTTTGTAACTTTAAAACAAACTTCGTGCCGATGAAGCAATCAAACCTGGACAGCATGTTCGAGATTGCGGACCCCAATGGGCCGTACCTGCTCCACTTAGAGCCGCAGGGATACTATGGCAAGGCACTCCCGGTCAGGATGCTTCGCTACCGGAGCGACATATGGGAGGCCACCCTGTCAGAAGGCAGAGGGATGCCGCCCATAAAGCAGGTCGTTATTTTCTTTTACGAGGACGACGACAACGGCCTGCACCGCCTGCAGGACAGGTGGGACGGTGGAATACTCGAATATGGTTACACGGTTTTTCGAGTGTGGGATGTGTATAGGCGACGTGTGACGGAAGCGGAACTTGTAGGACTATACCCCTTGTTGCCACTGATGAGAGGCGACGAACCAGACGAGAGTCCAGAACATGCATTGAAGGAAAGCGTAAGCACCGTGGAGGCAATTGCGGATGAATCCCTGAAACAGGATTTGTTGGCCACCATGGCGATACTGGCTGAGGGCAGATACCCGCCGGACTTGGTGCTATCTTTCATAAGGAGGGAAATGATTATGAAATCGGCAGTTTTCCAGGAGTGGGTCAAGGAAGAAAGTGCTGAGGCTGAGACCAGGGGAAAAGTCTCGGCAAAACAGGAGGACATCTGCAAGTTCCTAAACGCAAGGTTCGGGGATATTTCCCGGGAACTGGAGGGGCGGGTCAAGCGGATCGGTAAATTAGATGCATTGGACAAGGTAATTGACAAGATATACACAGCAGACTCGCTGAAAGATGCAACCGACGTGGTCGACGACGCCGCGAAGTGAACCATAGGTAAGGGAGCGGGAGGTAACCCCCTCCCGCTCTTGCGAATAACCCTTCCGGTGCTCGTCCGTACCGCAAAAACTTGTGCCTGTCAGCTGGCACATGTGCTACGCGGCTTTCATGGGTTTGCAATTGTTCGCTTTCCTGTGCCGCCCAGATACGGGACGCCATTTTATGCGGGGTTATGTCCGGGTAGGTGAACGATAGCGACGTTTTATACCCACGGGTACCACGGTGGCGCCGGGATGGGGGGTCGGTGGATGTCCGGAGTTGACGGTGGTCGGAGAGCCGAACTGCGGTGTACTCCCGGCGGGCCGGACGGCGGTCTTCTCCCGAAATAATCACCGCCAAATTTGCCCTGCAAGACCTTACAAGTCCGGAGGTAATGTTTTTTATACCTCCCGGCGGCTATCGTCGCCTGTACAGCCTTCTGGGTGGTGGTACGGGAGCGCCTTGGAGGGCGTCAGATGCCAGATGCTGAAGATGTGGGTCACGGAGGGGAAATGGAGCGCCGCCGAAGGAATCGAACCCCGTCCTGCCGGTTGGTCACCGGCCATGCAAGCCATCACACTCGCGGCGCGTACTACGATTCCGACATATTTCTGCACGGATTCGCAAAATCCTCCTTTTGTGCCTTGCGAAAACACCTCACTGCGGTCACTGCCCACATCTCAGCGGCCCACGGGTACACGGTGGCGCCGGGATAGGTGACGGTGGATGTCCGTGAGCGCCCGGTTCACAGGACAACCATTAGCCCGGCGGGGTCTTTTTCGTAGTGGATCGAAAATCTATGCTCACATTTGCCCCACAACGCCTCGAAACAACACAGGTGATGGCTTGATACCTTCGGGCGGTCATCATCGTCCGTAGGGCCTCCTACGTGGCAAATGGTGCCTTGTGGCCGTCGCCGACCACCGAAAACCCGTAATACACCGGCACCATAAATCGGTGGCGGCCACGTTCCCCACGCTCGATGCTTTCATTCAACTCATATATCTGAACAGATATTTCAACGGCGAATCCCAGATCCAAGCGCTGGTGATGTATGGCCCCAACCCGAGATAGAAGACCACGATGCCCCAGTATTGCCAGCACATCTGCAGAATGGTCTGTCGGCTCGTCCACCACCGCACGGGGTGAAACCCGGGGTCTTTGACGGAAACGTAGGTGAAGACGGTACCGGTACCCTTGAAAACATGCGCGAAGATCAGGCTGGCCCGCCGCATATGGTAGTCCGAGGAAACGACGATGGCCGATTTTAGGCCGTAGTGTTCCATCAACGCCTTTGAATAGGTCGCGTTCTGATAAGTGTTCTGCGCCTGGGGATCGAGGATGATGGCCTGGGCAGGAACCCCTTCGGCCATGGCCTGCGTCTTTTGCAGACCGGTCGGAGAACTCGTAAACAGCAGGTAGGGGGCATAGCCCTGGCGGTAGAGATCTATGCCCCGCTGAAGGCGGCCACCCGTGTCCCCGCTCAGAACGATAATAACATCCGCTTTCTGGGGCGGTTCATTGATGACTAGGAAGCTGCCGGCATTTTTGATGAGTAGCACCAGGATCAATGCTGCTGCCAGAAAGGTTACCAGTTTCAGCCGTTTCATGTATAACACAGTTCCTGCAACGGCCGGGTTTTCCTGCCGATCCCGTTTATAAAAGTCTATCTCATCGAAAGCTACAACGCCACTTCCGAATCGTCACCGATAAACAACCGGCAAGCCCGGCGTTTCCCGCTACAACGGCTCACCACGGCATTGCAGCCGATCAAACTGTCCTCGATGAAATCAACGTCAGACAGCCGGCAGTTATCCAGTACCACGGAATGCTCCAGACCCACCTTTTGCAGGACAGTATCTCGCCCTATGGCAGTGTACGGCGCGACAAACGAATCTTTAACCAGCACATTGTCCCCGATGACCGCCGGCCCACGAACG
>DATKUX010000171.1:0-20606 GCA_035530395.1 Spirochaetia bacterium
CCTGGTTGTCCGCTTCCGTTCAGGCAACTTCAAGACACTGCTGGCAACGGTCCTCTCCAGCCGGAAGTCCAGACCCCGCCGGGCTATAACGCAGGCGGCCGCCCCGTGCGAACTCAGCCCGTACCGCACCATAAACTTCAACTGGCCGGCTACCGAGGTCGCGAACGGGTTTTTCCGTATCTTGCCATAAATAGGCTATACATGATAATACTTCCGGGACCTTGGCTATGGATTCCTTCAAAAGGTCAAAAAGCTTGACCTGACTGGGTTCCGGATTTTTTTCCTGCACTACAAGAGTTTGCCCATTTGACTTACTTCGTCTTATGATATCTGACAGTCAAGTACATTATTAGGGCATCAGAAGACCATAAAAGCTGTCAAAGCCATACCTTTCCTGCAAACATAGATTAGAGCATTTTTTCAAGAACGCCCATTTTTAACCCTTCAGCTCCAGTTGGTCATTTCCCAAAGGGCCGAAAGGTGGTCTTTATGAGCATTTTTGTCTCACAAAAAAGAAGGATTGTGGTTGGCAATTTTCGCAAGGGATGCCTCCGTGGCGATCAGCTCGAACTGTTCTGACAAAACACCTTGATTCTAAAGTATAACGCATGTTATCTATCCTAGCCATCGGTAATTATAGATAAGACTACCCATAAAAGGAAACCGTGGGTGAATATTGGCATGAATTATCGCCATCTGCTGTTAACTCGAGAGATCATGGGCTTCAATGCCACGACTCACCGAGCGTTCTGGATGCAAGAGCCTCCATGCGCACTGTTCCGAAGAGATCCACGATGATGGGAATAGCAATCGTTTCTTAGATGATAATATCACCTCTATTTTGCCTTGACATCGGTCAGATTTCCCATTATAATGGCAATGCTTGGGGTTAAGTCTATGCCGGACAGGAAAGACAATCTGGAATATGAGATTCTGCTGATCCTGGAGGAGAAGGCGGAACCTCTGGGTTCGGGCGTGCTCAGACAGCTCCTTAATGCCGGGAGCGTCGACATAAGTGAGGCAACTGTGGGACGCAAGCTGAGCGAAATGGACAGACTCGGCCTGACCGTAAAAGTTGGTTTCCAGGGTCGAGTGATAACAGATAAAGGCCGGGAGAAACTGGAGAGAGTTAGGCGTTTCCAGCACAGGTTGACATATGGAAACAGGTTTTTCGCCACCCTGGAGTCCAGGAAAAAAGAGGACTTGATTGATATCCTGGTGGCGAGACGGGCAATTGAAAGAGAACTGGCCAGGCTTGCAGCCATACACGCGACCGATGCCGAAATTCGCCTGATGGACTCTGTCCTACGCGAACAAGAAGAGTTTAGCACCAAAAACATCATGACTGCCGAGCACGATGTCAAATTTCACCGCCTGATTGCAGTATCAGCGAAAAATAAAGTTCTAGCCGCCGCCATGGACCTTATCAGGCAAGATAGTCAGCTTTCACCCATACTGGAATATATCCGGACGCAGGTTGGAGGGAAACTGGCTGTGGGGCACGACAGAATATTAAAGGCAATCCGGAACCGCGACCCTGCCGGAGCTGAAGGGGCTATGGTTGATCACATAGAAAGCCTGATCTCGGACGTTCAAAAATACTGGTCCCGGGTGAAAGAACACAGCGCGTCAACAGAGACCGAATTATAGGTATGGTTGGGGCCGCGGCGGCTTCGACCACCAAACCCGGGAAGACGGACCGCCGCCACCTCCGCCCCGAACCACCTCCGGCGTTTCATCCCCCGGGCGAGTTGCATACCTCCAAAAGACAAAACAAAAGGGAACCTTGAAAAAAGGATCCCCTATTAACCCACGGAAAAAGGAAAATATTTTCAACCTCGACAAATCCTTATTGGTTCCTGATGTGACTCACCCATGGGTTTCCGTTATTTACTGGCAATTGCGGTGACCTAAGCACCCCGGTCACTTCGTGTGCTTGTCGGCCACACTGGAGGCGCCGAAGGCATCCGGCTTGATGCGGGCCTGAAACCCACTGCCGGTTACCATGCCCACGACTTCCCGGATCAGGTCCTTGGTATCGCCCGCCTTACCCACGTCGATGTGGATCTCCACTTCCATTTCATCGTTGCCTCTTTCGGCAAAGTACTTATTGATCATTCCTCCCACTTCCAGACTGAGAGAGGTCTCATAAAATATCTTCTGCCGCAGGCTCTTGATCTTCCGCTGGAGCTTCTTGCGATAGTAGTAGCGTGCCCCTCTCCCCAACCGGTGCACAATAACGGCGGTTATGAAAAGGGTATCCCGTTTGACCTGGGAATCCGACCCGATGATGATACGGTAGGAGGAAGACGGCAGGCCCCAGATATACTCCATGATGTCCGCCATCATCTGTTCGAAGGTCATCCTACCCTTGCTGGGACTGGTAAAGTACACCCTGTTCCCGCTCCCCCTTACCCGTTCCGGGCGTCCTGCTCTTGCCAGGCCAACCTGGTCAGGGTGGCAAATTCCTCCATCGATAAAGTCTCGCCCCGACGTTCCGGCGCAATACCGGCTGCAGCCAAAAGACGGGCCCACCCTTCCCGGGAAAGGTCCGGCATCTGACCGGCCAACGAGTTCAAGAGCTTCTTCCGGCGGTTGGCAAAGGAAGCACGCACCAACTGGAAAAACAACGGTTCGCTGGGCAGGTCAACCGGCGGGACCCCTCGTTTGACCAGCCTGACGACAGCCGAGTCAACCGCCGGCGCCGGATGGAAGACGGTCCGGGGAACCCGGTGGACCAGTTCGGTCCGGCAGAAATACCCTATCGCCACGGTCAGAGCTCCGCAGTCCTTATCACCCGGCGCTGCCAAAAGGCGACCGGCTACCTCCAGTTGGACCATGAAGACCATAAGGCCAACATTGAACCGTTCTACCAGAAAACGCCACAAAAGGTGACTGGTCAAGTAGTAGGGGAGATTGCCGACCACCTTATACGGTTTACCCCCGCTGCCGTATTCCCCACCTGTATATTCGGCCACCAGGTCGTCCAAATTGACCTGGCGGGCATCGGCCAAAACAGGCACCACATTTGCTCCCGGCGGGTCGTCCGTCAGGAGCGCGTGCAGGCCCCGGTCATACTCCAGGGCCAGGACCAGGCGGCTATTGGCCGCCAAATGTGCGGTCAGGGCCCCCAGGCCCGGCCCGATCTCCACCACCACGTCGGACGGCTGTAAATCACAGGCTCCCACGATAATGTCGCGAATGTTGGCATCGACCAGAAAGTTCTGGCCGAGAGCCTTATGCAGCCGCAAACCATGTTCTGCAAGTGTTTCCCTGATCCACCGCCCGCTTGTCCGGTCCATCACCACATTATTAACCTCAAAAACAAATCCCTGCGATTTTGGCAGGGTTTCCCCCGCTATCCCTATTATAACCATTCCGGGTCGCAAGTTAAAGAAGAAGGGCACCTGCCCTCACTCGAGGACAAATACCCTTACGTAACGTACACCCCACTCGTCGGTCTCCCGGAAGGTATCGAAGAACAGGTCGATGCGCTTGCCTGTGATAGCTCCCCCGGTGTCCAAAGCGGTACCATAGCCGTATCCTTCAACGTAAAGCCGGCTTCCCAGAGGGATAACCGCGGGGTCCACGGCCACCGTACCAGCCCGCGGCACCGTGCCTGATGCCGTGTCACTGCCATCGGCAGTGTAGGCGGTAGCCCGGACCTCAACAACCTTGGAAAACCGTAACACGTTTCCTCCTCGGGAGGCCTCGCCCAACGCACCCACCTGGACCAGTTGATCCTGTGGTGCCTGGATCAATTGGCTCTGGATAAGCGTCTTGTTCACGGGCACCCCGTCACGGAAGGAAACCTGCCATACCTGTTTTTCCAGACCCAGCCTGCCCAGCCGCATTATTCTGTCTACGCCCCGGAAAAGATCCGGGGAACTTTCCTGCCTGGTGGAAAAGGGCAGCGGGACATTTTTTACCTCGGTGCCGGTGGTCATCCGGTCCACCCTGATTATCATGTTGGCCGCCACCTGGGTGGCTGGCGCGGGTTGGACTTGATCATTCGGCCCTAATGCGATCCCGTTCTCCTTGAGCACCCCGGCCACTGTTTCCCTCGCCGTCATCAGGTCCAGGTATTTACCTGCCACCTGGACACGAACCGGCACGGCACTGGAAACGCGGATCACTTCTCCCCGGTATATGGGAGAATCCTCCGCCGGCATTACCCTATCCTGCTGACCGGGCCGGACATTCCGGTCCGCCAGCAAATCCCCGACCGTACGTTGAGAAGTACGGATGGCTACAGCCTGACCGTGCACAACCAGGGTAACCGGTTGCGCGCTCAGATACGTGGCCGTAATCATCATGGCTGTCAATGCTGCAACTAAAATCCAGATTCTGTTGATCCTGTGCAATAGGGTGGTCCGGAGGGATATCTGCCGGGAGGTGATCCAATGGCGTATACCGTCCGCGGCCTTTAATCCCATAAAACACCTCGCTCTCACTAAAAATTGGTAACTAGTTATCCCGTTATTATATGTTCCACGGGAAGAAGTGGTTCTCCTTCCCGCAACCTGCCAAATTTTTTCCCTTCTTTAACCAATGAATCCTAAATAACACATGGGCGGGAAAAGACGGGGCTATAATTTCTATTTCCGCCGCTCGAAACAGGTAACCATGTCCGCCGCATCCGCCAGGCCACCCAGGTCCCCCTGGCCAGCCAGTACAAGGTGCAATCCGGGGGGGCGGGCATCCAGCAGACTGACCAGCTCCCGCTCCAGGCCTTCGGCCAGGATGCGTTCCACCGCCGGGAGCACAATCATGTCGTGCCGCCCCGCGGCTATTTCTCCGGCCATGGTTGTCAGCCACCGCTCCGGGTCACCGGGGCACGGACAGACCGCCAACCGCCCCGGCAGACCCGTTGTCCGGACCAGTTGCCGGTAAACTTGTCCGTCACCGTCCAGGGGGCAGACCAGCACGTCAAGCCCCTGCCCCAGCGCCCGCAAGACGACCCCGCCGGTAACCCAAGGCCGCCCGTCCCCGGCCAAAACCAGTACCAGCCCCCTGCCCTCAGCCATGGCCGACACCCTTTAATCGGAAGACTGAACAGGCGTTTTGAGCCGCCACGCCGGCTATCTCTTCCATCGACACACCGCGCAAGTCGGCCACCCGCCCGGCCACCAGCCTTACATAGGCGGGTTCGTTGCGCCGGCCGCGGTAGGGAACAGGTGCCAGGTACGGACAATCGGTCTCCAGCAAGAGCCGCCCGGCAGGCAGCTTGCTGGCCACTTCCGGCAGCCTTGCGGCGTTGACGAAGGTGACCGGCCCGGCCAGGGAAATGTAAAGGCCCAGCCTCATAAACTGCTCCGCCATTTCCCAACTGCCGGAAAAACAGTGCATTACGCCGCCGGCCGGACCCACCCCGTCCGACCTCAATATCTCCAGAACGTCGGCATGGGCGTCCCGGTTATGTATAACTATGGGCACGGCCAGTTCCCGGGCCAGGGCCAACTGCTCGCGAAAAACCCGCTGCTGCTCTTCCCGGGGCGAAAGGTTCCGGAAGTAGTCCAGCCCGATCTCCCCCAGGGCAACCACCCCCGGCTCGGCCAACAGGATCCGTAGTTGGTCCAGATAGTCGGACGGCGCGTTTGCCGCCTCATGGGGGTGGATCCCGCAGGTGGCGTAGATCCAGGAGTGGTCACCAGCCAGCTTTACCGCTGCAGCGGCGGAAGCCAGGTCGTAGGAAGAGTTGACAATGGCGGTCACTCCGGCCTCCCTGGCCCTCTCCATAACCTTGAGTCGGTCCTGTGCGAACTGCTCGTCGTCCAGGTGGGCATGCGTATCGATGAGCATCAGGCTTCCCGCCCGGTCTTGTCGGTGTCGATGCGGGGAAAAAGAGCCTGGCCCCGTTTCACCTGCGTGCCGGGCGGGAGGGAACCCCAGACCAGGGACTCCCAGGTAGTCAGACCGGGCTGTTCGGTCAGACCCAATTGGGGCCACAGCCGGGGGGGTACCAGGGGTAGAAAGGGTGATACCAGCACACCGGTAAAACGCAGGCTTTCCACCAGGTTATACAGGACCGTGTCCAGGCGCTGCGCATCTTCCTCCCTTTTCGCCAGGCCCCACGGAGTGGTTTCATCAACATAACGGTTGGCCCGCTTCACCAGTTTCCAGATGGCATCCAGGGCACCGTTCAAGGACCGCGCCTCCATCTGCTCCGCTACCAGGCCGGGCGCAGCTTCGGCCAGTTCCTTCAATTCCCTGTCGGGCCCTTCCAACCCACCCGGGGCGTTTAGCCGCCCCTGGCGATATTTCTCCACCATGGCCACCGCCCTCGCCACCAGGTTGCCCAGTTCGTTCGCCAGGTCGGTGTTGATGCGCGTAACCAGCGCATCTTCCGAGTAATTCCCGTCCGCTCCGAAGGGAAGCTCCCGCAGGAGGTAATAGCGAACGGCATCCACCCCGTATTTCTCTACCAGTTCCAGGGGATCCACCACGTTGCCCCGGGATTTGGACATCTTGCCGCTATCCTGGAGCAGCCAGCCATGGCCTACCACCTGCCGGGGCAGGGGCAGATCGCACGCCATGAGGATGATGGGCCAAATGATGGTATGGAACCGCACGATATCCTTGCCGACCAGGTGGATGTCGGCCGGCCAGTATTTCCGGTAGAGGGAATCGTCGGAGCTCCCGTAGCCGAGAGCGGAAATGTAGTTGGTAAGGGCGTCCACCCAGACGTAAATGACGTGCCTGGGGTCGAACGGCACGGGAATACCCCAGTCAAAGGTCGTACGCGACACGCACAGATCCTCCAGACCCATCCTGATGAAGCTGATCATTTCGTTGCGGCGGCTGGTCGGTTGAATGAAGGAAGGGTTATCCTCAATGTACTTCAGGAGACGGTCCGCGTAGCTGGAAAGGCGGAAAAAGTAGCTCTCTTCTGCCAGCACTTCCACCGGCCGGCCACAATCAGGACAATTGCCCTCGACAAGTTGGCGCTCGGTCCAGAAGGTTTCGCAGGGGGTGCAGTACCAGCCGGAATAGCTGGCTTTGTAAATATCCCCCTGGTCGTAAAGTTTTTGAAAGATGACCTGCACCGTCAAGCGGTGCCGGTCATCGGTCGTCCGGATAAAGTCGTTGTAACTGATCAAAAGTACGTCCCACAATTTCTTGAAATTGGCCACGATTCCGTCGACATATTCCCGGGGCGAAACTCCCGCAGCTTTGGCCTTACGCTCAATCTTTTGCCCATGCTCGTCAGATCCGGTGAGGAACCAGACGTCGCACCCGGTCAGCCTGTGGTAGCGGGCCAGAGTATCGGCCGCCACCGTGGTGTAGGCGTGGCCGATGTGCAGGTTGTCACTGGGGTAGTAAATGGGCGTTGTTATATAAAAAGTGGGCTTGTTCAAATCCTTCCCCCCTCCAAAGCTTCCGGCACGTCGATTCTATCGGGCAACGTAATGTTTGTCAAGTTTGGCAGGCAGCAGGGGAAACAGCTTTGCCGGCCGGCCACTACCATCAGGACACACCGTAGCAAAAAGCCAAACGGGTTTCAGAAACCAGGTAATTATAACAGGACAGGCCCATTCACCTCCCGCCTCTTGGGCGGGAGGTGAATGGGCCTACATAGCGGTTGAAGATCTACAAGTCAAGAACATGGCAAAGAACCATTGCCTAGCAAAAAGCATTGCCGATGCGGGCTGGGGAACCTTCGTGAAATACCTGGAATACAAGTCGAAGAAGTTTGGCAAGGTGCTCGTGAAGGTTCCTCCAGCCGGAACGTCCCAGACCTGCGTATGCGGGGAACATGTGCCGAAAGACCTCAGCGTCCGGGTGCATGATTGCCCGGAATGCAGGCTCAAAGCCGACCGGGACGTGGTATCGGCGATGGTGATCCTGCAGAGAGTCATGTAAGGTTTGCGTCCGACACCTTCCTGGTAGGGCTGGTTGCGCCCGAACTAACGCCTGGGAAGACTGCGTGAGACCCATGCGGCGGCGGTCAATGAAACAGGAATCCCCCATCGTGAGATGGGCGGAAGCTCCCGCCTCTAAGAGCCAGCGAAGGCGAGAGAGAGCTTCACTATCCGTGCATTATCCAATAGTTACCACGAACCAGGGAGCAAAATTTGGGGGGTCTTTGCATATTAAGAAATAGGTCTGGTTTTTGGGTTCCCGGCCCTACTGTCCTGTAACGCCATCCTAGGCATGCGCTCCTGACTTCTCCACGGGCCAAGCCCGCGTGGGTTCTTCATATGGTTTCGCCAAACCCGTACACCCGTGGGCTTTGGAGTTAGGTACTCGCCACAGGGGAAGGAACCCTGGCATACAAGCGGCCCGCTGCCCACATTAGCGTACGCCTTCTATCCTTGCGGATAAGGAAGCGAAGTCAAACTCCCTGTATGGGACCGTCTTTTGGGAATCGATTCGGTCACCCGCCGTTAGGCGGGTGACCTGCCACAACCCCATACCGATTGTCAAGGAGCTAATACTATGATACATCGTGTAGGTGGTATTGTAAATCTGCCCAAGGTATTCCTCGTTAAGAAAATTACACCTTTTATCTCCTCTCTACAGCGAGGAGACTTTCTGGACGGTTTTGGGAGTTTCCATGCTCGAAAGATGGGCCATTCATCCTGGGGGCAAGCCCCGCAGGTTTTCTGGCCTTTTTTCCTATAACAGGAACGCCCGTGCACCCGGCCAACCCCGTCACTAGAGCAATTCCTCCTTTTCCGGTATAAGGCACGACGCCAAGAAAGAAGCGTCCCCGGGGCGCAGACCATCTATAGCAACGAGCCCCATAGCGTGAAGCCTCCCCGCCCTGAAGGGTGGAGCTTCCACCCTCTACTGCGAGGCACCTCTGCTAGGCTAGAGGTGACATTATGGCTTCATGGTCCCAATGTTGCACCGCAAGTTCGCTCCCTGCCGAGAGCGGTCCTTGTGGGACGCAAAACGTTCGGGCACCCGCCGTCAGGCGGGTCGGGGACCGTCTTTCGGGAATCGGTTTTACGTGGCAGCCCATTGGACCGGCCACAACCCCCATACCGATTGTCAAAGAGCTAATACTATGATATGCAGTGCTGGGAGGTTTGTCAATATGGTCCAAAGTATTCCTGGAAAAGAAATTTGCGCCTCTCATCTCCTCCCTAAAGGGAGGAGATGAGAGGCGGCTTTGTTAAACTTCCCCCACCCTTGGAGTTAACATCCAGGCAGCCCCCGCATCCTCTACCGGATCACCTGTGCTTACACGCTTTACCTTCACTCCGGCCCGGCCGGAGATTTTGCCTGTTTTTGCCCTTATCTCGGCGATAAGCAAGCGATGGCTACATGCGGGGCACAATAATAGTCCAGCCATGAGAGGGACAATGGCCAGCCGGCCATGGCAGACAGAAACACAAATCAACCATAAAAAGGAGATATTTCCTGTCGTATTGCCCCCTTGCGGCGACCAAAAATGTCAGGTGGCGTAAAAAGAGGCAACACTGCAAATATTGTAGATCGTCAGAGTAAAGGGGCGTATTTATTGAAAAAAATTTAGAAAAAAGCCCAAAATAGCCTATTGACTATTACTGGCATGGATGGTACCATTTAGTCAGGGTATTGCAGTTTTCGTCGAAATTTGTTGTAAGGGAGGGATAGCAATGAAATCTACCGGTATTGTACGGAAAGTGGATGAACTGGGACGCGTGGTCATCCCCATTGAACTCAGGCGCACCCTGGGAATTGATGAGAAAGACGCGCTGGAAATTTATGTAGACAATGAAAAGATCATCCTGAAGAAGTACGAACCCGCCTGCGTTTTCTGCGGTAACGCTTCCGACGTTCAGCATTACAAAGGAAAGCTGGTTTGCCGCGAGTGTGCTCAAGCTTTATTTGAAAACACCCAGGCGATGTAAGATGGTTAACGCTCCTTTGGCAACAGCATAGCAATTGTTCCCGGTACCGACCAGCCCCGGCTCCTGTATGGCGCCGGGGCCGTTTCGCCTTCTATCGGCTACCCGCCGGCCTTGGCATAATACCGGTCAACCCCGCCCAATTAGGCTGCGTGGCAGGAATTCCGGCCCAAGACGCGGAAAGCATTCACAGCAACGAAAGAGCCCGGCCCAACGCCGGGTAAAGGATTTTTTCTTGGATAGGTGCTTATGCACATTATTCGCTTCCTGACCATTGCCGGCCTTAGCGCGCTGGAATTCAAGGCCGCCATTCCCGCGGGACTGGCCATGCGGCTGGACCCCTTTTCCACCGCCTTGGCCGCTACCCTGGGGGCCACCCTGGATACGCTGGTCATATTGTTTCTCGGGGAGACAATTCGCCGCCGTTTCGTAGAAAAGCACGGCCGGGCAACCGGATCAACCCGATACGGCTGGCTGCAAAAAGTATACACCCGTTTCGGCCCGGCCGGCCTCGGCCTCCTGGCCCCCCTCCTGGTCGGCACACCTATCGGCACCGCCCTGGGCATTTCCCTGGGCCTGAAACCGCGACCGCTTTTCTTCTGGATGGTGACCGGCACCGCCCTGTGGAGCGCGGTGCTAACCGCCGTAGCTGTGGGCGGCATCAGCGGGTGGCGGTTGTTTTTCCACCGGTAGAGCTGCGCACGGCTACGGTTTCGCCGGGTCCGGCACTTCCTCCGTAATCCCGGCCAGCCGGCGGGCATAGCCGACAAATTCCTCCACGGGCGTGCGCAAGCGCACCACCAGCCGGGCACTGTCGGGCGAACCGCCGCCGTGCATGCAACCGGGCACTCCTGCTCCCACGGTGAGCCATTCCGCCAGCCGGGCCGCTCTGGCCCTGGTTTCCGCCGAAGCCTGCCCGGCCTTCATATACTTCTCCAATAAGTGGCCATACTCAGGGCTGGTAAAATCATCGTAAGAAGGAAAGCAACCGGTTTCCACCGCCCCACCGCCGATTTCCTGGCAGAGGCGCTTGGTCTCGTAGGGCAGGGTGGCTACCAGCACCTTGTTGGTATGGGCCAGCAGGGAATCGGCCAACCAGATGCCGGCCGGATGCCGCCCGCCCAGAGCGATGGCGCCGATGCCGGTGCCGAAGGTGGTTTCGTTGTTTACAGCCATATCCACCATTTTCCCGGCGAAAGTCTTGGCCGGCAGGCCGCCTGCCCGGGCCATCAGGGCCGCCGCGCCGATCATCACGTCGCCCTGCCCGGCTACGCAGGCGCCTATGCAGGCCCTGTAGTTGGCGGTGAAGTATTCGATGATCCTACCCGTATACTTGTATTCACCGCACATGAATACCCTTTCCCCGGGCACGAACACGTCCTCGAACATAAGGTAGGCCTGGGTGATGCCGGTTTCGGGCACATCGAACCCGGAATCCAGTTCCCGCTCGTCGCTGGGCCGGCGTGTTTCCACAATGGTCAGTCCTTCTATGTCACGGGGCACCACGCACGCTACGGCGTATTCCCGGTCCGCCTCTCCGTAGGCGGAGCCGGGCAGGATGAATATTTCGTGGGAAGCCGCCACCCCGCAGATCATCACCTTGGCCCCCCGGATGACGATGCCGTCCTCCCGCACCTCAATCACCCGGAGGTTGCTGTCCGGATCGGGCTGCTGGGACGGCCTCAGGCTGCGGTTTCCTTTGGCGTCGGTGAGGGCTCCGGCCACCACCAGCCCCTTCTCCTGCGCCTGCCGGATCCAGTTTTGCAGCCGGGCCTGGTAGCCGGTACCGTATTCCCCGTCCATGTCACTGGTCACCGCCCAGAGCACATTCATGGCGTTCCAGCCAACACACAGACCGCCGGTGCAGGTGCCGGTCAGACGGTAACACTCCCTTTTCAGCCGGGCATTGTAAATGACGTCCTCCATCGTGGCCATCAGGCCGTTGAAACGGTGGATTATTTCGCCGGTGAAGCCGGAAGTGCATGTAAAAATATCCTTGAGTTTCTCATCAGCGGCGGCATCAAAGGCCCGGGCGTGGCTTTCCACCGTGCGCCGGGTGACCGGATCGGTAGTCACATCTTCGATGCGCCGGCCAAATTTGTAAATGTTCGGGCGCAAAGCCCGTAAGGATTGCAGATATTCTTCCCTGGTGCGTAAGGCCACAAAAAAACCTCCCCACGTGCAAGTTTAAGGAAAACCAAGTGAAAGCATGCTGTTCCCTTGTCTTCGACCAGGAGAGGAAATTCCCCTCGTTTGTCCGGCTTGTCCGACAAACATTATTGCACCGGCCCAAAACTTTGACCGGGGTGCAGCGCCACACGACGGTACGGGATTGTCGCGCACCCCGGGACTCTCCGGTCGCCGCTACCTTAATTAAGCCCTCCTGAAATTGGCAGCCCCGTTGCGCCATCGGGGCTACACTCTTTGCAAAGCCGGGCATAGGCTAGAACATGCCACACCAGGAGGAAGTGATAATGTTGGCAAACTATGCCTATCAATCGTGCCGGCCTGAAGAACAATGCCCCTGTCAACTGGCCGAAAACAAAACATGCCCTGTTTGTTCCCTTTTACGGGGTGAAGAACTCTGCGACTGCGACTGGTTGGGCATTTGCGTGTACGAGTGTTGCCGGTGGGAATAGGTTACAGGGCCTCTACTGTCACTCAGAGGGCGTCATGGCGCCGCTCGAAAATACCGGTCAGACCCAGCTGGCTGACCCGGTCTTGAATGACCTCCCGGTCGGTGGTATACAGGTTTCGTTCCTTCATCCGGCTAAAATATTCCGCGCCGGCAAAGGTGTATTTTTTTTGTAAGCCGGCCTCGGTTTTCATCTGCTTGTTGCTGAAACCTATCATGTCGCCGATGGCCAGGCCTTCGGGCAGTCGAAGCAAATCCCGGCCGGTCGCCGACAAAACCGCATTGCGCCCGGCCAAACTGCCGGTAACAATGGCCTCCGTATGGCCGACCAGGATGCCGGCTTTCTCTCCCCCGCAAAAGAGATTGGCCACTCCAATCACCCGGAGCGTATCTTCCCGGGGGGAGAGAGCCAGAAAACGCACAGAGTTGCCGATTCCCCCGGCGTACGGATCTTCGTAGCGGGCGTTTTCCAGACCGGGGATGCAACGCAATTTATCCAGTGGAAAGAAGGAAGTCATCAGCTTGGCATGGCCGGTGTCAAGCAGAATCACATTGTCATTGTATGCGGGCAGGGCATATTGCTGGCAGGCTTTGTCCCGCAGGGCCGCCTCACCCTTCTGAAGTTCAGGCGGGACCGGGATGACCACCACCCCGTTAGTATCGAGCCGGTCCACTATATCCTCCGCCAGCGAATCCTTGTTCAGCTTGCAGGCACCGCTCATGGCCCCGGTGGAGCCGTCAGGCTTTTTACCCTGAAACTCCTTTACGCCCGCTTTGGCCGCAATACTCACCCTGGGTCCGAAGGAAGGGCACCGGTAGATGCACATGGCGCAACCATTGCCGTACTTGGCACAGTTCACCTGCGGACCGCAACTGCCGGTGGTCTCCACAAAAACCTCCCCGTAATATTTCTCCTGGTTCTCGGTGATTACGGCCAGGATCCGGTCCCCGGCCATTTCGACATCCTTTACCCGGGACAGAAAATGTCTCCTGACCCCGTAGTGATCAAGCACCCGCCGCACCGCCGGTTCGATCTTGCAAACATCATATAAGGTGGCATGCTCGTGCCCGGGAAAGCTTATGTTCCTGTGCCGGGCGCAGTAATCGGCCGTCTCGAAGAGATCCCCGCACCCCAGGGCTATAGCTTCCTCCGCCGCCGTAAAACGCCCGTTGTTCCGCATGATGCCGCCCACCAACCCGGTACCCAGGAGCATATCGGTGCGCTCCAGCAAAGTCACTTCCCGCGCACCGGCCTTGACCGCCGCCAGGGCGGCGGCACACCCGGCCCAGCCGCCGCCTATTATCACCACACCCGGCATGATGCTACCCCCTGAATCAGTATTTGCCTTGATGTATTATGCCAAAGCCGCATTACGGCCCAGTCTTTCCGTCTACATAGCCGGCCGCCCGACTATATATCGGCCCACGATCCAGTGAGTTTTCCGTGCCAGTCCCAAACGCGGGACCGGCCGGACAACTATTCCGGGCAACTGGGAGAACGCGACTCCTAACTGGCAGCGAGACTGATCTATAATGTAGGTTATTACCCAGAGACCCAGTCGGCGCCGGTTTATGCCAAATTAGTTATGTCTTGGCTGCCACGGGAAGACCCGTCCCAGCCTGTCAACCCGTGGTCACAGAGTTGTTCCCATTTGCAGAATATGGTATAATATCTCCAACGACTTTGCTCCGGGGAAGGGTGATGGACTCCGTGCCTTATCTAACGAAACTCGAGGAGAAGTCTCTAGGAGAATTTACCTCGCGAGTAAAAGACGCATTGAATACAAACTTGTCTGAAATCAGGCTCTTTGGCTCTAAAGCAACCGGCAAGTTTCATGACGAGTCTGATATTGACGCATTGATTATAGTGCACAAAAGAGATGAGGCAACATTTGATGTTATAAGCGAAATACTTCTAGATGTAGAACTGAAATACGACTGCATGATATCTCCGGTAGTCTTTTCGGTCAAGGAGTTTTCGCAAAACCAAAAACACCAGACCCTGTTTTATAGTGAAATAGCCAGGGAGGGTGTGGCGCTGTGAACAATACCGGCATCGAACTGGCCACATATCGAATGCAAAAAGCATATAGTCAGCCGCACTCGGCGCAAATACTCTTTGAGTCTGGAAAGTATGACGACTGAGGAGAAAGGCGTGATGAGAGTGGAAAGATATGTCACCCTGGCCAAGGAGTTTGGGATGCTCGACGCAGTGATCATGCCACCTGATAATATCCATTTCGATACAAGAGCGATCCTGAAGTGCAGATGGGGCTGCGAAGATTTTTTCAAACACAGCATAAAATGCCACGATAGGAACACGACATACACGGAACGAACTGGAATGGTTAAAGGATACAAGCACATCCTCATGGTGCATTCACATGATGCCAGGGAATTGAGTGCCGCACTCCTTAATCTGGAACGGGCTGCTTTTTTGGATGGTCACTATTTCGCCTTTGCCATTCGCTTCTGTAACCTGTGTAAATCATGCAGCGTGGAGAACGGAGAGCCGTGCCCCACTCCGGAAAAGGTGCGGCCGTGTGATCAAATGTTTGGCATCGACGTTTACAATACGGCCAGGAGTATGGGGTTGCCCTGCGAGGTCCTTCAGAACAAGGATGACACCCAAAACCGCTATGGCTTTCTACTAATTGACTAACGGCATTATTCTTCATGTTGGCAATATTCGCAAGACCCCCGGCTCTTCCTGTGGGATCCGGGGAGTACAACTTCCGCTAACCCGTGTTGTCTTCCCCGCCCTTGACCACCACCGCGTAAACTTCCCTCTTGGGCAGACCGAGAACGGCCGCCGTTTCCTTGATGGCGCTACGCCGGTCCAGGCCCTGGGCCACCAGGCGGGCAAACACGGCCGGTATATCCGGCGGGTCAGCAGGCGCAGTATCCTCGGCCGGCAGTCGGCCGGCCAGGATCAGGGTCAATTCGCCGCGGGGGGGATGAGTAGTAAAGTGGTCCACCACCTCCATCAGACGGCCCCGCACCACCTCTTCGAATTTCTTGGTCATCTCCCGGGCCGCCGCCACCGGCCTGTCAGGCATGATCCCGGCCAGGTCGGAAAGGGTGCGCAGCAGGCGGTGGGGCGCCTCGTACAGGATGATCGTCCGCTCCTCGTGCTCCAGAGCCCTGATTCTCTCTTTCCGGGCCCGGCCGGCGGAGGGTAAGAAACCCTCAAACACAAAACGTCCCGTGGGCAGCCCGGAAACCACCAGGGCGGTCAAGGCAGCCGAGGGGCCCGGCAGGGCCACCACCCTAATGCCGCGGGCCACGGCCTGGGCCACCAATTCGGCCCCGGGGTCGGAAATGCCGGGCTGACCGGCGTCGGAAACCACGGCTATCTTCTTGCCGGCGGAGATTTCGTTCAGCAGGTGGTCTCCCTTGACCCGCTGGTTGTGGGCATGGTAGCTGGTGGTAGGGACATGGATATCGTAGCGGCTGAGCAGTTTGCGGGTGTGCCGGGTATCCTCGCAGGCGATGAGGTCCGCCTCCCGCAGGACCGCAAGCGCCCGCAGGGTAATGTCCTCCAGGTTGCCGATCGGGGTGGCCACCAAAAAAAGGACACCTGCCCCTTCCCCCGTCAAGGTTATGACCGCCTTCGGCGCAGCAGGGACGCGCAAAAGAGGCAGCCGCCCTCCAGCCGCTTGCCGAAATAGAGCTGGCAAACATGAAAGCCTTCCCGGTATAGCGCGAATAAATTATCTTCCTGCACCCCCAGGCCAGGTTCAGGGGGAGTTATCCCCATGGCCAGACGGCGACGTAGCGACTTGTTTTCACTCTCCACCAAACGGGCCTTCTCTTTCAGGCGCCTAATTTCGATCGCCAGTTCGGCGATCTCGCTTTCCAGGACGCCCAGCGCCGCACCCAGAGGCGACACCGGCCCGGATCCTGGATACCCGCCCCGCCAGCGCCGCACCCGCCGGCCGGGCACAGTACTCCTGCGGATTCTTGCTGCCATCGGCTGTTACTCCTTGCCCCGCACATTTACCGCACTCACCGGGTATTCCCGGACCAGCTTGGATTCCTTGAGCTCGACGTTGATCGTCTTCTTGAAAATATTGATGCCTGAAACCCTGCCCTCGCCGTCCGGAGTGTTGACCCGGCTGCCCGACTCCGGAAAACCGACCTTTTCCTGTTCGTAGGTATCGTTTTCGTACTTCAAACAGCACATCAAACGGCCGCAAATACCGGAAATCTTGGTGGGGTTCAGGGAAAGGTTCTGGTCCTTGGCCATGCGGATGGACACCGAGGTAAAGTCGGCCAGCCAGGCGGCACAGCACAATTCCCGCCCGCAACTACCCAGTCCGCCTATGAGTTTGGCCTCGTCCCGCACCCCTATTTGCCGCAGCTCAATCCGGGTTCGAAATACATTGGCCAGATCCTTGACCAGTTCCCGGAAATCGATGCGTCCTTCGGCCGTGAAATAAAAGACGATCTTACTGCCGTCGAAGGAGTATTCCACGCCGATCAGCTTCATCGGTAGGTTGTGTGAGCTGATTTTTTGCTGGGCAATGCGAAATGCATCGCCTTCCTTCTCACGGTTGCGGGCCAGTTGCTCCAGGTCCTCGTGGCCAGCCTTGCGCACCACCTTTTTCAAGGGTTTGACCACCTGAACGTCGGGGAGTTCCGCCGTGGGTGCCACCACCTTGCCCATTTCCACTCCCCTGGTGGTTTCCACGACGACACAATCACCCGGCCCGAGAGCCAGTTCGTTAGGATCAAAATGGTAAACCTTGCCCGCTTTTTTGAATCTTATTCCGGTTACCAGGGCCACAAGCTACTCCCCCTCAGGCCTCCCCGGCCAGATGCAGAAAAAGGCTGTCCAGCAGAAGACGTGTATTGGCGTTGGCGGCCAGATGCCTTCTGGCCGTTTCCACCCGGTCGAAGCACCTGACCAGGTCGGCTGTCCGCCACGCCGCCATGTCTTCGGCGGTCCAGCCGGTTTCCTCCCACTCATGTATCAGCAGGTCGGCCTTCCCGGTCTCGGACCGGACGACCTGATCCCGGTAGAAAACGGCCAACTGGTCCAAAAAGCGCCCGGCGAGCTTCTTGTCTTCGGCCAAGCCTTCCCCCAGCTTCAGCAGGGAAGATACATCGCGCGCCTGCCAGGCCGCCATGAACCCGGCCAACTGGCCCGTCGCCGCCTCCGTACCCGCCTCCAGCCGGCCGGTGACGAAAAACTTTTGACAACGCGACACCACGGTGGGCAACATTTCTTCGCCGTTGTCCGCCACCAGGATAAAGAAAACATTCTCGGTTGGCTCTTCCAGGGACTTCAACAGGCAATTGGCCGCATCATCGGTCATTTTCTGGGCTTCGTTTACGACGAATACCTTGCAGCCTGCCTGGTAGGGCTCCAAATTAGCCACCTTTTGCAATTCCCTGATCTGTTCGATCTTGATCGAATTGGGCGCCGGGGCCACCAACGTCAGGTCAGGATGAAAACCCCCGGCCAATTGCCGGCAATCGGGACAGCTGCCGCAGGCGTGAGCGTTTTCCGGCGCCCGGCACAAAAGCATCGCGGCCAGGTTTTCCGCCAGAGCACCAGCCCCGCCCGCCCCCAGGAAAAGGTAAGCATGGGCCAGCCGGCCCCCGGCCAGGGCCGACTGAAAAAATGCGGCCACCCCTTCGGAATCCATACGCAAACCCGCCTTTTCCTTGCCTTTCGTCAGTCAACCACCCGGACCGTGCCCAGAGCCGGATCCGCCGCGCCGTGCACGGACAAACCGAGGCGGCGCACCTGGATAAGGTACTCCACGACCTCCGGGGTTATCTCCTCGCCCGGACAAATAACGACCAAGCCCGGCGGGTGCACGGCAATCAATTCGGCACTGACCAACCCGGCTGCCCCGGCAAGCGCCACCCGGCGCCGGCCGGCAAACCAGGCCTCCCGGGGCGCAAGGCGCTTGGCTGGCCGGGGCGGCCAAACCACCGGAGATAGTCCCGAGGTTTTCCGCCCCTCCCTGACGCATATGTCTTCCAGAGCCGTAGCCAACCCCAGCCCGTCCTCCCGCGCCGTACCGATCCCCAGTATGGCCAGAATCAAGTCAGGGGTGGCCAACTCCACGCGCACGCTGTAGCGCTCCCAAAGAATATGGGCCACCTCGTAGCCGGTCAACCCGGTGCCCCGGGTAGATACCACCACCCTGGTGGGATCCAGAAAACCACCCGGCACGTCCCCGGGCCCCAGCACCGCCAACCCTGCACACCCTGCCAACCTCTGCCTCAGAACGGCCGCCATTGACAGGATCTCCTCCAGCCTCGCCCGTCCCTCCCGCACCAGGTTTCGCCGGGCCAAGTCCAGAGAGGCCAGGAGAGGGAAAGAAGGGCTGGTGGTCTGGCCCAGGTTTAGGGCGCTCATCAGGCGCCCGGTATCAAGGAGACCCTCCTTCAGATGCAGCATGGACGCCTGGGTCAAGGCCCCGCCCGTTTTGTGGGTGCTTTGCACCGAGGCATCCGCCCCGCAAGCCATGGCATCGGCCAAAAGGGCGGGGTGAAAACGCAGGTGGGCCCCGTGGGCTTCGTCCACTATCACGGGCCAACCGGCCTCGTGGGCCACCTTGACCAGACCTTTCAGGTCACCGGCCAGACCGAAATAGGTGGGGTGCACCGTCAAAACCGCGCCCGGACGGGCCTGCGTCAACGCCTGATGCAGGGCCTGCGGCCGCATCCCGCCGGTCAAGTTGAAATCCGCCAAATAGACCGGATCCACCCAAACCGGGTCGGCACCGCTGAAAATAACCGCCGCCATGACCGACCGGTGGATGTTCCGGGGTAACACCAACTGCTGGCCCGGGGTCAGAGCGGCCAGGATCAGGGCCAGCAGTCCCCCGGTGCTGCCGTTCACCAAAAAAAAAGTCCGGTCCGCCCCATAGGCCCGGGCCGCCAGTGCCTGGGCCCTTTCTATCGCACCCCGGGGGCAGTGCAGGTCGTCCAGGCCGGGCAGTTCGGTCAGGTCCAGGTGGTAAGCCCCCTGGAGCACATCACCCCCGCGGGGTGCCTTTTGCCGGTGGGCCGGCACATGCAGCCAAAAAGCCTGTACCCCGGCTGCCCGGCTGAGAGCCTCGTAAAGAGGAGCCTCGTCTTGCGCGTCCCCCAACCCAACGTCCCTTCTTTATCTAACGGCCTACCCGTATTCTACCATGTCCCGGGCAGGCGGGCAACCCGGCCGGACCCGCTTGTTTCCCCCGGGACCAGGGTACCCCCGGAAGGGCGAGCAGATTTGTCATCGGTTTCAGGCCCAGACGGAACGAGTCGTATGCCGGATCGTCGCAGGTCAGGTTCAGCAAACGCCTCTCGCAACCGGTGCACAGGAGGTGACCGCGGATAGAGATACCGCGGACGAAACTCTGTCGGCACATCAGGCACTTGCGCCATACAATAAGGTTTGTCATGCTATAGATTATGGCCGGGAAACCCAGCCGGTAACCATGGTACCGGACCAGGTCCGCGGGTCCGAAAGCGCTTAAAGGGACGTGATCCCGGTCTCCCGGGGCCACGTCCCTTTCGCTTTGCATCAGGACCCGCACACCCGGAGGCTACGCGTCCTAATGCGTCTCCTTCTTCTTTCTGACGATATGAATGGCGCAGTCCGGACAGACCATCTGGCAGGTTCCGCACGAGGTACACTTCTCGCTTATCTCCACCGACGGCGTACCGTAAACACCCAGAACATCCGACCAGGACATGCAATCCACCGGGCATCTCTTTATGCACAGGCCGCAGCCCTTGCAAAGCTGCGGGAAAACGGTAAACGAGCCCTTTTCCACCTCAGTGGTGCTTCCTGCGTATGGCAAGGTCTTCGACTCTCCCCTCTGCTCTACAGCTGACCGGCTACCAGCTGGGCCCCCCGGTCTATAGCTTTGAAATTGAGTTCACGCAACTGGGGATCTTTGGCAAACTTATAGCCCAGCTTTTTCTCGATGGCTTCCTTGGCCGCGGCATCCGGTACCACCCCGGTGGCCTTGATCACCGCGCCCATGATGATAATGTTGAAGACCCGGGGATGCAGTTCCTTCTTCGCGACCTCGATAGCCGGAATACCCAGTACCCGGCCGGCATTCGTCGGCAGGTGAGCGTCAGCCCCCTCGATACCGGTATCGTAAACGAACAACGTC
>DATKUX010000172.1:0-7075 GCA_035530395.1 Spirochaetia bacterium
ATCGGAGGGAGTTGCGCTTCATATTGTGTGTAGTCTGGCACCGGTGAGCGATATAATAACTTTCTACTTTCCGGATGAGAAGCTCTGGATCGATTACAGGATAAGGAGGGATAAGGATGAATGACTCTAACATTTGTCCCGTCTGTGGTGGGGTTATGGAAGACAAGGTGATTCAGATGGACTTTCGGTACAAGGGGAATTTAGTTGTAATTGAGGGAGTCCCTTCCCAGGTCTGCGTCAGGTGTGGAGAACAGCTTATCTCCGCCGCTATTTCTAAGGATATCGATAAACTATTGGCCTCCGGGATAAGGCCTGTCAGACAAATTAGCGTACCGGTGGTGCCATACCGTCACATGATCCAGACATGATCCTAGCGCACACATCCTCATCTGCGCACATTCCTTTGAAAGACGGACCTGAAGATTCTGGCCAGGATGCGCGCAATGATGAAGGGAAAAGCGCGGTGGTTCAATCCCTAAGAGCCTTAGCGGGCAAGGAATAGTGAGTGTTTAGAGGAGTCAGTTTTGTTCGCGTCCAATTGGGGAGTGTGAGGAAACTCGTAGAGTATCGGCAACCTTAGACAGTACAAAACTCTAATCGCATCAAAAGGTGAGATCTTGCAATGAAGTTATTAGGAATTTTCGAGTGCAGTGATTGCAAATGTCGATTACAGCCAGGAGATCTTATAGCAGTTATCGGACGCACTCCCAAAGACGGCTGGTCTCTGCCTACGGGCAGAGCTGACGCTATTTTTGAAAAATACTGGGAAAATGTATTGACGATACTTGTTTTAATAAGAGATGGCAAAAAACATTTAAGTAGGGAATGACTCCAATATATCCCGCTAAACATTGATCCCGGGAGGAAAATCACGAAGTAATAGGGAGCCACTATGAGCAAAACAAAGCTCTACAATTTACCGTATTATGTATATTTCCAGGGCTTGTTATCCTGAACCGGCGTGGGCCTGCAGCGCCAAATGGCAATTGGAAAACGTAATTAACATGTATTACAATGACGTGAGGTGATGGGGATGCGCACGACCGTTACAAAACGCAGCCGGATTGCCATTACAGTCAGGGTGCGCGAAAAATTCGGCATCCGGCAGGGCGATGCGTTGGAATGGATGGACGACGGCCAGAGCATAAAGGTGATTCCCCTTCGAGGTGATCCCATTTCCGCGCTGAAGGGTTGTGCCAAGGGGAGCGGGCTTGGCCGGATACTTCTGGCAGAACGGAGAAAGGATCCCTTACGAGATGGCTGACGGACCAAGTACGCCGCGTACTGGAGGCGCCCAAACGGAGGTACACGTGATATGATGGGTCGCACCCACCTTTTAGCCGGGGCAGCCGTAGGGGCGCTCGTTTTTCCGGCCAACCCCCTGTTGGGCATGGTCGCCGCGGGCGTAGCGGCCCTCCTGCCGGATATCGACAGCCCTGGTAGCACCATGGGACGGAAGGTTTGGCCCGTTGCGGCCACCCTAAGAGGTACGGTGGGACACCGGACGCTTACGCACACGGTCTGGTTTTGTGGTTTGGTGGCCGTCCTTGGCGCCTTTGTGGGCTCCAGGCTGCATTTGGCGGTGATGATGATGGCTCTGGCAGGCTTTCTCGGGTCGGCCTCCCATCTCGTACTGGACGGCCTGACGGTCAGCGGGGTGCAGCCGTTCCTGCCCGCGGCCTGGCATCCCAGGGGTATTTTCAGAACCGGGCGCCTGGGGGAGTATGGTGTCATGTTAGCCTTTTTAATCCTGGACGTTTACCTCGCCGCTCACTCGGCTCCGTTAGCGCATTTTTTCCGGAGGCTCGGACTGGTTTGAAGGGGGGTGAAAGGGATAGCCAAAGTAAACTGGGTACATATGTGTGACCACGCCTTTTTCGACAATGCCGGCAAAGTATGCCTGATCGGTCTGTTCGGATCCATTCTCACGGCCAGCGCACCGGCTACCCATCCCAGGTGCTGTTTTGTGGTCAATATGGGCGGGGTGCCCGGCGAAAACGTGGCGCTTGTGCTTCAAGTGGCCGGACCAGCCGAAGAGAGGTCCCTGGAGGACCTGCGCATTGACAATATGACTTTAGGCCCGGCCGGCGATGCCACCAGCATATTCCTGGTCAACAACCTGCGTCTTCCCGGCTTCGGCTTATACCGGATCACCGTTTTGGTGAACGGCTCCCCCGGTCAGGCGGGTTCGTTCACAGTCGGCCGGTTGCCGCAGAAGAATGAGCTGGTTCAATAGACTCTCAGCCGATGTTTCCCGGGGGGGCTTTCTATGTATCTGCTGCTTGATCAACAAGGGGTGCTCTCCGTGCGGGTCATCCCGCCGCGCGAGGCCGAATGGGCTCCTTTCCCGCAGCCTGTGCCGGAGCCGGTGAGGGCCGGCCTGGCCCGGGCCGGGATCAAGAAACTTTACTGTCACCAGGCCGAGGCGATTGACCATATAATGGCCGGCCGGCACACCGTGGTAACCACGAGTACCTCCAGCGGCAAATCCCTGATCTACACCATTCCGGTCTTCAGCGCCTTTCTCGCCGACCCGGGCGTGGCCGCGATCTACCTGACTCCGGCCAAGGCATTGGGACAGGACCAGGCCCGGAAGATCAGGGAACTGGCCGCGAAGATAGACTGGCCGGGTGGAACGGGAGGGCCCATCGTGGAGGTGTGCGACGGGGACACACCGCCGAAGCGCCGCTCGCAGGTCCTGGAGACCGGGAACATCGTCATTACCACCCCGGACATGCTCCACTTTACCCTGTTGCCGCGGCACCATAACCACGCCCGGCTGTTCGGAGCGCTGCGTTTTGTGATCATCGACGAGGCCCATACCTACCGGGGTGTCTTTGGAAATCACGTTTGCCATGTGCTGCGCCGGCTGCAGCGGGTGTGCAGGCACCACGGCTCCGGGCCGGTTTTCGTGCTGACCACGGCGACCATAGGCAACCCGGGCGACTTCGCCGGCCGGTTGGCGGGTCTCGCTTTCAGCGTGGTGGACAACGACACGTCACCTGGCGGCAAGAAGGAAATAGTCTTTTATGAGCCGCCTGCCTACGTCAACCAACTCGGTGAGGAAAAGCGCCGGCTGGCCCACTACGAGGCGGCCCGGGCCATGGCCACGCTGGTGGAATACGGGCACCGGGTGATAGCCTTCGGCCGGTCCCGCCGGGTGGTCGAGTCGATGTTCAGGAAAATAACCGAGCAATACCCGCACCTGAAAAACGCTGTAACCCCATATAAGGCAACCTACACGCCCGAACTCCGGCGCCGGCTCGAGGCTGACCTTTTCGGGGGCAGGCTCAAGGGTGTGATGGCGACGAGCGCGCTGGAACTGGGCATAGACGTCGGGGACCTCAACGTTTGCCTCATGGCCGGCTTTCCAGGCAGTATATCTTCGACCTGGCAGCAGGCCGGGCGGGTCGGACGCAAGGGACAGAAATCCCTGGTGGTTCTGATCGCCAATGAAGATCCGCTGGAGATTTTCCTGGTGCGAAACCCGGACTACTTCTTCGCCCAGCCGGTGGAGAAGGCCGTGGTGGATCCGCGCAAGCTTCAGTTCATGGCCCAGCACCTGCTGGAGGCGGGCCGGGAGCTGCCGTTGACCAAGGATGACGCGGCCTTTTGGGACGAGGCTTCCTACCTCCGGACGATCAACTTTTTGCGGCACACGGGAAGTATCGGCCTTACCGGCGGACCAGGGAAGGCTTACCGGACCACCGCGGGTTTCGTGCGGTTCGGTTTGCGGGGGGACAGGACGACCTACCGGGCCCTTGCGCCGGACGGCCGGGTTCTGGAGGAATACGATTACCCGGCCTTGCTGGCCGAAGCGTACCCGGGCGCCATTTTGTCCGTCGTCGGCCGGTCCTACCTGGTAACCGGGGTCGATGCCGTCCGGCAGTTGGCGCTGGCGGACGTTGTGCCCAAACACCTGGAGGGGTTTCGCACGCTGCCCGTCCTCGAAACCAGCGTAACGGAGCTCAACGCTGACTCCTCGAACGAGGGCGCCAGGGTTACCGCGCTGGCCGGAACCCTGACCGTCACCACGCAACTAAAAGGTTATACCCTGATCTCCCCTGAGGGCCTGCGGAGAGACGGATGCCTCCAACAGGGGATGTCTCCCTTTAACTTGCGTACGACAGGGCTGTGGCTGGAAATTGCGGGAGCCGGGTACGATGTCCTGCACACCCTGGAGCACCTTCTGCGAGTGGTGGTGCCCTGGCTCGTAATGTGCGATAGGGCGGACATCGGAACCTACGTCGACCGGGAAAACGGGCGGATATTCGTTTACGACGCCTACGAAGGCGGGGTTGGGCTGGCCGAGTCGGCCCTGAACATGGTCGACGAAGTTCTGGAGAGGGCCTACGGGATCATGGCCGAGTGCAACTGCACTGAGGGCTGTCCGGCGTGCATCCAGATCCCCCAGTGCCAGACTCGCAACGAGGGGCTGGACAAGAAGGGGGCGGCGGCCGTCCTGTCCGGGATCATGGGCCGTCCCGTTCCGTCCCACCTCCAGCCCGGGCCGGCCAAAACGGGAAAGACCAAGGGGCCGGCGATCAACAACATGACGGAATTGCGTCTGGCGGCCAGAGAGTTCGAGTTGAAGAAAAAGTAGGGTTGGGGTGATTTTGGACCTGGGCCGGGATAAAAAACGCAGGGCCCGAGAAGCTTTCCGGCAAGCTAACTGCCGGCGGATTCAGCTCCGCAAAGGAAAACTGAAGAAACCGTTGTTTATCCATCCTTCGGGGTGGATTCTATTTTCGGTAGGCCGTTTGCTGTGGCGAGATGTCTCATGGTATTCACGATATCCGGCGAGGCATTTTCCTACTGGAGGCGCAGGAAATATGGCTGTTCTACCATCATCTTATGGCCTACAAGGCACCAAGTCCCATATGTCGTAATAATAGTTACAAATAATGGAAATAAGGCTTTAGGGTCGTAACCCGGTGACCAATCCCCAGATGCGAGCGTAAGATGACCATATCAGGCACTGACGGTACCGCGGAACATGGTCCGGCCCGGCGACGAACATCGGCACGGAGAGATGGTACAGATGTGCTCCCCTGGAGTGGTCGCCCTGCCGGCCGTGCGCGCGGTTTCTTTTCCGTGTCCTGATGAGAATAAGCGACGACATGGAGGGATTGCCATGAATTATGCCGTGCCACGGAAACGGGCCATCTTCTCGCAGGCGGCGACCGGCCTCACGCCGGCCGATGTGCGCCAGGCCTACAACATCCCCGCGAACCTCGACGGCAGCGGCCAGACCATCGCCTTGCTGGAGTTCGGCTCCGGGTACTCCAAAGACGACATCGACGCCTTTGCCCGCGATGTCGCCGGACTGACCAGCTACGATGTCCAGTTTGTCTCCCTGTATGGTGCCCCTAATGACGGGGGGACGGATCCGGTCGATTTGGAGGCCACGCTGGACATCCAGTGGGCTCTGGCCCTGGCCCCGAAAGCCCGCATCGTCGTTTACGAGGCCCCGAGCGGCAGCTCCTATCAGGAATTCGGCCAGAACCTGCAGAGAGCCCTGCGGTACGTTGTCAACGACCAGCATTACCAGCCCTCCATCATTTCCATTTCTTACGGCGACGCTGAACAAAACTTTGCCGGCAGCGGCGACTACCAGGCCGTGGAGGCGGTGCTGGCGCAGGCGGCGGACAAAGGCATCTCCGTATTCGTGGCTTCCGGTGACCAGGGAGCTTATGGGGAACACTGGCTCGACGATGAGAAGCTCCGCCGGGTGGACTTCCCGGCTTCGTGTCCGCATGCCATAGCGGTTGGTGGCACGGCCCTGCGCTTGAACCCTTACCAGGAAACGGCTTGGACGGCCAGAGGCAAAGAGAACGGCGGAGCGACCGGGGGTGGTATCAGTACCCTGTTCGACGCCCCGGACTACCAGGTTACTCATTTGCGCGGCTTTGATACCACCAGGCGCGGCGTGCCGGATGTATCCGCCGTGGCAGACCCGGCCACCGGTTGTGTGGTGATCTTCGAGGGACAGAGGCAGACGGTGGGCGGAACGTCCCTGTCGGCACCCATCTGGGCCGGTATTACCGCTCTGGTGAATCAGGCGCAAGGGAAACCGGCCGGTTTCTTCCTGCCCCAGCTTTACGCCAATCCCGCGGCGCTAAGGGATATAACGAGCGGGAACAACAGCTATAACTCCGTTCCGGGTTATCCGGCGGGGCCGGGCTGGGATCCCTGCACCGGCCTGGGTTCACCGGACGTCGGCCGGTTGATCGACCAGTTGAGTGGTAAGCCGGTCAGCCCGGCGCCTGAGCCGGGCCCCGGTGACACCATCGGACACCGGCCGGACGTAGCCGTGGCGTTGTTGCTGGTCCTGATTGTCGTCTTTTTGGTAGGGGCTGCAAAGTAACCGGAGCGTCGTCCCGTGACGGCAGGAGGGTCGAGCCTGGGGAGGGCCGGGGCGGCGGGCGTCTTACCGCTGGGCAGGAGGGATGTGCCTCCCGGCGGGAGCAGCGCGGATTACGGATTCGGGAACTGGAGCGCGTCCTAGTTCCTGGCAAGGAGAGTTGACCCATGATAAAGCCCATCGTACTGCAGGCGATTAACCAACTGGTCCCGTGCATCCTGGCGGTACTGGCCATCATGGTGGTTACCGAGGCGGAGCTTTTCCGGCGCTGGTTCCTGGCCAGGATTATGCTCCATGTCCAGGTCTGGATTGACGCGCACACTACCGCCGCCCTCGCCCGCGAGGCGCTCATTGTGGGCCGGACGGCGCTCACGACCGACCCGGGCGGCCGATTTGCTCACCATTGCCCTGGGGTACTTTCAGGCGCAGATGTCCCGGTGGGGGCTCCGCAATTTGGCGGTGAATTGCATCATCGCGGCGATCAAGAATGCCGAAATCCTCCTTGCCAAGGATCAGGGGCGGGCGGTTGACCCGTCCCTGGCGGCGTAAGCTTACTTTGGAGCCGGCCCCACCCCTAGGAGAGTGTTGCAAAACACCCGCGGAAAATGGTAGATATTTACTTAGCGCTGTCCATGACACAAGCCTAAGCCAATTTTGGTGGTTTTATCCAGGCCGAGACCCTATTCGCAAGGGCATCCAGAGAGGGGTTCG
>DATKUX010000173.1:0-5637 GCA_035530395.1 Spirochaetia bacterium
TGCATGGTATCCTATTGATACAATCTCAATATCTCATTCCTTTTATAGGTTATATCGCTCAATATCTGTAATGGATAGAAGTCAACGCATATTCATATATTAGATAGCCTCCCCGTGCCGCAGACTTTGACGTTTCCGTGAACATACCGCCGAGACAATCCACCCTTACCGTCTTTACGGCCAGAATTAAGAGCGTTAGTATAATATTTTTGTACGTCCGACGGTTGCAACTTGCACAGCGGAATACTTCCTAGCTCTGGTATTAAGTGTCCGTCAATCACGCCTTTATAGTTGGCATAGGTTGTACACTTAAGATGGGACTTACCGTAATCGTTTAGCCATTGCTCCAAGTATTCACCGACAGTTAGTTTTTTATTTGCCTTTATCAATGTATTGTTGTTAACCTGAACTAACATCTCTGCCAGAACCGACTCAGCGTCACGCCTTGTTCCACGAACAGTCTTAAATACCCTTTCGGGTTTGCCATCACCACCCTTTGTATTCAGGTATACCTCGATTTCCCAAGAGGTTTTTCCTCTTTTTCTAATATACCCCCGCATATTTTCCTCCTTCCGGGTCAAGGGCACCCTAATTATTCGCCACTACTTTTTGCGTCTCCTGCTCCTCGCGTTCCTGGCTTTTAAGCCATACAAAAAAACGATCCCTCGGTATACGTACAGCCCGCCCAAAGCGGTAATGGGGTATCCGCCCATCCTCAATCATCCTGTAGACCATGACCTTGGAGAGCTTTAAGTAGCGTGCCACCTCCGTTACGGTGAGAATTGCGGATTCGGGCATATTCTCGGCCATACAACCCACCCCCCATAATAATGAAGGGAGGGGCATCACCCCCTCCCTAAAAGTATCTCTCTCGCTTCATCCGCCTGACGAACCCGGCGCACCGCGGACAAATGATACCGATCAACTTGCCCCGCCTGTCCCGCTGGAACAGCAACTTATCGACGTCTGCCGGGCTAATGATCCGCTCTCGGATCAGGCCGCCGCAGCCCTTGCAACGGCCTGTCTTGAGCAGATCGATGACTTTCTCGCACTCCGCAGCGTCAACGATTTTTCTGCTCACGCCGCGGTCAGTCCCAATTTCTCCCTCACCCGCTTGAACAGCTCATCCACCTGGCCCCGGTTGGTCAGCGCTTTCCGCAATTCATCGGCATCCTTGTAGCCGGCTTGCTGAACCACGACGGCCAGGCTGCACCTGACGCCCTTGCCCTGTGCTTCCTTAATCAACGGATTGAGCCCGGCAAAGAAGAGCCCGATCACCTGAGCCGGGTCATCTGGCTCGGCCGGCGCAGCTCCGGGAGCAGGCCCAGCCTGCTCGGCCTTGACAGTTGGCGGAGCATGGGCACCCTGCTCAGCCTGTGCGGCAGGCGAAGCCTTTTCAGCCGTCTTGCCGGCCTTGACCGCATACTCCTCAGCCAGCTCGTTCAGGGCCCGAACCAGGGCATCGAGCTTGGCCTGGCTGTCCAGGGTGTCGAACTGGTCCCGGATAATCTGCTTGACCACCTGTTCCCGTATGCCCAGACCCTCGGCAACCTGAACAGCCTGCTTTTCGAAGTCAGGCGGATCTGTACCCTGGGCCTTCTGGGCGGCCTTGTCGCGCAGGGCCTGCAGGAAGGAGTCGTGTCGGGCGTAGGAGTCGATGGTGCCGAATTCCTCAACAAGCTGTATCACCTCATGTTGTTCGAGGCCCAGTTCAGCCATGACCCGGTTGATCTCTTGCTTCATCTTTTCCTTCTCTTCGTCCGAGAGGAGTGGAGCCGGCGGTTCCCCGTCGGTCTTGGTTTTCCGCTCAGCGGCCAGAGCCTGCAGGACCAGGGTAAACTCGTTCAGCTTGCTGAGCGAGTCGATCTTGCCGAACCGATCCTTGGCGATCTGGGTGGCATCTTCCTTCGTAATTCCCAGTTCCAATATGATTCGGTCGATCTCCTGGCGGATCTTTTCCTTGTCCTCGGACGACAGAACCTGCTCGGCCGGCGCGGCGGGATGGGCCAGCGGAGACCCATTGTCCCCCAGATCCTCCGCCACCACGGCATCCGGATATAGATCCTGAAAAAAAGAGGCCCGGCCGGACCATTGGGTCGGGGCGGACCAGGGGGAATTTAGGTTTGCCAGTATTGCAGACTTGGCAGTTCCAGACACGTCAGTTTTCCAGTCCTGCAGGCCCCGGTGTCCACTCCGATCCGACCAGGGGCGAACCATGGTATGGTTTTGCCATGCCCCTCGATCATGTGAGTCATGGTATGACCGAAAACTACCGTATACCCGGGCATTGGCTCATCGGAGCAGTACAAGAAGTCATCCCTGATCCAGAGAAGGTCCTCGTCGAACTGATTCCTGTCATGCGGTCTCACGCCAGCGTGAACAAACATGTAAGTGCCGTCTATGTGCAGCGTAGGCAAGGACATCAGAAAACCCGCCCACTCCGCCGCTGTCGGTCGCCATCTGCGGTTGGGACTGTTCAGGGTAAAACTGTCTATTGTGGCCTGGGCGCCGTTGTCCAACCAAGTCCCCATGTCCCACCGACCCGCCAATACATCGATCATCATTTGGTCATGGTTTCCACGTAACGCCACGGCCCCGCCGGCAACCAGGTCGCGGACCAGTTGCAGGGTACCCAGGCTGTCGAGTCCCCTGTCGATATAGTCACCGATCAGGACCAGTTTGTCGATCCCAGGGGTATAACCGGCCAGACCGAGAACATTCCGCAAGAGTCGGGACTCTCCGTGAATATCGCCAACAACAAGCGTACGCAAAGTTCCACCTCCCAAAACGACGTTTCATATCAGGTTATGCTCCCCCGACTCAATATCAAAGAAGGAAGACCAGGGCGGGGCCAGGAATCCGGGACAGACCAGGGGGGAAACCATGGAACCCGCTCTGTTATTCAGCGGGAACCCATCGACCGGTATCGAAGAACTCTACCAGCAGGTTCTCCGGGCTCATCCACCCTTCCACCCGTCTTTCGACGGCCCGCCGTTCCTCCTCACTCAGCATGGCCCTGGCCGCCTCTATCCTCAGCCAGACTTGGAAGGTTTGGGACTCAACCAGCCGCCTGAACGCAATCCGCTTGTTCTGCCCCTGGCTCCGCTCGTCCCGGGCCTCCCCCACCGCCCCGGATGCCAGGTGGGTAATACGAACCCCGGTTTCCCGTTTGTTCTGGTTTTGCCCGCCAGGCCCGCCGGAACGGAAGGTATCCACCCGAAAGTCCTTGGCCCTCAGGGAAAAGAGAAGTTCTTTCGACACCGTAAACACCCCCATCAACAATATGTACAGGGCGGCCCCGGCGGCCGCCCTGCTTACTACATCTACCGCCCAACCGGCGGCCCCACGCTGACATCCTTCAACCGCCCCTTCAGATCCGGCCGCCAGTTCCACACTTCCAGCTGGCCCGACACTTCCGGCAGGTACCGCCCGTCCATCTTGTCCGATCGGAACCGCTTGGCCATGAAGTCCACCTTGCCTCATCGTTCAACCCTCCACAGCGCTCCCTCCGGGTCGCCCAGAGCTTCGTGTCCGCCCCTGCGATCTAGCCGTTTCAGGACCTCGTCAATGGAGAACGGCCCACCATCATGAAGAAGGTGGGGAACCACGAAGTTTCCCTGGACACGCTGGGTCAGTGTGCATTTTCGTCTCCCCTTCTCAAGATGATCAGCGGTTCCATGCGCCGACCCCATGCCATTGCATCCTTTCGATTTTGGAAGAAGAGATCGATGTGCTTCCCCTGGACCGCTCCTCCGATGTCCTCCGCCCTGACCGGCCCGTACCGCTGGCTGTACCCAGGCACCCAGAGCAGGCTGCCCAGGGGTATTACCCCCGGATCGACGGCACACTCTCCTACCCTGGCACGGGTACCCGTGCAGGTTATCCCCTTTCCGTCCTCGCCCGTGTCGTGGGCCGTGTACCCGGTGGTCAGGACTTCCATCGTTATTGGCTGGCTTTCCTTGGCCCTCTGTGGCATGGCGGGCGCCGCCGCGGCAGAGGGAAAAAGAAAACCGGCCGCCAGAGTGATGAATAGGGCGACCGGCAGGATTAGGAACAGCCTATTGTTCAGTTTTAGCATCCGGTACCCCCTATTCTCGTAGTCTCATCCCGCACAGCGCAACCTGCCGAGCCACCTTTACCGGCGGCCACTCCAGTTCCACCCCGGCCAGCCGCATGGTTTCAGTTATGTTGACCCCCATGGCCTCAGGGCAGGCCACGGCAGTATAACCTGGGTGAGACCACAAAAATTCTTTGATGCCGATCTTCCAAAGTTTCCTTGCCCCACCTTGCCAGTATAAGCAGCACTGGAGCTGCCGGTCGGACCAGGAGGGATGGGCGGCCTTCATGCGCTCGACGTGCCCGGCAAAATCGAATTCGTGGACCACGGCGAAGACAGGTTGGGTCAGGTCGAGGTACCGGTGCAGCATCGGCGCTGGCGGGCACCCTTCCTTCTTGGCGAAGTTGGGGCAACCGGGTTGCCTGGGTATGGGCGCCGGCAGAGTGTGGGGGCGGATGCGTCCAGGACGGGCTGAACCTGGTAGACGGAACATATGCTACTCAGCTTGATCACTCCCATCATCTTTGGCCGCCGCCTTTTCCAAGACTGAAGCGTAACGATGTGCCACAGCCGCAATATCGTTCACGGATGATCTATGTTGATCATGCCACCTATTCCGCCACTCCTCCTGCTTTTGCGCATCATCTATAAGGCTCAGATCATCGTAAAATATCTTACGATCACTCGAGCTGCCAATCAATACGCTATTGAGAGTCCTTATAAGACAATCTTTCTTTTCTTCCAAACACCGCTTAAGTACCAATTCAAACTCAGTGCCAAATGTTTTTACAAACCATTTGTCGGCGCCAAAGAACAATATAGGCATTTTATTATCACCGCCGTTTACTTGACGTAACCCGTAAGCCCCTTCACCTAAAAACACATTTGCCACACAGGCAACTTCGAAGTCATCCGATTCCATAGTGTAAGGATCACTCATGTTAATAATTTTAAAGATCATATTATATTTCCCCCTCTTTTAACACTTTAAAAGAATATTTTCCATGGTTTTCTCAAATATTTTAGCTACATATTTTAAATCAAAACGGGTAAAACTACTAACGAAAACCACCGAATGGCGTACTAAAATCTGCTTTATTGCAAACTGGTACGCAAGACCAGGTGGTTATGGTCGAGAGGTTCGCCTTGATAGGCGAACCTCTTTGCATATCAGGTGCCTTTTGCACAATGGCTGCAAAGCCATCCGTATTTACGATGCAATGCCCAACCTTCTCGCCTTGCGCGACTGGAGGCTAGCTCCTTACTCCGACAGTTGTAAATATCCTCAAAACCACACTTACCACAATGGATGAGATAAACTTTTCTTAGATCACCCCGTTCCAAATCAACTAACACCATCCCGTCTTTCGCACTGCGGCCTCCAGATCCCCCGGGCCCGACCCCATCCAGGCAAGCCACCGCCATAGTACAAAGTCAATAAGTCCTTTTCGTTCCCCGGTCTCCGACGCAATCTCGCTGACCAGCTCGTCCGGACTGGAATACTGTAAATACTGAGCCAGCCGGACCATGTGACGATCGGGCTTCACCACGTCCAGCCCGACGTTCCTGGCCAGGTGGTA
>DATKUX010000174.1:0-2801 GCA_035530395.1 Spirochaetia bacterium
TTTTTGAGCATAGCCATTTCCTTCACCTACCATGGGATTATTTTACCATGGCAAAAGGTTCCACGACAACCTCTTTGGCAAATATTTTGGCCGCCTTGACTCCCTATTAAAATGGGGAGGATGCGGCGGCCTTGTTCTCAAGTTTTCTGATTCGGCAATGTGAACTAATGGTCTAAATCCTTGCATAAATATCCGGGCGCTAGAGGTCAGGTTATCGACACCGGCACTCATGAGCCGTCTGGCTTCATAGCAGGAACGTCGGAAAAACTGGGGGAAGGTTTCAGGGACCGGCTGGGCCCGTTCTCTGTTTGGCCTTCTATACTCCCTACGCTGGAAATAATGAGGTCCGTTGAATAACATAGGAAGGAGGGCGGGGTGGCATTTTTGGACAAAGAGGAACTCAAGGAGTTATTATATTTAGAATTGGCCTTATCCCAAGAGATTGAACAAGTCATCAGGCGCTTAAAGAAGGCGGGACACGATCTCAAGGGTATAGGAGAGGCTTTGGAGAAACATCCCCTTCTTTCCCCGTTGGCGCAGCCTGGGGATAGGGCCGATTGTAAGGATAACAAGGTCTTTTTCGATCTGTTGATGGAATACAGCGGGGTATACAGCTTTACCATCATCCTGTCAGAGCTGGCCAACCTAAAGCAACAGAGAGATCTCTTGGAGGATATTCAAAAGAGGCTTTACCCGGTCAGGAACCCGGGAAAAACCTAGTTCTTTGGAAACAACACCGGTGCCGCATTGGGACCGGCCCCGTGCTTCAACCGGCCGTCCTGGCCAGATCGGACTTCACCATGAGGCGGACCAGTTCCTTGAAGGTAGTCCGCGGCTGCCATCCCAGAAGCGTGTCGGCCAGATATGTGCCATCTTGTCCGGTAATGGCGGTAATCAGAGCGGTTTTTTTAATGTCAGTACTCCCAACTTGCTGATGACCGGTCGGTATTGGGCCACATGGCATGGCTTGTTTTTCCGGGGCCTGCTCCGGCATGTTATTCTAGCCGGGGCCGGTTGGATACCGCTTCTGTTGACCCTGCCTGCACCGGGTGGCAACACTCCGGGGCCGGAAGCCAGGGTTCCCCAAGGCCAGCGACCCCGAGGGCTAATCCGTTGGAGTGATGTGCTCCGGACAGCACCCAGCCTTTTTTGACCCGTTTTGGTTATCCTCAACCCGGCCAAACCGTTGTATAATGCCGTATAATGGCCGGAATGCAAGTCTTCGAACAGGTGTTAGGCCGGCCGGAGAGGGGGTTCGGGCATTGAATTTACCCGACTTTGCCTATTATGTTCCCCAGACGCCGGAGGAGGCCGTGGAACTCTTGGTCCGTTTCGGGTCCAAGGCCAGGGTCATCGCCGGGGGGACCGACCTGTTGGTGAAGATGAAACAGGGTCTTGTGGCGCCCGAAGTAGTAGTATCCTTGAAGAACCTGGACCGTCTAAAGGAGATCGGGACAAGCGAGGGCGGCCTGTTCATCGGGGCCCGGGTTACCCTCAACGAGTTGATCAATTCGCCGCTGATCGGGGAGAAGTACGCTTCCATAGCCGGCGCGGCCCATCAGATGGCCAACAACCAGGTCCGCCACATCGGCACCCTGGGCGGCAACCTGACCAATGCCGTGCCGTCAGCCGACATGCCACCCATTTTAATCGCCCTGGGCGCCCAGGCACAGGTGACCGGTCCGGCCGGGCAACGGACCTTCCTGCTGGAGGAGTTGTTCCTCGGTCCCGGGCGGACATGCCTGCAGCAGGGGGAGATCCTGACCGGGGTCGTGGTACCCGAACAGTCCACCACCGGCAGCACCTACTTGAAGTTCGGCCTGCGTCGTTCCGGAGCCCTGGCCGTTGTGGGCGTGGCGGCGGCCGTCACCATGGCCGACGGGCTGGTGAGCGATGCGCGCATTGTCCTGGGGGCGGTGGCACCGGTGCCCCTGCGGGCCAAAGAGGCCGAGAAAACGGTCCAAGGCCGGGCCTTCACCCCGGAACTGGCGGAAGAGGCCGCCCTGGTGGCGGCTCAAGAGTGCCGGCCCATATCCGATATTCGCGGCTCGGCGGAATACCGCCAGGACCTGGTGCGGGTGTTCACCCGGCGGGCCCTGGAGCGAGCCGTCCGGGAAGGACACGTCTGAGAGGGGGACGGAAAATGCAAGGCCTGGTGGATAAAGAAGGGCGTTCCCGTTACCTGGTTAACCTGCGGGTCAACGGGGACGAATATACCGTGGCGGTGAAAGCCAACACACTCCTGGTCAACGTCCTGCGTGAGAATTTGGACCTGACCGGTACCAAGAAGGGATGCGAACTGGGCGACTGTGGTTCCTGTACCGTCCTTTTGGACGGCCGCCCGGTGAACTCGTGTATGGTCCTGGCCGTGGAGGCCGATGGGCACGACATCACCACCATCGAAGGCGTGGCCCAAAACCAGACCCTCGACCGGGTTCAGGAGGCCTTCGTCGAAAACGCGGCCCTCCAGTGCGGCTACTGCACACCGGGGATGATTCTCTCGGCCAAAGCCCTTTTGGCCCGAAACCCGCATCCCACGGAAGAAGAGGTGCGCTTCGCCATAGCCGGCAACCTGTGTCGCTGCACCGGCTACGTAAACATCGTCAAGGCCGTTCTGGCCGCAGCGGAAAAGTCGTGAGGGGGTGGGGGTAGTGCCAGGTTCGTATGACGTCATCGGCCATAGCGTGCCCAAGATCGACGGGCGGGCCAAGGTGACCGGGGAGGCCAAATATGCCGGGGACTTGAAGTTTCCCAACATGCTGGTGGGCAAGATCCTCACCAGCCCGCATGCCCACGCCCGT
>DATKUX010000175.1:0-31376 GCA_035530395.1 Spirochaetia bacterium
CACTGGTACCAACACTCCAATAGCCCCTTTCATGGGTTCTCCGCTCGCGCGGGTATTGTGACGGAACGTCCGTCGGCCCTGTGCTCCTCCACCGCGAATTGGACGCCAGCCCGGAGGCTGACGGGCGAGTCTTGGTCGCGAACCGGCTAGGACCAGCACCGCTCTTGTGGACCAAACTGCTTTTCCCGGCTTCTCAGGAAGCGTGTCAACACTGCAGGATTGCTCAGGGGCAGCACCTACTCTTACGGTTCTTCACCGCAAGCCTCCGACTTCAGTCGGAGATAGTTGACGTGATACAATCTCCTTTTTGATGATTTGAATCTATTCTCCTTCCAGACATTTTTGACAAATACCATAAATATAAAGCGCATAGTCTTCCGCCAGATAGCCCTTTAGATCAAATAGAGTTTCTATTTCTAGGGGTCTGGCATCTAAATCCTGAAGAGATTTGCAACTGCGACACAAGAAATGGCCATGGGGCGTAACATTTGGATCAAAATGCCTTCTATCTGCCGCTATCATAATCTCTCGCAATTCCCCTGATCTAACCAATACTTCAACGGTATTGTATACGGTCGCCAGAGATAATGACGGGTACTGGGGTTTCAATTCATTGTATATTTCCTCCGCTGACGGATGTCTTGTATTGCCTTGGAGCAAGCTTACAATAGCCAGTCGCTGAGGGGTTAATTTCAGCCCCAGTTTCTTGAGTTTATCTACCACCATTATATTATAATCCTTTTTATTTTATAATCATTATAATCTTGCCATGCCGGCCTGTCAAGCCTCTGCCGGATGGAATCCTGCCCGGCTTCCAAACGGCCCGTAGGTCAGAAAATGCAAGAGGCACCCCGGCTCTCAAGCCTGCGGGTACCTCTGCGTTACCGTATCCTGCGTTACCCTCCGGAGTCCGTTGCCGGGCCGGTTATTTGGCCGGTTTCGCGGCCGGCTGACTGTTCCCCTCGAGAGACATTGCCTTAAGAGTGTCGTAATCGGCGGCCAGACTGGAATTATCCTTCTTAACCTGGGCCAGGAGGGCACCTGACTGCTGCGTCTGACCCGTTTTCTGGGCGAGCACGCTCTGCCACAGCAGGGCCTCATCCTTCAGGGAACTGTCACCCTGAGCCGCCGCCAGTTCCTGGGTTGCCGGAGCATAGTTACCCAGGAAGTAATTACTTATGCCGGTTGCCAGATTGATCATGCCCGTGGACTGCAGCGGGGGACCATCCTTCCACAGTTTTTGTTCCACCGGGTTCAGGCTATTCATCCGGGCCGCCAATTGCTCCGGCACCTTGAGGCTGCCCTCGAAGTAGCCACGGGCCTGTTGGGAATCCTTTTTGGCTCCGCTGATGGCCTGGATGCCGGCCATGACATCCATCTGGGCCAGGGTATCATACCACTCCTGTTGGAAGGGCGCCAGGGAAAGGGCCTTTTCCGCCGCTTGCACCGCCGCGGCCGCCTGGTTGGAATTGCTTTCGACGTTCGCCAGCGTAGCGTAACTTTGCGCGTCGTACGGGTCCAGGGCGACCGCCTTTTGGGCCAGGGCCACGCCGTCGGTGGTCTTACCCTGGGACAGGTCCAGGGTGGCCAGGGTCCCATCCACGGTTCCTCCGGGCAACCCGTTCACCTGCGGGTTGAGAGGATTGAATTCGATGGCCTTTTGCAGGTCGGCCAGAACCTGGTAACTCTGGTTCTGGCTGTTCTGGCTGTTGCCGTACTGCGTCGCAGCATCCTGGGCGTAGCCGTTGGATGCCGTCAGCGTCAAGCCCAGCAGGACGGCCACAGCACAGAAGGCCGTGCTGCTGATAAGGGCCGTATGATTGTAAGGCACATAGCTCCGCTTGCGTTCCTTTTTCAGCGTGGTCTCGCTCCCCATTTTGTCCAGGGCCCAGGCAATACCGAACATCGCCCATACCACCAGGAAGAGGGCGGAAAGAGCCAGGTCGAAGTCGACGAGGGCGTGGGTGCCGATCTCGACAGCCACCATGGTCACGGTCAGGATCAGGAGTTGCCGGGCCGGGTTTTCCTTCGCCGCGCGGAAAAGACGGTGGGTCAGGCGCAGGAAACTGTACCACAATCCTATGACAAGCAGGATGCCGACGGCGCCCATCTCCACCAGTACCTGCAGGTAATAACTGTGTCCCTGGTTGGAGTCATAAAAGTAGCTCTGGAAGGAGCGGTAGGCCGCCTGCCAGCCACCGCCGCCCCAGCCCAGGATAGGCCGGTGGACGAACATGATGAGGGCATCCAGGTAGAAGTACAGCCTCTCTATCACGTCCCGCGCGCGCAGCGTCACGTAAGGCTGTTTGGCGAGGAGGTCGGGATGCTTGATCAGCAGCAACGTTTGCGCCACCGCCACCGCCACAACCGCCAACACCACCACGATCCCGGCCGCCGCCAGGATCCTCTTCTGGGGCAGGCTCAGGCCGGGCTTGGGCTCCCGGGAGGGGGACAAAGTACGACGCCGCTCCAGGAGCGCATAGCCCATCTGGAAAAGCAGGGCCAGGATGGCCCCGGCCAGGATGACCAGCCAGGCCAGACCCATCTTCTTGGCCGCCACCTCGTGCAGGAAGAGCAGGATGGCTGGCGCGGCCGCGATCAGCACGGTCACGAAGTGGTAGGCAAAGGCGGTCCGGTTGCCCCCCGGCAAGAGCAGGAAGTAGAGGACAAGGGCTATGACGAACACCAGGATGCCGCCATAGGACCCGGTTCCCACCAGGGCGGCCAGGAGGATGAAGTTAGCCACAGCGTACAGGAACTGGTACGGGTAGTAGCCGTTTAACCTGCCGAGGGCCGGTATCTCCCTGGGCATCTGATACTGTTTGGCCCGGTGCCACAGGTAGAGGCCGAGGATGAATGCGGCGGCCAGGTAACTGGCCGTGGCGTTCGGGTACTGAAAGGTGGAATAGATACGGTTGCTCACAAAGCCGTCCTGTAGTAATGGTAACAACCCGGTTGCCGAGCCGAGACCGGCCAGGGCCACTCCCACGGCGCTCAGGTAGACGGCGTGCAGGATCTTGTATATTTCGTGCTCGTTGGTGATCAACCGGGCCACCACCCAGAAGACCAGGAAGTACAGGATGTACTTGACCACTTCGTTGAGGGCCAGGGAATAGTTGGCCGCCCAGATGCCGGCGGCAATGGCCGCCACCGGCAGGGCCAGGGCCAAATAGTCCAGGGGCTGCGCCAGGAATGCGGTATCCCGGCTAAAATACTTCCACAGCCAGGTCAGCCAGAAAATAACGGCGGCGACCATGAGGCCCTTCTCCTGGGCCGGTGGAAAAAACATGCCACTGAAAAAGGCCGGGAAAAACAAAATACCCAGGACTCCCCAGAAGGCCAGACGGTGAGTTATCGATTCTTCCCTGGTCACCGGTTGGACCCGGGACGGACTGGTTGGGGACGACAGGACCCTGGAGCTATTCTTCCGGGTAGGCGTGCCGATCTTTCCACCGCTCGCGGTGGTTCCCGGCACGCTACCCCTTGGTGAAATTTTAGCCATCTCGTTTCTCCTCACTCAGCTATTTCCGGCACCGGCCGGTCATCGTCAACCGCCCCACCACACAGGGCGCGACGGTATCTTTAACCCAGTCTGTCTTCTACGGCAACGCTTAAAATCCTTCTGGAAACGACAGGCCGGGCCCGACCATCCGGCAAATTTTGCCTGGCACTTTCTTTCTTTCCCTTACCCGGGCCGCAAAAGGCGCCAAAAGACTTGGTAACGCCACCTCATCTTCCCTTGCCCATTCTTACTTCTCATACAACTGTTCGTACGCCTGTACCATCGCTTCCCGGCTAAAACGGGCCAAGGCTATTTCCCTGCCGCTGGCGCCCATCTCGTTCCGCCGCCTAGAGTCACCCATCAACGCCAGGATCTTCTCCACCGCCCCGGACAGGTCGCCCGGCGCGACTAAAAAGCCGTTTTCCCCATCCTCGACCATTTCCGCCAGGCCGCCCACTTCATACGCCACCACTGGCAGCCCCGCCTGCATGGCTTCAATAACCGTCAGCGGCAGCCCTTCAAAGGCCGACAAAAGGACGAAGAGGTCGGCCCCGCTCAAAAGCTCCGGGACGTCCGTCCGGAAGCCCGCCATCAAGGCTTTCCCCGCCAGCCCCTCCTTTTGGATAAGGGCCAGGCACTCCTGCAGTAGCGGCCCGTCGCCGATCATCACGAACCTGGTTTCGGGACGTACGGACTCAATCCTTTGGGCCGCCTGCAAAAAGACCAGGGGTTGCTTTTGCGGGGCCAGCCGTCCGGCCGTCACCACCAACAGGTCTCCCGATCCGGCCCCGCTCTCCCGCCGCAGGGCTTCCCCGGAGGGAGAAGGGCTGACCGGATCCAGGCCGTTGTAAATGACCACATACTTCGCCGGACCGGCTATCCCGCGCCGCAAGCCTTCCTCCCGGGTAGCCCGGGATACGCAGACCAGTGCCGAAGTGAGAGGGGCCGCCAATTTCTCGGCCCAGATCATGAAACTCTCCAGAGCCCCGTATTCCTTGCGGTTGGCAAAGCCCCACCCGTGGACAGTGAAGAAAACGCGCGGCACCCCGGCCGCCCGGGCGGCGACCCGGCCCAAAAGGCCGGCCTTGGAGCTGTGACAGTGCACCATATCGTAGCCACCCCGGCGCATGAGCCGCCAAAGGCTGAACAGGGCCTCCATATCATGGACCGGGGACAGGTTGCGCCGCAGGGAAGCCAATTCATGCACCATGATCCCCTGCGAGCGGAGTTTTTCCACCAGGGGACCGCCGGGCGCGCAGGCCACGTCGGTTTGGAACTGTTCCCGGGAAAGGCCGGTCGCCAGATCATAGACCACTTTTTGCGCCCCGCCCCACTCGGACAGGGTGATCACCTGCAATACCTTGCGCATGTTTCCTCACCGCCTTTATCTTCCCCCGTCTCCCGGAGAAGCAAAGGCCTTGGCCAGGGCCTCCCGTACCGTTCCCACGCCTTCAATACGCAGTTCGGCCAGAATCCGCTCCGGTACGGCCCCGGCGGCCAAGTCCCGCACGTTTTCCCGCGGTATCAGGAGCAATCGCCGCCCGTGGCGGTGGGCGGCCATAATCATTTGGGGCAGTCCGTCCACCGGACTGATATCGCCGTGCAGGGATACTCCGCCCGCAGCAGCACATGCTGCCCGGACGGGACGGTCGAGCAGGGCCGAGACGATGGCCAGCACAAAGGCCAGCCCTGCCGGCGGACCTTCCCGGCAACTACTTTTCGCCATCAGGTGCACGGCGATATTTTTGTTTTTTATGTAATCCAGACCTATGCCCAGTTCAGGGGCCTGTTTTTGCAAATAGTGGTAAGCCGTTTGCAGGGAATGCTCCAGTTCCGGGCCGTGCTGGCCGGTGAGCTTGATCTGTCCGGTGCCGCCGTCGATAGCTACGGCCTGGATAATCTGTACTTCCCCGCCCGTGTGGCGGCCTTTGGCCGAAAGGACGGTCAGGGCCGTGACCTCCCCGCTGGCCGGAGCCAGGTTCAGCCGCCGGTCCAAGGCGTTGACGGCCTGCCGGGCGGCAAAGTCGCCCGGCAGCGCCAGGTGCGTTTTGCCTTTGGGCAGGGTGTATCCCACCTCATGGGGGTAAAACTCGCCGGGCTCCATGATCTCCAACTGGTTTTCCACCCGTTGGCGCAACTCGCCGGCAACCGCAAGGATCTGCCGGGCCTCCGGCTCCGTGATCCGGCCGTCGGGAAAGACCAGCTTGCACAGGCCCCGCCCCACCCTCTCCACCGCCGTCTGATCCCGCCTGGTCATCCGGTCCCGCAAGGGATAACGTTCCCTGATCGCCTGCCAGTGGGAGCCGTAGGCCAGGTCCCGCAGAGCCAGGAGAATCTCGCCGAAATAGTCGGTGGAAAGGCCGAAGCCGGGATTGATGGCTGCCGGGGTGAGTTTGGGGAATTCCCAGCCGGGAATGAAGGCGTGCAGGCGATCCAGGAGGGCCGTATCCTGCAATTCCCTGGGTAGTGGCTCGAAGAGGTGGGCGTAACTGCCCGCCGGCTGGCGTCCCTCCACCTGCAGGTTGCCCATGAAGACCAGGGATGTTTCGGCGCTATGGGCAGTGCGGCCGCGGCTGAACTGCCCGCTCTCCATGAAGTCCTTCAATAGGGATACCGTGCCCAGGTCGTCAGTAAAGGAGGTGTACGCTATTTCGTCGAAGATCACCACCTGGCGGCTGGACACCAGTCCCACCGCCCCGGTAACCAGGTTGACGAAGAGATTGGCCGGTGTGGCCCGGCCGCCGGCCAGGGAAAAAGCCCGGGGCGACAGGTTACGCAGGAGGAAAGTCTTTCCGGTGTTCTTGGGGCCCAGTTCCAGGAGGTTCAGGTTTCTTTCCACCAGGGGCAACAGGCGGGCCAGGTAGAGCCAGCGCAGACGATCCCCCTCCCCGGGGCCGAAGACGGCCTGGGGGTGGTAGCCGGCCGAGCGGAGCAACAGCTCTATCCATTCGGTCGTGGAAAACTCCTGGCGCGCGGCGATAAAATGGGACAAGTCGACGGTAGCCTGCAGAGGCTGAAAGCCCCCGATCACGACGGGAGAAAGACCTTCACCCCGGCGGCGGGCAACCCCGGCGTCGTAGTACACATTCACCTTTCCCCAGAGTCCGCCCTGCAAAAGATCAGGATAGGTGTCCAAAAGCCCGGGCATGATGCCGGCCTGGTTAACCTCGAGGGCCGCCAGGCGGGCCACCGGTTCACCCCGGTCCAGGTCGACCGTGACTTCGACGTAGTCGAGCAGCACCAGTTCACCGTCCTGGAGAAGCTGGTTCCGCATGATCTGGCGGGTCCGCACGGTGGGGTAATGCTTGAGGACAAGCTCCTCCGCAGCCGGACCATACTGACCGGTCAGGAAGTCGACGAGAAAACGGGGCAGGAGACCGCCGGACCACCGGCCGGCGAATTCCGTGTTCTCCGCAAAGGCCGCTCCGAAAACGGCCCGGGCTTTGGACCGCAAGCCTTCCACCCGTTCGGGAAACATACGGCCGGCCATCTAAAAGAGGGGCTGGCGCAGTATGGCCACCTGGCCGGCCTCGTCCGCCTCGATCCCGGCCGCCGCCTCCCCGGAATCCGGCCCATCTTCCGCCAGATCCGCGTCAAGCAGGTCTTCAATCTGTTTGACCGTCGGCTCTTCCCCGTATTGAAACCAGATATCCAGGACGGTGATAGTGACCCGGACCCAGGTCCGCAGCGGGGCGTCCCGGGTAAGCCAGGTGCGGATCAGCGCCATGACCCGCTCGTAAAGATCGGGAGCGCCAAACGGGCACTGCCAGTCATAGGCATTTTGATGCAAGGCCAATACTTGCCCAATCAGCGACTGCATCTTCTGCGGCGGCAATGGATCGAGTAAAACCGCTTCCAGAAGGCTGTCGACGGCCGCCCCGCACCACTGTACACCGGCTTCTTCCTTGGGTCGGCGGGCCAGCCAGGCCGGGCAATCCTCCCGGTCATTGCGAGGCACCACAACATCGGACTCAAAATTGGAAGCGACCGCCCAAACAGTGATCGTGCGGGGAAGAAAGCCGGAGAGAAACCGGCCGATGTTGGCATAGGCCCGGCTGCGCCCCCCTCTCCCCAGTTTGCCGACCAGTTCCACCTCGTCGAAAAGGATCAGCCAGCCCTGGTAGCCGGCGCGCCGGATGAGCCAGTCCATAAGCTTGAAGTAGTGGATGACCTCTTCACGCAAGGAACTGCGGCCAAGCTTCAACGCTTTGCCGAAATTTTGCCGGTGGATGTTCTTTAATTCACTCAGCCGCAGAAAGGAGCCACTGACATCGGCCAGGAGTCCCGAGTAATCTTCCACCTTAACGTTCTGGCCGGTAAGGTTGTCCAAAACGGCCATGACCCGGGGCGACAGTTCCATTTCCAGAGCCTCGGAAAGGACGAAAGACGCACCGAGGGCCTGGGACACAATCTTCTCGCAACCCGGCTGCCGGCTGCCGGGTATGTAGGTTTCGGACACCAGCTTGGGGTAGACGTAATCCAGCCTGTCCAGGGGGGTTTCCTTGCTGAGGGTTAAAAGGCTGACCACCCAGTTGCGTTCCCGGGCCATGCCCCTGAGGGAATACAGGAGGTGGGTCTTGCCCTGGCCGTAATTGGCCCGGAAGAAGTAGGCCGGCAGACGGGGGGGGCGCCCCTGCTCCACCGCCTCCATCAGCCGCTGCATGTTACTGATACTGCCCTCGCGGCCGAAGACAACCTCTCCGGCCGAATCCAGATAAGGAACGCCCGACCGCAGACCCTCGATAATTACCCGGGCGTCACCGGCCATCGGGATCCCCTCCTTCGCTGTCCGCAACCACTCTGGCTACCGTCCGGCGTACCACGGACCACTCCAGTCCCCAGGTTTCGGGCGAAGGTCCGGCCGGAGGGTGTTCCACTCCCGGGCTCCGCCGGCAAACCCGCCAGGCCTCCGCCAGGCGCGAACGGTCGGCCGGGTCCAGTTGCCACAAACGGTCCAGATCGATAAGGTCGGCAAAACGATCCACTTGCTCGGGAACCACCTCGGACCAGACCCGGGACCACAGGGCCGGGTAGGAAGGAAAGCCGGTTTTCTGATTTTCGAACAACTCCGGTGCCCCGGCCACCACGATGAGCAGGAAGGCTGCCTGGTGGCTCTGGTCTATGAGTTCCCGGAACATTTCATAGCCTTGATCCCGCCAATTCCGGGTATAGTAAGGCACGCCGTCCACCCGCGCCGTCCGGGCCATTACGTCGAGGTTATCGATCAGCAGCACCAGACCCCGGTAGCCGGCGTTGGCGACCAGCACGGCCAGTGACAGCAGCATGGCGCGCGCACTGCGCCGGTCGATGTTGGCGGTGACTCCCATCGAACGTCTGGCCATGGCGCCCTGCTTCTCCCCCCTGAGCCAGCCCTGCCAGACGGGATCAACCTCCGTCTCCCCCTGCAGCCGCCGCTGCACCCAGCCGCGCACTGCTGCGGCCCAGGCGGCATCGAGGTCGAGGCCAGCGATCCATTTGTCGGTTTCCTCCCGGATATATACTTTCAGACGGGAAAAGCTGTGGCTGTGATTTTTCTCCACCCAGCCCCAGAATTCCGGCACCGGCAACTGGAAGTCCTCGTAGCCCAGCCGCTCCCGGATAATATTCAGGGCACAGCGGTCGATCATGTCTTCCCAGGGCACCCGGGCCGCCACCGCCAGGTATAGTTCGTCGATGGCCCCCAGGCGCATTAAGAGGGCGTCGATATGTACGGCGAGATAGCCCTCGGTGCCCGCTTGCAGCCCCAGATGACGGAGGAAGTGGGTTTTGCCCGCCCCCGCCCGGCCGCGCACGAACTTCACCTTACCCGCACCACGGTCAATGAACTCGTTCAGATACCAACGCCGCAAGAATTCCTCCATGGAGCCCGGGTCAACAAAAGCCTCCAGGATCTGCCGTTCGTTTAACATTTCGGCCGCCGGAACTTTGCGAAAGACGGCGAGAAGCTCAGGGTTGTCCATTGTAATCGCTCCCTACCGGGGCTATCTCCAGGGAAGCCAGCGTTTCCGGCTGGCCCGTAGCCAACGGTATTTCGATACCTTTATACCCGGCCTGGCGGGTGGTGGAAAAGACCAGTCGTCGCCCGCTGCAGACCATTTCAGCCTCCTTGCGCAACCGGAAGAGGTCGAAAGCAAACTGGCTCAACGAGTAACCGGCCGCGCCGGTGCGTACCGCCAGAATATCGTAGATGCGCTTCAAAGGCTGATGCTTGGTTTCCTCCTTCTTGCGTCCGGCCGCGAGCATTTCATACACCAGAAGGTCGTAGGCGCGCACCAGGGCTTGCATGAATTGGTTGGGACTGAATCGTTCCCGGTTCAAACGGTCGATATCCTGCACGATTCTCCGGGCCACTGCCAGCGGATGAAGCGTGCGGACGGTCCGCTTGTTGATCATCACCAGGTCGTGGGACAGGTCAACCTTTATGTCTATGGGAAACACCCGGTAGGACGGAAACTCCCCTTCCACGGCCAGCTTCAGCTCGCGGCACTGTTTCACAAAGGCCCTTTGCCACTCCTCCTGCCCTGCCTCGTCCGGGGCCAGGCGGTAGCGACCGAACAATTCCCTGGCTGTCCGCGCCTCTTCCCCGGCCTGCTCGCAAAGGGTCATGGCCTCCTGCAGTTGTTTTTCGATGTCGCCCGGATGAAGCAACTCGGCCTGCCGGCCGAGGGTTTTGAGGCGGCCCAGCCGGGTCAATGCTTTGGCCAGGTCCAGCAACCGGGGAGCAACCATTTCTTCAAACTGGGATAAACCCGTAATGAGGGTACTGCTATCCTGGTTTTCTTCCAAAACCGATTACCACCTTTATTACTGATTTTCCATATGGCACGGTGAAACAAAACCACCTGCGTGACCGTACAACCGCGGGCAGGCGCCCGGAGACAGGCTGGACTTTGCTTCCGCTTTTAGCTGTTTTTTCGACACCAGGGTAAAAAAACCTCTTTCCCTGAAGGACGTTTTCCAACTCACCACAACCGACCCGCCAGCCTCGTGGACGGTCCGTGGAACGGGCGCTCCGGCGGATCATCGGCTGGTAGTAGAGGGATAATAACAGAAAAAGGGCGAGGTGTTCCACCGATGCAACTTCCCCCCGGTCAACGTTCCATTCTCTCTTATTTCGCCTCCAGCACACTGGCCGAAAAAGCCCAACAGGCACTAAAAGCCGCCGGCTTCGATGAGACCCAGGTGGACCGGGTTTCCCGCTACGGCGTCACCAACGACGCCCACTACAGCAACCCCCTCAACCGGGCAACCACCATTACCGGTCCGACCCTGTTTTCCGGGGACCAAGAGGAAATGGACGCCGATACCAGGGTACTCCTGGCCGCCGACCCGTCGGTGAGCGGGTACGGTGATGCGGGCTATGGGATGGCGGGTGGGAAGGCCTTTCTCCTGACCGTTGTCACCGGGGAAGGTCAGGTTGATCAGGCCGTGGGAATCATCAAGCAGCACGGTGGGCAGGTGTAGTTCCCCGCGGAAACGCTAAGGCAGGGGTTCTACCAGGGGATAGTCGGCGGGGCTTAGCCAGGGTCAGCCCCTGGGCCACATCGGCCGAGGCCTCGTCGCGCCTCGTCAGGCTTGCCAACCCGAAACGATTGGTGATGGTTTTGATAACGGCCGTGTGGTCGAGAGGGATCTCCCGGCCACTTTTACTGTCTCTGGCCCGGAAAACCGTACCGGCCTTAATGTAGGAAGATATGAGCACGGCCGGAACCCGTACACCCATTCGGTCAAACCGGAAGTTTTGCTCTCCGGCGGGGCGCCCGGCTTCCGGGCACACTGCCGGAGGGGGCTGCACATGGTCGTAGCAGCCGCCGGCCTCGTCATAAGTCAGGATGAACAGGGTCTTATGCCAGTTCCTGCCGTGGCGCAGGGCCTGATAGACTTTGCTGATGAGGATTTCCCCCTTATGGACGCTGCCGGGCGGGTGCTCATCGTTGGTTTTTGTGAGCAGGCGTGGCTCGATGAAGGCATAACCGGGCAGGGTCCCCTCCCGGGCATCCCGGTAAAAGGTATCCATGGAAAAGAAGTTCGAATTGCGGTACTTAAACAATCTCGGCATGTGGATCAACATGGTCACGGACGTGATTTCATCGAAATAAACCTTCCAGGTGATATGCGGGTCGTTCTTCTGCTCGATGCGGTTAAAAATGGTGTCCGCCCAGTTAAATAACCATTTGTGATAAGGTTAGTTGCTAAGAAAGCCGCTGGAGGTCGCGGCATGGAAGAAGGAGCGGTTGGGAAAGGTTTGGGTGGGCACCGAACAAAACCACCGGTCGCATACGGCATAGCTGTGGGCCAACCGGCTTATTACCGGGACCCTGTCCGGAGTGAAACAATCCATAATGGTTTTGTAGTTCTCGTACCGGACAGGCTGCTTATTGTACCGGAGATTCTCCGCGAAATCCAGCACAAACCCGTTCATGGGGTATGTTTCAGGCAGTTCGGGCGGCAGGTTGTATGGCGACCGGAAAGGCGGCTTATTCTCCGGAGGTATGATGGTCCCGAACAGTTGGGTATTGATATGGGAATATGTTTCGCCGGGATTAAAGGGAGGTGTGTTGAGGGCAACGGCCTTCCCCACCGGTATTGTCTTATGTTCCGAACCGGGGACTTTTTCCGGTATGGGGTTGGACAAGTTCTTTCCCGATACTCCGTCGAACGGCTGGTTGCGGGGGACCTTGTCAAAAAGGGCGTTGTTTTGCGGATCGTATAGCCATCCGAGCATGTTATCGAAAGATCGGTTCTCCATAACCGGAACCACAATATGATCACTTTTTTGGAGATTGTCATTCATGATTGAATCCCTATTCCGCTGGCAAATTATAGCCGTCTAACCGGCTCCGGTCATTATCAGGGTATGGTATCCGCCGGTCGTTGGTGAGCTCACACCGCCCGTCCTCCCCACCCGCATGACGAAGGAAACCTCCCAGTCCCCTCCCTGATCCCCCGAGAGGAGCCCTCCCGGTCACAGGGAAGCCGTGCCCCTTACCGATTTGCTTGCCCAGCGGGCGAGGGGACTTACAGCCCCCTCACGCTCCATCTACAACTTGAAAAGAAAGTCCTTCCTACTATTGGCCTTGCGGAGTCCCGTTCGGTGGGGGCCCTTGGTGCTGGCTACCGTATGTGTTGGGTGGAGGTCCCTGATCCTGGCTGCCGTTAGAATTAAATTGGAGACTTGTAACGTTACCGTTATTGACCATCAGGTTCACGTAATAGCCGGACTTCAGGCCTAACGATCCCAGATCAGGTATCTGGCCGCTGGTTGAAACCTGGGAGTGATCCTTCAGAACTTGGGTGGCACTGGTCAGCTTGTACGGCGCATCGGTTCCCGTATCAGCGCCACCGCGCTCCACGGCTACGGTGACCGTGCCACCCGTAAGGGAAACGACCTTGCCTAACCTCATGTTTTGTGGTGATATGTTCTTCGGCTGCCCTTGCACGGCTTTACCTACGGCAGATTGGCCCTGTTGAGTCCGGCCGGTCGAGGATGAAGAAGTGCTTGAGTCCGCCTGAGGTGCGTTGGTTTGTCCGCCCGAAGCAGTGGTGCCGCTTCCGGCGGATTGCCCCTGTTGGGTCTGGCTGCCCGAAGGCGAAGAAGAAGCAGTTGAGCTAGCCTGGCCACTTGAGCAGCCGGCCAGAAATACTAATGACATTACCGCAAGGGCCGCTAACCAGATTTTCGACACGTTTAGTACCTCCCTATGTTTTGGTCAACTTCGTCAAACATTTTTTCCTGGTTCAAGGAAGCGATGTGTTCGTACACAAACGCTGCCACCATGGCAAAACGGAGTCCTTTATACATGAGGACTGCCATCTCTCCCCAGGTATTGCACCGCGGAGCAAACTTGCCATTTCCCGTTGGAATACTGCTGCTAGGGAACCATATCTTCTTTAATACCCCCTTTTGGACTTCCTCGCTCCGTAAGAGCTGTCGTGGATAACATTTGAGCGGGAAGTCAATACAAAAACACTAAAGGTCAACCCATCCACTTCTACAACTTATACCCACCTTACGATCCCAGCCGGTCCCTGGCTGCAATAGTGAGCCGGATACATTCTACTCGTAGCTGAGGGCCTCGGCCGGATTGAGGGCGGCGGCCCGCCTGGCCGGATAGTAGCCGAAGAAAATACCGGTAAGGGCGGCAAAAGCTACGGAAGCCAGGATCGATAAGAGGGACACCTGGGCAGTCATCTTCGCCAGGGTGGAGAAAAGGACGGCGCCGATAGTTCCCAGTGCCACGCCCACGAAGGAACCGGCCAGGGACAAAAGGAGCGCCTCCATCAGGAACTGGCTGAGTACGTCCCCGCGGGTGGCACCCAGCGACATCCTGATGCCGATCTCCCTGGTCCGCTCGGTTACGGCCACCAGCATGATGTTCATGATGCCGATGCCGCCCACCAGGAGGGAAATGCCGGCCACGCCGGCCAGAAAGAGGGTGAGCATCCGCGAAACGGACTGGGTCGTGCTCAGGATCTGGGAAAGGTTCGTGACGGTGAAATCGTTGGTCGCACCGTTGGCCAGGTTGTGCCGGCGGTGCAGCAGGGTGGTCACCTCGTCCACCAGGGTGCTGACCTGGTCGCTTTTGGTGGCCTGCAGCTCAATCCGGGAGACGTAGGTGGATCCGACCAGGCGGATCTGGGCCGTTTTCAACGGCACGTAAATGACGTCGTCCTGGTCCTGACCGCCGGCCGAGGCGCCGGAAGACTTCAGCAGGCCGATCACCGTGAACGGCACGCCCCCGACCGAGATCTTGGTGCCCACCGGGTTGGCCCCGGTAGCATACAGGTCCTCGTACGTCGTGTTGCCCAGGACCGCCACCGCGTTGGCGGAGGTGTTGTCATCATCGGAGAAAAACCTTCCTTCCGCCAGGCTCAGGGAAGAGATGTTCTGGATAGCGGGGCTGGTACCGGTGACGGTGGTGGTCCAGCTCTCGCTGCCCTGGGTGACCATCGCCGATTTCCCGACGCTGGGAGCCACGTTGGCCACAGAGGGAAGCTGGGCTATGGCTTGGGAATCGGCGTCTGTGAGCGTCTGGGCGGCTCCCCCGGAGCCCCGGCCGAACTGGCCGACCGCGCCGGGGGAGACTATGACCACATTGGAGCCCAGGCTGTTCACCCGCGCCATAACCTGGGCCTGGGTGCCCTGACCGATGGCGATCATCAGGATGACCGAGGAAACGCCGATTATGATGCCCAACATGGTCAAAAAGGAGCGCAGTTTATTGGCCCGGAGGGCCTGCAGGGAAAATTGGGCCAAAATATTCGTTTTTACAGCCATTAGACCACCCTCCTTTGTTCGGCGTTTCTACGGTTCCGGTCGTTAACAATACGGCCGTCGCGCATGATCACCTCGCGCTCACAATAAGCCGCTATGTCCGGTTCGTGGGTGACGATTACCAACGTTACACCCTTTACCCGGTGGAGCGTCTGTAAAATGGACATCACTTCCCCGCTGCTGACCGTGTCCAGGGCGCGGGCACCCACCCAAAGGGTGGGTCGGGCTCGTCGGCCACGATCAACTGGGGATCGTTGATCAGGGCCCGGGCGATGGCAGCCCGCTGCTGTTGTCCGCCCGACATCTGGTTGGGCTGGTTGTTGGCCAGGGAACCTATACCTACCTGTTCCAGGGCGCCCTGCACTTTTTCCCTGGCCGGGAGTCCGCCTTCGCCGCCGTAAATGAGCGGCAGCATCACGTTTTCCCAAATGCTCATGCGCGGCAGCAGGTTATACTTCTGAAAGACGAACCCTATCCTGCGGTTACGCAGGCCGGCCAGTTCATCGCTGGATAGCCGGCTCACGTCCTCCCCTGCGAAGAGGTACCGGCCGCTGGTGGAGCGAGCCATGCAGCCGATGATGTTCATGAGGGTGGACTTTCCGGAGCCGGAGGCCCCCATGATGGCCACCATTTCCCCCTCCGCCACAGACAGGTCCACCCCGTTCAAGGCTTTGACCTCCACCCCGTTCAGCGGATAGGACTTGGTCAGTTGATCACAATAGATCAGAGGATATGACATGGTTAATTACCCCCCGGCATAGGGCCTGCCCCGGGTATCCCGGGCCCCTGCGTCTGACTGCCGCTATTTTTGGTTGAACTGCTGCTTGTTCCACTGCTAGTGAGTCCCTGGCTGCTGAGCACGACTTCCTGTCCGGCTGTCAAACCGCTTTCGATTTCCACTTCGGAGTCGGTCTTGAGCCCGGTCCGGACCGGCGTCAACTGCTGCTTCCCATTGGATACGACCACCACGAAACTTCCGCTCTTACCGTTGGCGAAAGTGGTGCCGTAATCGACCGCGCTGCGCGGCACCAGCAGCACGTGGCTCTTCTGGGAGGAGATTATGTCGACGGTTGCCGGCAGGCCGGCTTTCAGCCCCGTCTGGTCGTCGATGGAAACGTACGACTCAAAGTACTCCACGCTCTGGACTTCCGTGGCTTCCGCAGCCAGGGAAGTGATCGCACCGGTGTAGGTCTTGTCGGCATAGGCGTCCACCGTGAAAGTCACCTTGTCCCCCGTGCTCACCTTGGCGATGTCGGCTTCGTTGACTTCGGCCAGCAGTTCCAACTTGTTGGAGGAAAGCGTAATGGTGAACTGTGAGGAGGACGTCGTGCTCGAACTCGAACTGGAAGACGACGCGCCGCCCTCGGTATACTGTCCGGTGTTGCCGCTTATGTCCACCACGTAACCGTCCATGGTGGCGACAATATCGGAGCCGGATAGGTTGTTCCGGGCCAGGGTAACCTGGGCCTTGGCGGTCTTGACCGAGTCGGCGGCCTGGGTGAGGCCGGCGGTGTTTTGCACCTCGTTCAGATTGCTCTCGTCTGATTGATACTGGGCCAAATCATTCTGACAGGCGTTTTGGGCGCTGCTTAAGGTGGACCGACTGATGGCCCCGGCCGCATAAAGGGCTTCGTCCTGGGCCAGGGTAGTCTTGGCCAGGTCGAGGTTGCTCTGGGCCTGGGCTAACTGGGCCTTGGCCTGGTTCACCTGGTCCGGCTGCTTGGCTACCAGTTCGCCGTAGTTGGCCTGGGCACTCTCCAGGCCGGCCTCGGCCTCGTCCAACTGAGCCTGGTAATCGCTGGACTGTTCCTTGGCCAGCACCGTACCCGCTTTGACGAATTGCCCCTTGGTCACATACACGTTCTCTACATAGCCCGAGTTCTTGAAACTTAGGACGGTCTCCTCGGTAGGTTCTACCGTGGCGTTGACGCTCACTGCGCTGGTGATATCGCCGTAGGCTACCTTTCCGGCCAGGTAACCGCCGCTTGTGGATTTGGCCGCATCCGCGCGCCAGGCCGCAAAGCCGGCCAGAACAAGAACCAGCACCACCATGGATATTATCTTGCGGCGGCGGACGTTTTGGACCAGTCGTCTGAACAGGTTCGAGTATTTTTCGGCCATGTTTGAACAGGTTACCGGCAACGACAACCTGTTCTTGGTCACCTCCCTGTCTCCCGTAATTTTCCGGCACAACTTATAGAAAAGAGGAACTGAAACATTGAGAACCCGTGAAAACTTATTTCTTTTGCTATATTGTCGTCATGGGAAGCCCCCTCGTATGTCTGGGCCGTTACTCTTAGAAAATACCTCTGATAACTGAATAGTGCCTTAACCTCAACTGAGCGTTGATTGAGTTGCGGCTGAATATATGCTGAAAACCGCTGTCGGCAGGAGACATTGACTGTTTGGATAAAGTGGCTAGGTTTATCCCGGCCTTGATCACCTTTAATTGCGGAACAGCCTGCACATCTCCTGAAATCCCTTCACGGCCGGAATCCGGACCAGATCGTTGACAGACCCATCTGTCCTTCTTGGCCAGGGTGAGAAAAAACCGCCCTTTCGGACGGTCAATGGAACGGAGCCTCTGGTGTCGCTTCCACGGCGACGCAAGCCGGAGATATTTTGGAATCTCGAGATGACCCGGTCAGGCGTATGCGTTAACCATCTGACCCGTCGCAGAAACCGTCGAGTCGCTAACATCCTTCAGAAGGTTTTGCAGGAACGCCTGCAGGGTGGGGCTTTGCGTACCGCCGGAACCACTGCTTGAGGTCACCCCGAGAGAGCTGACCAGGTTCTGGAAAGCAGTTTGCAGGCTGCTGTTTTGAGTGGAGCTTGTACTGCTACTCAAGCTGTCAATCAGGTTCTGCAGGTCGGAAGTCGGGCTGGAGGAACCGGTTTGGCTTTGGCTACCCTGCTGCTGCAACGCCTGGAACAATTGCTGCATGAACGACTGCATGGCTTGGGCCGACTTGTCGCTGGTGCCTGAGGTGGTCGACTGATCACTTGTGTCCACGCCCGTTTGGTTCAGGGCCTCCGTGACGCTCTGCATGAGGCCTCCCCCTGCATTGGGCGGGGGAGGGGGAGTTCCCGTTACTCCGCTGTTTCCGTCACCATTGCTGCTGACCTGTTGCAGTAGATTTTGCAGGAACGCCTGCAGGGTGGGGCTTTGCGTACCGCTGGAACCGCTGCTTGAAGTCACCCCGAGAGAGCTGACCAGGTTCTGAAAGGCCGTTTGCAGGCCGCTCTGGCTGCTGCTTTGAGAGGTGCCCGTACCACTGCTCAAACTGTCAATCAGGTTCTGCAGGCCGGAAGTCAGGCTGGAGGAACCGGTTTGGCTTTGGCTACCCTGCTGCAACGCCTGGAACAATTGCTGCATGAACGACTGCATGGCTTGGGCCGAGTTGTCGCTGGTGCCTGAGGTGGTCGACTGATCACTTGTGTCCACGCCCATTTTGCTCAGCGCCTTCATGACGTCCCCCATGAGAGCTGCCCCTCCGCCTCTTCGGCCGGACTCGCTCAATCCGCTGACCTGGAAGAGATTCAGATCGCTGGTGACACTGGCAATTGTCATTTTTACTTCCTCCTTTGAGTTGTAAAGTAAGGGAAAACCCTGAAGTACCTTTGGCGGCGACCCACCAGTGCCTCCCCTAAGGCGTCTTCCTCTATTCCTGTTACAGGCCTGGTGGCGCCGGCTGGGCACCGTCAAGTGGCGGCCCCCGGGTTCCAGAAGGCGACCGCTCCTCGCGGCGGATGGTCCCGGCTGCCGTCGGGTTGGAATTGCGGGCCGCTTACGCTGCCGCCGTCCAACACATTATAGTGCCTCCCTGCGGTTATATGAAGATTACCGTTACAACTCTGCTACTAAGTAACCATTTTGCACCCCCTTCGGATCCTTTGACCCGGCCTCATTTCGCCACCTCTCTTAACAATGTCGGCTCATTGTTTTTACAATTTATAACCGAAACTGAATGTTCATTGAACATCGGCTTAATAAACGCTGAAAGTTGCGGCAACATCGAACAGGTGGCGGGTGGCAGCACCTCCCTGTTGGCCTTCCCAACCGTGCCCTGCCGCGGCCGAAGCTGTCAACTGCAGGCCGGTCGGTTCGAAGGGGTGCCATCGGCCCGGTAACTCCGTCTTTTTGTCATGTCCGCGGGCTCCTGGTAATGCCCCCGGCGTCAAAAGGACGACCAACGGTTGAAATAAGGTGGGGCTTATGATATCCTTACCTTCGGCTGCCCTGGCTACGGAGACTTCGATATTCAGTAAACATTCAGTTTCACTTCAGGAAGATTTCAGTTGAGACCTAGATAATATGACCAAAATGGCTTTGTCAAGTTGAGGGGGTTGACCATGCAACAAATTAAGGGAACAAGAATATTACTGGTGGATGACGAAACGAACGTACTCCAGTTTTTGCAAATAGGCCTGCAGAATGAAGGCTTCGAAGTACAATCAGCTCAGGACGGCGTGACCGCCATTACCTTAATGAAAGAATTTCGGCCGCAAGTCGTTATACTTGATGTCATGATGCCGGGAATGGATGGCTTTGAAGTCTGCAGAATGATTAAAAAGACAGACAATGTGGCGGTGATTATGCTTACCGCCAAGGATGAGGTGGATGACCGGGTGAAGGGCCTCACGCTGGGGGCCGATGATTACATGGTAAAGCCGTTTAGCTTTGAGGAGTTGCTAGCCAGAATCTATGCCAGAATAAGAAACCAATTTCCCAACCTATTTGGTGAAGTGCTCATAGGGCCTTTTTGTATCGATGACCGCCGCAAAGAAATAAAGCTCGGCAGTACGGTGCTGGAGCTATCGCCGACAGAATATGAACTCCTCAAGTTCTTGGTCCTCAATCACGGGTTGGTTTTAAGCAAGGCAACGATTTTAGAAAAAGTATGGGGCTATGATTTCGCTGGAGAAGAAAACATTGTTGAGGTCTATATTCGTTCTTTGCGCGATAAGTTGAACGACAAGAACCATCAATTAATCCGCACCTTGCGCGGTTTAGGATACCGGGTTGATTTACCATGAGCAAGACCACGATAAATCGATTCAGGTCTCTCTTCGCACCTGGTTCACTAAGAATTCAACTTTTATTCCGATCAGTATTAATCCTTGCCGTTTTACTTGTGCTAATCGGTCTATTTCAATATGTTTTTATGCGGGAGGTTATTTATAAAAATAAAGCCGACAGCATGCAGAGTCAGGTCATGTCCATGCCTCCCGGTGCGTGGCAGCAAATCGGCATATATTCTGATAACAGCAATCCACGCCCCCCGCTTTTTTTTATTCCTGGCGCTGGCGTAGCATTTATTGATTCAAATGGCAATTACTCGGTATTATCGAATGGACCCAACGGCATGCAGCCGCCGCGATTGAACCAGCAAGCGTATTTGGATGCCCTGAAGAAAGGACCGGGGCTGAACTACCAAGTCGTTGATGACGGCGGGGTACCCGAACAATTAATAGTATTGCAGCCGGTCGCTCCAGGTCCCGGAGAAGCGTTTGGCATCGTTGAAATAAGTACCCTGACCAGTCCGCTCAAAGAACTGCTTATTCGTCAACTGCTTACCTTTTTGTTGCTTTCCCTCCTAGCTATGCTGTTTGGATTAGCGGCTTTTTTACCGGCACTTAAAAAGACGCTAGTTCCCCTGTTCAACATGATCGAAACGGCGGAACAAATTGATGCCGGGAATTTGGCCAGGCGTTTCCCAACCCGGCAGGGACAGATGGAAATAGATCGTTTGGCGGAATCCTTTAATGGAATGCTGGAGCGGCTGGAAGGCTCGTTTGAAGCCGAAAGGCAAACCCAGGAACAGATGCGCCGCTTTATAGCAGACGCATCTCATGAACTTCGTACGCCCCTAACCTCAATTCGCGGATTTTTGGAGGTACTGCTGCGCGGTGCGGTCAATCAACCGGATCAACTGCACAAAGCGTTAACAAGCATGCATCAGGAATCAGAACGCCTTAGTAAATTAGTGCACGACCTTCTTCTTCTGGCCAAACTCGACCGTAAAGTTCCTGTTGATGTTGCGGATGGTCTACTAGACTCGGTAATTCGTGATATGGAGCCGCAGCTCCGCATTCTTGCCGGCAGTAGAAAGCTCAGTTTACAGATCGAGCCAAATGTTAGGTGCAAATTCGACACGGACAAAATGAAGCAGATGATACTGAATTTGTTTCAAAACGCTGTGCAGTACACCGACCCTGACACTGGCTATATTCAGGTTTCGTTATTTAAAAAATGCGACAGCGTACAATTATCAATACAAGACAACGGTCCGGGTATCAGCGCTTGTTATCTCCCTCGCGTCTTTGACCGTTTTTACCGTATGGATTCCTCCAGGGCACGGAAACATGGTGGGGCAGGTTTAGGACTATCCATCACTAAATCGATTATTGAGGCCCATGGAGGAGCAATTAGCGTGGAAAGTCAAGAAGGCCATGGATGTACATTTCACGTATTGTTTCCCGGATAATCTGACTATGTTTTGTGCCTGCCTTCGGGGCCCTGCCCGTGAGTAGGCCCCATAGCCGTCCGTCTGCCGTGTCCGCATCGAATCGCCTCCTCAGCCGCCAACAAAAACCTGGAATTCTCCCCAAGCCTTCGGTGTGCCAGCAAAGGCATCAAGCCGAGGGCTTTAATTATTTCTACCCTCGTCGCAGGATAAGCCGGTTACCCTGCAATGTTCAGCTGATGTTCAGCCGCTACTCAATCAATGTTCAGTTCCAGTTAAGGGACACTTCAGTAAAAGGAAGTATCCTTAAGGAGAGTAATGAGTCGCACATGGCCAAAGACTCCTTGTTACTACAGTCAAATACGCCATTATCGCTAAGGGCGACTGGGAGGAGAGAGAAATGAACTTCCTTAGAAGGGCACGGGACAAAGCAGCCTTATTATTGATTCTTGCAGCAACTGGATTTCTCAGTTTTTTCTCGATTGGCAAGGAAGGCTATTCCAACACCTATTATGCCGCTGCGGTAAAAAGCATGCTGATGAGTTGGCACAACTTTTTCTTCGTATCTTTTGATCCGGGAGGGTATGTGAGTGTTGACAAACCTCCCGTCGCCCTTTGGATCGAGGCTGCCAGCGCACGGCTGTTCGGGTTCCACGGGTGGAGCCTGATCCTGCCGCAGGCCCTGGCGGCGGTAATATCGGTAGCCTTGCTTTACCACCTGGTCCAGAGGACCTTCGGGAAAACGACCGGTCTCATTGCGGCTCTGGTTATGGCCCTGACCCCGGTACTGGCCGCGGTAAGCAGGACCAACGAACTGGATTCGACCCTGGTAATGGTGCTCCTGTTGGCCGCTTGGGCTCTCATTGTGGCGGCGGAGAGGTCGAGTCTGAAGTTGCTGTTGCTCTCGGTGACCCTGGTGGGAATCGGTTTTAATGTCAAAATGCTCGAAGCCTTTATGGTTTTGCCGTCATTCTACCTTGTCTACTGGCTCTTTTCCTCACTGAAGACGGGCCGAAAAATCGCGCACCTTTCGGCGGCGACGGCATTGCTCCTGGTTGTATCCCTCTCCTGGGCCGTGATCGTCGATATGACGCCCGCGACTCAGCGGCCGTACGTAGGAAGCAGCAAGACAAATTCCGTTCTGGAACTGGCCATCGGTTACAACGGCGTGCAAAGGCTGCTGGGCATGGGCGGACCGGGAGGCACGTCAGGTGCCGGCCCCGGGAGCGGGAGTAGACCCGCTGTGGCAACCACGCCGCTTGCTACGCCTGGGAACAACAGTCAGCAACAGGCTCAAGGCACTTTACCCCCCGGTCCGAACCCGCCGTCCGGGACGTTGCTTTCCGGTGGCCTGGGCCCGACAGGTGGAGGTCCCGGTGGTGGAACACCCGGCGGTGGAGGCGGCGGGTTCGGGTTCAGCGGCGGGAACCCGGGGGTTTTCCGGTTCCTGGACCAGGAAATGTCCGGGCAAATCAGTTGGCTGTTTCCGCTGGCCTTCCTGGGTATAGGCGCGGCCTGCCTGCGGGCCAGACGGCGGGAACCCTTCGAGCAGAAGTCCATGCGCGCCCTGGTTTTTTGGGGGATGTGGCTTTTGCCCATGCTGGTATTCTTCAGCATAGCCGGCTTCTTCCACCTGTATTACCTGGTCATGCTGGCGCCCGGAGTCGCGGCTCTCGTAGGCATCGGACTCACGGAGATGTACCGGCTCTATGCGGACGAGCGAAGTTGGCAGGCCTATATCCTGCCCGCGGCCCTCGTGGCCGACGCCGCCTTACAGGTATTCATACTGTCGCGGTATCCTCTGTGGAGCACCTGGCTCACACCGGTAGCGGGTGGCCTGAGCGGGTTATGCGCGCTAGGTCTGGTGATCCTTAAGGTCAGGGGCAAAATCGACTTGAAATGCGCCCGAATCGCCGTGGCCGGCGGCCTGGTTGCACTTCTCGCGGCCCCGGCCGTCTGGGCGGTCACCCCCATGATCTATGGATCCAACACAATAACACCCTATGCCGGTCCCGAATTGGCGGGCAATTCAGGGCCGTGGCGGACCCAGACGGAGAGCAAGTCAGCCCCTCCCTTCGCTGACAACCGTGGCGACACGTCTCAGCTGATCGATTTCCTGCTCCAGAACAGTAGGAACGAGAAGTACCTGGTCGCCGTCCCCAGCGCGATGGCGGCGGCGCCGATCATACTGCAAACCGGCAAAGCCGTCATGGCCGTAGGCGGGTTTTCCGGCTCGGACAACATTCTCACCGTGCAACGCCTGCAACAGATGGTTGGTGACGGCGAATTGAGATACTTTATGGTAGGCGGCGAGCCCGGGAGCGGCCCGGGAGGGACGGGGAACCAATCGGCTGTTACCGGTTGGGTGGAAACACATGGAACCCTCGTCCAGCAATTCGCGAACCAGCAGCTGTACGATCTCAGCTCCGGCAAGACATCTTGATCAAGGAATTGGAGTGATATACGTGGACAATATACCCATCGAGTTCTCCGTAATTGTCCCGTTATATAACGAAGAGCTCGTAATCACTGAAACCTACACGAGACTTAAAGAGGTTATGGACTCCACCAAAGAGCCCTACGAGCTAGTGTTTGTCGATGACGGCAGCAGGGACAAAACTCTGGTCATGGCCAAGGATCTCTGTCGCAGAGATACGAGAGTCAAGCTTCTGAGCTTCTCCCGCAATTTCGGCCACCAGGTCGCCATAACCGCCGGGATGGACTATGCCAGAGGCCGCGCGGTGGTGATAATAGACGCCGATCTGCAGGATCCTCCGGAAGTAATACTGGCGATGATTGATAAGTGGAGGGACGGCTATGATGTGGTCTACGGCAAGAGGGTGGCCAGAAAGGGGGAAACCTTCTTCAAGAAAGTTACGGCCAAACTGTTTTACATGCTGCTGAAAAACCTGACGGATGTAGATGTTCCCTTGGACACGGGCGACTTCCGGCTAATGGACAGGAAAGCCTGTGATGCCCTCAAATCTCTCCCCGAGAGAAACCGCTACGTCCGGGGGCTCGCCACCTGGATCGGCTTCCGGCAGGCCGGCGTGGAGTTTGTCCGCGAGGAAAGGTTCGCCGGCGAAACAAAGTACCCACTTAAGACGATGATCAGATTCGCCACTGACGCCATAACTTCCTTTTCTTACAGGCCCCTGAAACTGGCAATCTACCTGGGATCAGTAATGGTGCTGGCAGGCACTCTCTATTCGGTCCTGGCTGTATGCGCGCGACTCTTTACAGGCGCTGCAATCCCACTATGGCTCCCGCTGGCCTCCGTGGGCGTGTTTAGTAACGGTATTACCCTGATCGTTATCGGTATCATGGGTGAGTATATCGGCAGGATAGCTGACGAAACCAAGGCCAGACCGCTATATATACTGAAAGAAAAGGTTGGTTTGTAAATATGGAACACTCTCCGAGTGCGACTAATAAGGGCGTTATCCGGTTATCTTTCGTCAAGTACAAATCTCTTTTACGGTTCATGATCGTTGGATCGATCAACACCGGTATCGACTTCTTGCTGTTTGTTTTTCTAATGCGGGTAGTCGGGGTAAACTATCTCATTGCCCAAACAGCTTCATACGCTTTCGGGGTTATGAACAGTTTTATCATGAACAAGGCCTGGACCTTCGGCAATACAATGCCGGCAGAGAGCATCCCCAAGCAATTTGTCCAGTTTCTCACCCTGAACATCCTGTCGCTTTTAATTTCCCTGGTGGGGCTGAAAACCCTCACTGGTTATCTTGGCGTGAACATCCTCCTGGCCAAAATGATGGTCACCGTAATCACGTGGTCCGTCCGCTACATTGGCTATAAATATTGGGTATTTGAAGGCAAGCGTAGCTTGAAAGGCTGCGGAAATCTATAAAAGGACACGCCACACTTCTTCCTACCGCGAGATTGGGGGACGGGGCTTTTGCCCATGATAAAGGCACACATATTTAAAATTACGTTACTCTGTATAATCTTGGCCGCAATACTATTGGCAGTTTCGGCTATATCAAATTACACGGGCGATACTACGTCATCTCAATACAAAATTGGACAGCCCAACCCGCCCACGTTGCAAACAAATCAATTGCCCAAGAACATGAATCATCCACCGGGAGGGCAATTTCCTGTTCCAAATTCAGCCCCCATAGTACCTCCCAATGGGGGAATGTTGACTAGGATTTCGAATGACGGTACGAAATACGCACCACAAATAATCGCTTATTCGATAATATTTCTAATCATTATTGGCTACAGTCTTTATACCCGCAGAAAGATAAAGATCGATCCTGTCAACGAAAAATTGTTGATACTAACCCTACTCGTCGTTGGACTGCTTTTGCGCATATCATTTGCCACATTAGTCACCGGACATCCATTTGATATAGATATCTTTAAAAGATGGGCGGTCGCAGCCGCAAATAACCTCAGTCAATTTTACGCAGGACATAACACAAGCGACTATCCGCCGCTATATATCTACGTATTGTACATTATTGGAAAGATTGCAAATATCCCGGCGATGAATCCCTATTTCACATTACTTTTGAAGATGCCATCAATAATGGCGGACATTGCCACTTCATTGCTTATTTATAAGCAGGCCAGAAAATATGTCTCTTTGGAAGCAAGTACTCTATTATCCGCGTTTTACATATTCAACCCGGCTGTATTTATGAATTCGACCTATTGGGGACAAGTGGATTCATTCTTCACCTTGATTGTGATTTCTTCTGTTATTCTGCTAACGGAGCAAAAAATTGGCCCTGCGTCCGTTCTCTTTGCAGCAGCTGTACTGATGAAACCCCAAGGGATTATCTTTATTCCTGTATTTTTCTTTGAGCTGATACGGCTAAAAAAGTTCAACCACTTCCTAAAAGCAGTTGTTTGTGCTGTAAGCGCAATAGCAGTCATCATACTTCCATTTTCTTTGGATATGAATGTGTCATGGATTTTCAAGCTCTTTTCAAATACTGCGGCGGAATATCCATTTGCAGCTGTAAATGCGTTTAACCTCTTCAGCCTGCTGGGAGCAAACTACAAAAATGATTCGGCTACCCTGCTTATATTCAGCTATTATACCTGGGGCATAATCTTTATAGCAGCCGTCACAACATTCTCATGGTTTCTATTAATCAAAGGAAATAGCAGGATGTTTGTTCCGGCTATCGCACTCCTCCAAATAGCGGGTGTCTTTACCTTGTCAACCAGGATGCATGAAAGATATTTATTTCCCGCCATCGCCCTGTCAATTATCTCCTTCATATACCTTAGGGATAAGAGGCTTTTGCTGTTGGCCGCCGGATTCAGCACCACGACATATATCAACACCCATTTTGTCCTCTATGAGACGAGCGTCGGCATAAACGCTATATCTTTTGGCCCGACACTAATATTGACTTCGCTTCTAAATATATTGCTCCTTTTCTCCCTTGCCGGGGTTTTATTTGATGTTTCTGCCAAGAAGAACTATATGCATTTCGACGCTGACCGGAGTGTTAATAACCAAAGTAATTCAGGTTGTCGACAACGTATGCCAGAGGACGCCGGGGTCGGATGTAATTAAGGAACCGGTAATAAGACCTGCAAAGGGCCAGGCCCAAGTGGCGCCTCTTTCCCGGTTTTCGATGGGGTTCTTCTCATCTATTGTAGCTGCAAACGGAGAAGAGGCCTCCCGCTGACACATCGACGAGTCGATCGGCATCTGCCCGTAATTGTCAACGAAAAGCCCTTTTTGTTTATCCGCCCGTCCGGGGATGGAACCATCAACCCCGCACTTTCACCCAGCCTATCCCCTGCTTTCCCGGTCCCGCACATATAGGAAAATCAGCCTTTTGGACTGGCCCTCCTATTGTCAGCGAGAAGGATAGGCCAACGCCGCTTAGTATCGATTATCCACCTGCCCCAGGAGGCAGTGGTTAAGCTGGATTTTCTGTCAAAAGGCCGCTATACAATTAACCATACATCAGTTTTCCTATGGGGCCGTCTAACCTAATCATGTTTTTTATTTGTACGCAGGGAATAACAAATTCAGGGATTCCTACATAATGCGGGGTGAATTCGATTTCCTGGTAATAGACTACCAGCGCCTTGTCAGTTAGGTAGTACTCCTGATAATCCGTTACTCCAGGAAAGGGACTGATTACTGGTATTTGCCGATCTTGGATTTGGTTTTGGATGAACAAGCGTCGCTGGTCGAGGGACTCGCCGCTAAGATTCACGGACTGCACCCTCCATCGACGAAGGGCTGATATGCCACTGTAACCTTACACTTTGGCCGTGCTCCATGGTGGACACGGCTTTCGCATCCCCCGGCGAGCGTAGCTGGCCGGGAACCGCCGGGGTAGCCGATGCGGGTCGGCCAGGGGCGGCGATGTCGGAACCCTAGCAGTTTTTGATGGGTGTAACCGTAGTTACACTGTTATTTTTTGGTTGCGATGGTCACGATGACCCGGTGCCGAGGCTACCCCCGTCGCTATGGATGATGTGCGTCTGACCCGTCGCCCTGCTGCTCCCGTTTCCGCAGTGAGTTCACCGTGTCCATGAGCTCTGCCACCAAGCGGTCGTACGTCTCAGCCGACACTCCTTCCGACACGGCGCAGTCCCTGTAAGCCTCGACCTCTTGGAGCAACTGGCGCCAGTCCGTGTCCGGAATGTTCGAGAGGATGCGGGCTCGCACCAAGTGCTGACGGGAAATCGGGCCGGGGGTGTCACCGGGAAACAGGGAGTCCTGTTTCGGGTAAGTCACGAGTAAACGGAACACCCGGTCGAAATCGTGGCTGCGCCAAGCGTTCGCGAGCTCGTCCCGCAGCCCGGGGTACCATCGCTGCATCATGTCCTGCAATCGGTGACCTTGGACCTCGTTGAGTTCGGCCAGCCACCTGGCGTTTTCTGGGTTGTTGTCGGGCAAACCACCATCACCGTCCTTCACCGAGGATTCGACATTTTTTGACGCAGATCCTCCGCTCCCGCTTCGGGGCTGTACTTCCCAGCGAAACTCAAGGAGGCTACAACCCCTCACTGGAATAGCCGCGATGGCCGTGCATAAAGAAGCAACGAGGTCGTTTACCAAAATTCCTGAAGGTCAATCATTTCCAAGGGGCAACCATACTCCTCCTCTTCCCCGGCTTCGTCTATGTTTTTGATATCGCCATGGACTTCATAATTCGCGTGTGTAGGGCCAGTTCTCCCCTTTTGGCGTTCGTCTGTCTCATTCAGCAAGGGCTCGGCCATGCGTTTCACCTCCGCCCAGTAGCGTTCCCGGTTCCCCGCTATGCATGCCGTCCCCAACTCACGCCGCCATAATCTGACGGTGTCCCGACATCTCCACGGTACCGTAGAAAACACTTGGTACTCTTCCTCGAACGACAGGGCACCGAGTCCGGGGCCGCGTTGCCCGGTGCAAGCCGAAGGTGGCGGCACCCATAGGACGTAGCCAGTACCCCCCAACGACGCCCCGGCGGGCAAAAAGAAAAGACCGCAATATCCGCGGTCTGCCACAAAAAAGCACCATGCCGTTATTCCCATCATTATGATGTCCGTTTCATCGCCGACTTATGCTCCCCGCCGTCCATTGCAAAGAAACAGCGACCACGGGAAGCTGGCTGAGCCACTACAATCCGGCATACCCTATCATTCATCAGTGGGAATCACCTTGCCATCAGAAACGTCTCTGATGGACTGGGCGATGACCACGGATGCCTCGTCGTCCATAAGAACATCCAAAGACTCGATTTCCTCTGGGGTCAGGGACTTTAAAAGGTCAGCGAGTTCCTCCTCGACAACCTTTCGAAGCACATCGGACAAGTGCTTACCTCCCTCAACGACCACTGCTCTCCGCGTCGTATTCTAACGTACAAATTGACCGGGTGCAACCGTTCAGTCGATCGTCCACTGCCTGGCCACGGTTCACGAGTTGCTCATTGCGGACATGGAACCCCTCTTAATAGAAGAAAAAGAAACCGCGACATCGCGCGGTCTGCAACGAGGACAAGCCCTTCCGATATTCCCTGTAATAGTTTACCCAGGTTCCCGGCCGTCTATGCCGAGCCGCGGCATAGAGGCAGTGGACAGGGGATGCGCTGAAACGGCGCAACTGTAACCTTGGGTTACAGCGATACGGGGCCGCACTGGACGGGGACTAACAAGGGGTGTAACCTTACACCCGGAGCCGGGACGCCCGCAGAGCGTCCGGAAGGGGGCAGCGCCCCCCGACACGATGGACGCTCGTACGTCTCGCTGCCCCCTTCCGACGATACGGGCTTGGCATAACCGCCCGGCAGATAGGGTACCATTTAACGTAGCTTCGATGACAATAGGGGGCTGCGATATGCAAGAAACCATCTCCGTACGACAGCTCAACGCGATGGTTTTTATTTTCCTAGTATCAGATTTTGCGATTTTTGAACCCCGGGCTGTGGCGGATGCGGCCGGCGGCCAAGTCCTGATCTCCGTTGCGTTGGCCACCCTAGTAGGAATATTGCTGACCGGCGTATGGTTCACCCTGGCCCGCCGTTTTCCCGGCATTGACGTTGTCCGATACAGCTCCGTCCTTCTGGGCACACCCTTGGGACAAGTTGCGGGGACTGTATATCTCTTCATGCTGCTTATCGGCGCTGCCCGGTCGACAGCCAAAGTCGGCACGATAGGAGAAGCCGCCTTCGGCTGGGGAGCGGCGGTCGCCGTACCGGTCATTCTGCTGGTGGTGGTCGCATTATTCCTGCTGACCAGACGGGGTCTGAAGACGATCGCTTCGCTCTGCGAGTACGCAGCTCCGGTTGTGATCGTACTTGTGGCGGTCGCCGGGCTGACAGTTTTGGCCAAAGCCAACTGGGCCAATTACACTTTTCTCGCCACCGGATGGGGGCCAGCGGTGAGGGGTGCCCTGTCGATGACCGGGCGGTTTTCCGTCGCGTGGGTCGTTCTCTTACTGCTGCCCCGCACCCGTAACGTCCAAAACACCACTATTCTAAGCACCATGGGGACGGTTCTTTTGGTCGGTCTGCTCATGGCCGTCGGTACCCTATCCGTTGCTCTGTACGGCGCCCGAGCCACGGCAGCCAGTTTCATCCCTTCCCTGCAGTTGATTACCGACAGCATATGGGGGCGCAACCCGGCAGTCCTCAACGGGGTAGTGGCCCTCTGGATGCTGGGGTTGGCGCTCAAGGGCGGTGCGGCTTACTGGTTGCTTTCCACCACGCTCGCCAAAACGTCGTCCGTACCCACGGTGCGCTTTCTTGTCCCTGTGGGCGTGGCGACGTTTGTTTTGGCCCTGGTGATCTGGAACGACCCGGCGCAGACATATATTTTCTTGCGCCAAGGGCATCGTTATTTCCTGTATTTGGCCGGTATCGGGATTCCCCTGCTCCTCTTGTTGGTTGCCTGGTTGCGAGGACGCCGCCCAGTTCAGACGGCGACTCAGACGTAAGGGCGTCGGAAGCGAACGGCTGCGGGACGAAATCCTCCCTCCCCTACGCGCCAGTCGCGCCGCCCACCACTCGTTCTCGTCCACGCCCGTTGACCCCTGAACGGACGGGTGTTACAATGATCCCCGGTGTCGGTTTTTGGGGGTGACACATTGAAGGGGCGCCGGGGCCGCCTCGCCTAAGGCGAGCTCGGCGCAGAACGTCTCAAGGGCCGTTTCGAAAGTCACGGAGCACGGCCGCAACATCTCCTCGGCGATCACCGCCACGTCCCGAACGGCATCGCGGGCTGAATCGTCCCAGGGGACGGTGGTCGAGCGGACAAACCGGAAGTCATCGTCGTACCAGTACACCGGAACTTGGCCTTGTGTAGACAGTGCGTCCAGGATCACTCGGTGCGTGGATTCCCCCGGTAGATCGAGGAAGCACTCCAACACCAACGGCGTGTTCGGCAAGTCATGGATGATGAGGACAAGCCGAACCAGAGGAAAGCCGAGGGTGTCCCACAATTCCGCCTCTAAATTGCAGTGGGGCAACTGGTCAATCGTAGATTTGTCAAGGTGGACGGTGAACGCGGGTGCACGACAAAAATGTGAGCCGACCTTGACACGGCTATTTTTTTGTGCTAATCTGACAGCGTATAACGCTGTCAGAGGGAGGGCTACCATGGAAGGCCAATTAGATGCTGAGCGATTAACCAATCGACGACATGAGCT
>DATKUX010000176.1:0-11100 GCA_035530395.1 Spirochaetia bacterium
TCCGTCACGGCAGCCTTTACCGCGGCATAATCATAATCGGCGCAACGCACCAGGCTGACCTGTTCCATGCGTAATTACCCCCCATTGGCCGGGTGGCCCTTTTACCAAATTATACACCGGCTGGGGCGGATGGACAAAACACTGACGGCAACGGGGTGATCCGCCTGCCGTCCTATGGTTCGTAAATGTCATTCCTGTCGCCCGGGACCCGTCGCCCGGCGGGAGGGTGGGCAACTCCGGCCTCCGCAACCCCGTGCCTACAGGCTGTCTTTGCCCTCTTCCAGTCGCAGGTTGATGAGTACGGCGGTCTCCTCGCAGTTCGGGAACTTGGGACAGTCGATGCATTCCCGCCAGACCTTCTGGGGCAATTCATCCTTGGCCACCGTGAGAAAACCGCACTTACGGAAAAACTCTTCCTTATAGGTGAGGGCAAACACCCGGGGAATACCCAGTTGCTGCGCCTCGGCCAAAAGAACGCGTACCAGGTTGCGGCCGATTCCCCGGCGAACGTAGTCCGGATCGACCGTAAGGGCCCGCACCTCGGCCAGGTCCTTCCAGGTAATATGCAGGGAGCCCGTCCCCACCACCTTGTCATCCACAACCACCACGGTGAATTCCCGGATGCTCTCGTAGAGCATGGACAGTGAGCGGGCCAGCATCAGCCCGATGCCGGCGTAGTAGTTGATCTGGGATTGAATAGCTCCCACATCGTCTATCCGGGCTTTGCGATAACTAACTAGACAATCTTGCATCCCGATCCCCCACAAAACAAATTGAATTCAAAGTTAAGAAAAGGTTGTTCTACATCTCCCGGGCGTACGCCACGGCGTTGCGAAAGATGGTCAGGGCCGGCGTCGCGTTGCAGCCGCCCCGGCGCCAGTTGGGATGCTGGGTAAATTCCACTATTCGCTCCGGGTGCGGCATGAGACCCAGCACGAGGCCCCGGGGATCGCACAGCCCGGCCACGGCCCGGCTTGATCCGTTGGGATTTTCCGGGTACCGGTCCGAAGGCGTGCCATCGGCACCCACATACCGGAACACCACCTGGTTGCGGTTCTCCATCTCCGCCAGGGTGGCCGTGTCAGTATACAACTTGCCCTCCCCGTGGGCCACCATCATGTCCAGGACTTCCCCCTCCAGACCCCGGGTAAAGATACAGTCGCTCTTTTCCACCCGCAGCTTGATCCAGCGGCACTCGAAATGGCCGCTGTCGTTCCCCATGAGAGCGACGCTGATCGTTCCCGGATTGCCGCCGGGCAGAATCCCGGTGCGCACCAGCACCTGGAACCCGTTGCAGATACCCAGGACCGGCTTCCCGGCCGCCAGAAAGGCCAGTAGTTGTTCCTTGAGCGAAGAGATCAGTTCCACGGCCAGGATCTTGCCGGAGTGAACGTCATCGCCGTAAGAGAAGCCGCCCGGTATAGCCATGATCTGGCAATCGACCAGCTTCTCCGCCCCGCTCCTCAATTGATTTATATGCACCAGGCGGCTGTCGCCTCCGGCTTTGTTGAAGGCGGAAAAAGTTTCTTCATCACAGTTGGTTCCATCGGTGCGCAGCACCATGACCCGTGGTTTCAAGAGCCGAACACCTCCCGCATGGGCTTTTGGTAGGCTTGCCGTAAGTCGTCGAGCGCCAGCTCAAAGAGAACCGCGCCGCGAAAGCCGGCTTCGACTGTTTCCTTTATGGTGGTGTTTCCCACCCGCACGGCCGGGATGCCGGCAAAGAGAGCCACCCCGTCCGTACCGGGGGCCAGTTCCACCAGAAAGCAGCCCGGCGTCTCATTGAAGAGGAACCACTCCGGCCGGTCACCCGAAGGCATTTCCACCCGGGCCCCCAGACCGCCCCCCAGGCCCATTTCGGCCAAAGCCGCGGCCAGTCCCCCTTCCGCAATATCGTGACAGGCCAAAACCGCCCCCGTGTCGATAGCCCGGTGCAGCGTGCCGAACACCGCCGGCAACTGTGCCGGGTCGATCACCGGCAGATTGCGCCCCAGAACCCCGTGGAGGTCGTAGTAGACTGAACCGGCCATCCGGGAGGTATCCCGCCGGCCCACCAGCCAGATTTCGCTGCCCGCCCGCTTGAAGTCGGCCGAAACCGTCCGGGAGACGTCCGCCACCCGGCCGAAACAGGAAATGCAGACGACCGGGGGAATCTCGATCGTCTGCCCGCGGCCCCGGAAGGTACTGGAAAGGCTGTCCTTGCCCGAGATAAAGGGCATGCCGGTAGCCGCCACAAAATCCACCAGGGCGTCCACGGCCCGGTCCAGGGATCCGAGCAGTTGAGCGGTGGGAGCCGGCCAGATGAAGTTGTCGATGAGGGCCAACTCCCGAAAATCGGCGCCCACCGCAACCGCGTTGGCCACCGCCTCGGTGGCCGCCCACAGGGCCCCCTGATAGGGGTCGATGTTATTGAGCACCGGGTTCAAACCGTGGGAAACGACCATGGCATAGGGCCGGCCGGGCAAGAGCACGCACAGCGCCGCGTCGTTGGGACCGTCGCCCTCCACCCCGCCGTACGGGTAAATCGCCGCCGCACCCTGCACCCCGTGATCGTAGCGGCGGACGATCGGTTCCTTGGAACACACGTTGAGGTGACCCATCACCCGGCGGTAAACCGCCGCCCAGTCCGTGGGAGGCGGCAAATCCGGCTCCGTCAGGGAGGGATTCTGCCATGTGGCCTCCAGAACACTCTCAGGCAGACCGTCGTGCACGAAGCCCATGTCCAGGTCGCACACCATCTCCCCGGCATAACTGACCTTAAGCCGCCCGTCGCCGGTGAAACGGGCTATTACCGTAGCTTCCACGTTGAAGCGGCGGCACAGCTCCTGCAGTTTGTCCCAGTCCGCCGGATCAACCGCCAGCACCATCCGCTCCTGGCTCTCCGACTCGAAGATCTCCCAGGGGGCCAGCCCGCTGTATTTCAGGGGCACCTGCGCCAGGAAGACCTCCACGCCCACCTCCGCACCCATTTCGCCCAGGGCGGAACCAAAACCGCCCGCCCCGCAATCCGTCAGCGCCCTGATCATCCCCGCGTCCCGGGCGACCAGTAGGGCGTCACTCACCCGCTTCTCCTCGATGGCATGGCCTATCTGCACCGCGCTGGCATTGACCGCCACGGTCCGGTCGGTCATCGCGCCGCTGGAAAAAGTCGCCCCGTGGATGCCGTCCCGGCCGGTACGCCCGCCCACCACCACGCCCAGGTCGCCCGGCCGCGCCTCTCCCTTCCCGCTCAGGGAAGCCGGCATCAGGCCGTAAGCGCCCACTATGACGGTGGGCTTGGCCCGAAAATCGGCGTGAAAATGGACTGAGCCGTTGGTGGTGGGGATACCCATCCGGTTGCCGTAGTCCCGCACCCCGGCCACCACCCGGCGCAGCAGGTAATGGGGATGCAGGCAGCCGGATGGAACGGATGCCTCCGCAATGTCCGGCGGAGCAAAGCAAAACATGTCGGTGGAGGCCACCACCTTGGCTCCCCGTCCCGTACCCATGATATCGCGGAAAACCCCGCCGCTGCCGGTCATGGCCCCGCCGTAGGGTTCAATGGCCGAGGGAGAGTTATGTGTCTCCACCTTCCCCAGGATGGCCTGTCCCTCGTAAAAGGCCAGGACGCCGGCATTGTCCACGAAAGCCGACAGGACCAGGGGATGGGCCGCCTGGCGGGTGGCTTGCTTAAGCCGCTCGTACAAGGGCTTTTTCTCCACCCCGTCAACCACGATCCGGGCCTTGAAGGTCTTATGGCCGCAATGCTCGGACCAGGTCTGGGCGATGACCTCGACTTCACAGTCGGTAGGATCCCGGCCCAGGGTGGTAAAGTATTCTTTGATGGCCTGCATTTCGGCCAGGTTCAAAAAAAGCTTCTCCCGGCTGAGGTCCAGAAGGGCCGCATCGTCCATGGTGCGGATGGGGTAGGTGTGGGTGGAGGCACTCACTCCCTCGATCAGCAGGGTGCGGGGAGGTGCGGAAACCACCTGCTCCACCGTGGCGTTGACCAAGAGACGTCCAGTGATGGCGGCGAGGTCGTCCACCCCGATGGACGACCCGTAAAAAGCATACTCCCGGCTGGAATCGGCCGCCACCAGGCCCTCTATCCCCAGGTCGCGGGCCGCCTTGAGCAGGGAGGCCGCCTCGGGATTCATCACCCCGGGCTTGTACGCCACTTCCAGATATTTGTCGGCCCCGCTCAGGACCGGCCCGTTGACGCTGCAAATCTGGAACACTTGTTCTGCCAATAACTGCCGGGTCAGCGTTTCCGCCCCTTCCGGCGAAATACCCTCAAACCGGTAGACGCGGGCCGTCCGGACCCTTTCCACGCTGGCGATGTGCAAGGCGTGACGGATCTCGTACAGAACATCCTCCCCCGGAGGATCTCTCAATTCCGGCCGCATGGCCACCCGGACGGTCTGAATAGCCAATAAAACCCCTCCCCGGCCTTCTCCGACGGAAATCTATAATACCACCCCTATTTTAGCACAATGGGGCGGTCATCTGCCACCCTCGCAGCCTTAAGGTCAGCTGTCTCAGAGGCGACGGTGGTGGCCGGGCCGTTCAGGGCGATGAGCATAGCAGCTTCCTGGCCGGGCAAAAACTCCTTTCACCCGGATGATACCTGCCGTGTGTTAGAAGAACCTTCGCAAAATGGTCATAAAGTTGTAACCGTTTACTTATTGGTTCTTAATGTTATGGCATTACCTTCCTGCTAAAATATTCTCCAAGGGAGCCCTGACAAATTGGGGATTCCCTAAAAGGGGGTATTAATGGTCAGGGAGAGTAAGATTTCAACAGAGAATCGCAATTAGTCCGGTGAACAGGCTGGCCTAGGCACACATAGCAGCTCATTTGTATACTAGACCCCAATATGTGTTCGACTAAACAGCTTACCGGAGCAGACTACAGAATTCATCTACATAGACAAGGAGGCATTGGGTCTTGTCAAAAAGAATTTGGTTTGCAGCCATCGGCGTCTCTTTAACCCTGTTGCTTGCCGGATGCGGCCAGGCGAACTCCCCTTCCGCTTCATCGCCCACCCCGACTCAGCAGGGTGGAACCACTCAAAACGGCAACCCGCAGGGGCATCCGAACATTTCACCTCAGCAACGGCAACAAATGCAGCAGGAACTCAGGTCAGGCAAAGTCGTTTCCCTTACAGCCAGTAGCGTGACGGTGGCCGTTGACCGCGGCGGGGCTGATGTGGGAACCAATGCCACCTATAATTTGACCAGTTCCACCGTGGTAAGAAAGGATCGCGCCACGGTCTCCACCAGCGGCCAGACACCCGATTTGGCCTCCCTGGGCTTGAAGTCCGGCTATTACGCCACCCTGCTGGTCAACGGCGGCAACGTGATCAGCATCCAGTTCAACTCCGACGGCAGCCAAAGCCAGCGGCCGCGTAACGGCAACGGAGCACCGCCCAGTCAAAACGAATCCGCACCAAGCCAATAGGAGATGAACAAGGGATAGATAGATAATTAGGGGGGCCCTGTTTCGGGCCCCCCTAATTATTTCCGAGGCGGCTTATCTTGTCGCCAACCGGGCCCGCATGTTCGTTGCCGGGGCATGTGATGCCCGTATGGCAGGGATGAATCATCCGGTCATGAGCAGCATGGGTAGCGGCAACTACGGCATCGTGGCCATATTCCCTGTCGTAATCGTGGCCGAAGAAATCGGAGCCTCCGGGGAAAAAACCGTGCGCGCTTTGGCCCTGAGCCACCTCGTCACGACTTTCGTCAAACAGTACACAGGCCGGCCTTCCAGCATGTGCGGCTCCGCTGTGGCCGCCGGAACCGGGGCTGCGACCGCGGTCACCTGGCTCCGGGACGGCAGTCCGCGGCAGGTCGCCGGTGCGGTTCAGAACATTGCCGGTAATTTGGCGGGCATGATCCGTGAGGGGGCCAAGGGCGGCTGCGCTCGTGAAGCCTCCCCGCCCTGAAGAGCGGAGCTTCCGCCTTCAAGCTGGCAGGCACCTCTGCTAGGCTAGAGGTAACTTTATGGCTTCATGGTCCTGAAGTTACACCGCAAGTTTGCTCTACGAGAGAGCATTTCTTTTGGCACGCGAAACGTTTCGCACAGGACCAGTTTCTTGGGAATCGGTTTTACGTGGCAGCCCTGTGACCTGCCACAACCCCATACCGATTGTCAAGGAGCTAATACTATGATATATCGTGCTGGTAGGTTTGTCAATATGATCCAAGGTATTCCTTGCAAGGAAATTTGCGCCTTTCATCTCCCCCTGAAGGGAGGAGACTTCCCGGCGGATTTGTTAAACTTTCCACCTCGGCCGGAGAAGCCATCCTTTCTTCCCAATTGGCCCTGCAAAACATCGTCATCAATCCCCGGGACGGCATAATCTCCCTTACAGTTGAAGAGACAATCCGCAATCTGGGCAGACTCGGCACTATAGGCATGGCTTGCGCCGAAAAGACCATTCTCGATATAATGCTTCAGAAACAAAAGAAGGCGATGTAGTCCTTTCCGGGCTATTTCAACACCAGCCGGCGCATCAGTCGCAGCGGCAAGGGCAGTAAAACTACACTCACGACGACCAGCCACAGGAAATCCCCCGGCAGGCCGCCCAGCCGCCCCAGCACCAACCCCCTGGTCAGGTTGACCACGTGGGTGAGGGGGCTGAACCAGGCCAGTTCACGCAGGAACGGAGGCAGCCCGTCCAGGGGGAAGAAGACACCCGAGAACAGGAACAGCGGCGTCATAATCAGCGAGAAGAAGTAGTTGAAGCTCTCGATATTTGGAAAGAGCCCGGTCCAAATCAGGGACAGCGAGGCGAACAGCATGCCGGCCACAGCAAGTACCGGCGGCACCAGCAGGGCCCAGGGCGAGGTCACCAGACCCAGCACCAGCAACACAATCAGAATCACCGTGCCGTACAGAATGCCTTTCAAGGCCCCGAACAGAATGTCGCCCATGACCAGGTCGTCCAGACTGACCGGTGTGGCCAGGATGGCCTGGTAAACTTTCTGGTATTCCAGACGTACGAAGGCGCCGTAGGTGCACTCGTAGGCCGTGGAAAGCATGGACGAGGAAGCGATCAAGCCTGGTCCCAAATACTGCAGGTAGCTCATGCCGGCGATAGGCCGTACGTAGGCGCCGAGCCCCAGGCCCAGGGCCGTCAAATAGAGGACCGGTTCGGCGAAGTTGAAAGAAAGGTTGACCACCCAGGTACGCCGGAAGACGGCCAGGTGGCGTCCCAGCACCCGCCAGGTCAAGTAGGAAAGATCGGGCCACCGCATTACTCTTCCAATCCCTTCCCTGTCAGTCTCAGATAAACGTCCTCCAAAGTGGCCGGCCGCAGCACCAGGCGGGGGAAACCGAGGTTGCCCAGGGCTGCCAGCAACTCCGGCCCGCTATTGGTGTAAAGGAAAAGGTCCTGGCCCAGGACCAGCTTGTCCCGGTATAAGTTGCCGGCGACGGCCTCCACCTCGTCCGGGCGAAGGGCGCCGTCCCCGACGATCACCACCTCCCGGCCGGTGTGGTCGGCCACCAGCTGCTCCGGTTCCCCGGAGGCCAGGATAGCCCCGCTTTCCATGATTACCAGGCGGTCGCACAACTGGGCCGCCTCCTCCATGTAGTGGGTGGTCAAAATCAGGGTAACCCCTTCCTCCTTCAAGCGGAAAAGCCTCTGCCAAACCTGGTAGCGGGCCTGCGGGTCCAGCCCGGTGGTGGGCTCGTCCAACAGGAGGAGCTGTGGTTTGTTGATCAACGCCCGTGCAATGGTCAGCCGTCTCTTCATGCCCCCCGAAAGGTTATCCGGCCGCTCGTTTTCCTTTCCTTCCAGGCCGAAAAAAGCCATAAGCTCCCCGGCCCTCTCTATGGCTTCGGCCCGGGTGAGGTCGAAAAACCGGGCATATACCAGGAGGCTTTCCAGGACCTTCAACTCCGGGTCGATGTTATTTTCCTGCGGCACCACGCCTAGGTGCCTTTTGATCCGCCGGCACTGTCCCGGCACCGCCAGGCCCAGGATCTCGAGATGCCCCGCCGTAGGCGGCAGAAAACAGTGAATCATCCGCAGCGTCGTACTCTTACCCGCCCCGTTGGGCCCTAAAAAACCGAAGCACTCCCCCGCCCGCACCTCGAAATCAATGCCGGCGACCGCCGTCACCCGCTCAAATTCCTTGACTAAACCCTTTGCAACAACCACTCCGGCCAAAAAAGCCCTACCCCCCGCCAAACATGACTGGGTCTAATATAACACAGGAATGGGGCTATAGGGAAAACACTTTCGGGGTCGGGAAGAGCCGGTTCCCGGCGGGATCGCTCCGGCAGGCGGAGACAGAACAAAAACAAGAGCCCGGGGGACGTTCACCCGGGCTCTTTCCGCAGGTTTTGTAATTCCTCAAGAGTTCCTTTTTACGGCCACCAAGTAGATTTCATGGGTCCCATTCCCGCCATTTAACTTCTTTTCTGCTTCCTTTAATTCGTTAACCTGAGCCGAACTCAAGGTGGCGACTTCCATCCCCTTGGTATCAATATTCATGAGCAGACCTCCTTTAGCGGTAGTTTATCCGCCGGAAAAAAATAATATGTGGTTCCTCCGGGAGGTGCGCTTGGAACGCGACAAACCCAACGGAACAAATGAACATATCTACGCCGGTGGTCGCCCCTTCGTCCGGTCTGGGTGAGCCAGACAAGTGTTTCTTCGGGAGCCTCTGCCGCACAGCCTACTCGTTGAAGACCGTTTTCAGCCGTATTATCAGCCAGACGGCCAAGATAGCAAAAACCGCTATTATAGCCTCAGCAGTCCAAACATTCATGACATGCGATTGATACAGCCCGGCGAAGAAATCGAGTGCGGCGTGCCCTAAGATTGCATAGAACAAGTATCTTATCTTGCCTGTTTTGACACCATACAATACTATGAGCGAGAAAGCTATTTGGGCGGCTAAGGCCATGACCCGCTCCACTCCACCTACGGCTAAAAGGGCAGGATTTGCCGGCAGTAGATATACCCTCGCTAGTGATGAGGCAGTTAATACGCCAATGAGGATCGATTCTATTCCGCCGTGACCAATACCGTAGGCCAAGCCGTCTTTCCAGGCTGTCTTGCCCTTGAGAGTGTATCGAAACGCCAGAAAGCGGCCGGTTTCTTCAAACAAGCCCGCCATCAGGCCGCCGTAAACAGCAAAGATAAAGGGGCTGGTTAAGAATTGAGCGGTTACAGGATTGATTATTAATAGATAAAGATGGGCTACCTTTTCGAGAATCTGGGTAAAAACGATCCAGACAAGAACACCTATACCTACGGCTTTAAAAGACAACCCGTATTTTCTATTAAAGTACAGAAGCAGGAATACAGGGACTAAGACAGATAATATCAGTGATAGCGCTATAAAAGCAATGTATGTTATGCCCGGCATTAAATCCCCTCCCAATACACCGCTACCAACCGGCTGTTTTCAGGCCTGTTCGTCGCTTTTCACCGCCAGGGCACACAGAAATCCCCCGTCGGTGCGCCCGGAGCGCCGGGCCTCCCTCTCCAGCTCCAGAGCCTGGATCTGCCGTTCGAAGTCAAAGTCGGGCGGCACGAAAAGGGCCGCCCGGACCATGACCGGCTTCCCCGGCATCAACTCCCTGAGCTCCTCCGCCGTATACAGGCGGGCCTGCCGGAAAACGCTCTTGGGACGTAACCGAGCCTGTTCGGCGTAGAATTCCCCCCAGGCACTGTCCCGCCCTATTACCCCCACCACCAGCCGGCCGCCCGGCTGCAAAACACGGTAGGCCTCGGCCAGGGCCAAGGCGGGCTCCGGTAGGAAGTCCAGCGCCGTTACCGACACTACGGCATCGAACGCATTATCCGCGAAGGGCAATTCCCGGGCGTCGGCCGGATGGAAGGAAACGACCAAGCCGCGCGTCCGGGCCTTCTCCCGGGCGCGGACCAGCATGGCCGGCGAAATGTCCACACCGGTAACGGCCAACCCACATGCCGCCAGTTCCAGGGCGTAGTTACCCGTACCACAGCCTACATCGAGCACGCTGAGGCCCGGCACGGGCTCCAGGAGGCCAAAGACAGCCTCCTTTTCCATGCTGTCCACCAGCCTGCCCATGGGCGTGGCATACCAGGCGTCGTAGCCTTCGGCGTGGTCGTCAAACAGTTGTACGACCACCGGAGCTAACCCTCCTGTTGGGCCGGCTCCACCACCACGGCCGTTCCGTAAGCTACCACTTCCGACATGATGGTGCCGATCTCGGACGAATCGAAGCGCATGGTCAAAACGGCGTTGCCCCCCAGCGCCGCGGCCCGCTCGACCATCCGTTCCACGGCCTGTTGGCGGGCACTCTCCAGCAAACTGGTGTACTCCTTGATCTCGCCGCCTCCCAAGGCCCGCAACGAAGCCACTATGTTGTATCCCAGGCCGCGCGAGCGCACCACCACCCCGAAGACCTCCCCCAGCGTCTGTTTTACCCGGTGCCCGGCGATAAAGTTGGTGGTCGAGACGATCATATAAAACACCCCCATAATATATCCGGTTGCGACCAACGTGTAAGACTGCCCTTTAGTGGCTGTTCCTGCGAAAGTCAAAATACGAATAAACGAACGGTATGGCAAACGCCGCTATTACGGCCACCAGGAACAGGACTTTGCCGCCCGTGCCGCCCATGATCGCGCCTACGAGCCCCACCAATCCCGCCACCACCCTGACCCGGCCGCCCAAACGGTGCGTCCTGTTCCAAACCCCCTCGTCGGCCAGGGTCCACGGCGTTATGAAACCTACCCAACTCTGTTTGATCCGGCCCATGACGTTGCCCAGGATCAGTAACAAACCGGAAACCACCGTCATTATCACTTGTTCAATCGACACCGGCCAGCCAAGGGCGTAGGCCAGGGTCAGCCAGTGCAGGGCTACCAAGAACAGAACGATGACCAGCTTCATAAAACGGTAGGTGCCGGAGAAGCGGTTGTAGTTGGCCCGGCGCGGGTCGATGGCCGGCATGACCAACAGCAACAGGTATACGCCCAGAGAAACGAAAAACGTAAAAAAGGCGCGCGCATGCAGGTGCGGGTACGCATACAAGGAAGCCGCCAGGTCCAGAGCCAACAGAATCCAAACGGGCCAGTCCTGCAGTAAGGATTTCCTATTCGTCTCCATTTTC
>DATKUX010000177.1:0-4619 GCA_035530395.1 Spirochaetia bacterium
CACCGTCAGAATGCTCGCCCTTCACCGGTTGCCCGGACATCCACTGGTGCTCGGAGATCACTTTCATGTGATGGTAACGGTGTTGGTCAAGACCATCATCCTTGACAAATAGCGTACCTATGATTTTACCGTGCTGCCTCATGGTGATAACCGCCAGGTTCTTGACGTTTAAATCCACACCAACGGTAACCAAATCAGCATTTTCTTTGGATTCCTTGACTTTCATCGCCTCCACCGGTTTCTCCTGCGGTATATGAAGGCCAACACCGTTTTTTGCGTCATGGCGCCTCACCCGTATCAATCTTCGGCCAGGATGGCCAGGATTTCCGGCGGTAGCTTTTTCACCAGGAGCACCGGCCGGTCGGAAAGATGCACGACCCGGTGGGCGACACTACCCAGCACCAGCGCCTTCAGGTCGCTGGGACCCTTGGTCCCCATGATGATAAGGTTGAACTCCCCCTCGTGGGCGTACTCCACGATTTTTTCCGCCACAGCCTCGCCACATTGGGCAACCACGGTTTCCACCTTGATATCCCGGTCGTCAAAGACCTTCTTGGCCTGCCCCAGAATCTCCTGATTGACACCGACAACGGCCCCGGCTACCGACCACCCCTCGTCCCAGACCAAACCAGCAGCGCCCTTGGCAGCCTGGGAACAACTGATGATGGTCAGACTCATGTGCGGATTGCCTTTCATCAGCGCCGCGGCATAAATGGCCGCCGACAGAGACCTTTCCGAACCGTCCGAGTACAAGAGAGCGTTAATATTCATACGCTACCGGACCAAAGTCCGGGTACACCTCCCCTTAGTGCAAATCCTGGTCCAGTCTTATTAATAGCCGTCGGGTCACTCCCCGCTCCGCCCGAAGCCAAGGCCATCGTTCTGGGTCACGTCCCGGACGGCCCGTCACCACGACGGGCCGTCCGGGACCATGATTTAGGCACGGGCCTGGTGGGCCACCTTTTTCTCGCCTTCCCTGCCGGCCACGACGGGGAGCTTCCGGCGGAATATGGACTTGGTAGCCGCCTCAATGCCGCCGAACAGGAAGTTGATGCCAACCCCGGCCAGAACGGCTGCCAGGAGCGCCATCACTCCGTACAATGCCGCCTGGTTTTGCGCCATGGTCGAGAGATAGCCGCCCAGGCCTACCCTTTGCACCGACAGACCGTTCTGACTGGTCGCCACCACGCGGCCATCTTTGACCGCCCAGGCCAGCACCTGTATCTGCCCGGCCGGAAGGTCCTTGGGGAGCAGGAACCGGTAGCTGAAGGAACCGTTTGCCGCGGGGTCAAAGTCGGCCGCCCGCTCCTGGTAAAGCCCCTTCTGTTTGTTTACGTCGATGAGAGCCTGAGCATACCGCGCGCTCTCCGCTGGGCTCAGGCCGGTGTTCGTAGTCACGACCGCCGAACGCAGCAGCTCGCTGAAATTGCCGTACAGTCCCATTTCCTGTTGCACCCCGGCCGGCAGGCCGGCTATATTAGCCGAGGTAAACACCATATAGAAGGCGGGCAGGCCACTCACGTGCACCGTGCGCTTGTTGAGCCAGAAGATACCTTGCCGGCCCTTTTCCGCCAGACTGACGGAGCCACCCTGGGCCAGGAGCTTGACGAAGACCTGGCTGCCGGCCGGTACCTGGCCGGTCAACTTGACCTGCGCCCCCGGGAAAGAAGCACTGGTTTGGATGATGTCGGGACTGATCTGCACGTTCATCGGGCTATCAGCCAAGGCCAGCCCCGGCGCAGCGACCAGCAGGACCGCCGTCAGACAGATGGTTTTCCAGACGTTCAACATTTTCTTCAACATCATTGGCCACCTCCTACCATAGAAATCAGCGTGTGGGGCGCCGCCAGCAGGCCATACACCATCGTGCCCATCGTGATCAGAACAATCAGGGAGAAGACCACCCGCACCTGTTCCGCCTTCAACTGCCGGCCGATGCGTACGCCTATCTGGGCTCCCACGCTGGACCCGGCCAACAGCACCAGGGCCAGCAGCATATCAACCGTATGGTTAACCATACTCTGGGTAAGGGTTACCTCGGCAGCCGTAAAGAGTACGGTCACAAGACTGGTACCGACGGCAATCCCCGTAGGTATACCGACCAGGTAGATCAGCACCGGCAGCATGATGAACCCGCCGCCGACCCCCATCAGGGCCGCCAGCACACCCGTCAGGAAGCCCAGACCCACCAGGGCGTACACGGAAGCATGCATACCCGCGTACCTGAAGTACATCTGCCCCGGCAGCCTGGCCAGTAAGGGAAGTTTCGCCGCTCCCCCGGTATTGCTCTTGTTTTTATTCTTTTTGAACATGCTCCTGGTACTCTCGTAAAACATGTAGGAGCCGACAACCGAGAGCATGACCACATAAGCAATTTGAATGACAAACGCCGCGTTGCCGGTAGCCATGAGCCGGTGCACCAACTGGGTGCCGGCCAGGCCGCCGAACCAGCCTCCGGCGACCAGGGTCAGCCCGAGTTTCCAGTCGACATTACCCAGTTTGCTGTGGGCCATCGCCCCGGAAACGGAAGCCGCCACGATCTGGTTGGAATCCGAAGCCGCAGCCACTATAGACGGCACCCCAATCATCATCAGCAGAGGGGTGAGCAAGAACCCCCCGCCTACCCCAAAGACACCGGACAGGAGTCCCACCACGGCCCCCAGGCCCGCTACCGCCAAAACATTCAAATGCACTCCGGCTATCGGAAAGAGTATATCCATCTCCCAACCCCCCTTTTTTAGGCAAGCCACCTATAAACTAGTATTGCCTGATCTAATCCTCCCTCCGCCCTCGCCGTGTTTCTTTCTGTCCTTATGTAGACGCAAAACCCGTGCCACGATCGGGCGGGCCCGGATATCGTGAAATAGGGCACATAGTCAGTCACTTGTGCCCGAAACAAAAAAGGACGTTGGGCAGGTTTTGCCCAACGCCGGGGGAGTTTTGCCCATCGTTTGTCAGATGAGCCCGTATTCCTTCATCTTGGCATAGAGCGAGCGGCGGTTGAGTCCCAGGGCCTGCGCGGCCGCTCCCCGGTGCCAGTTGTTTTCCCGTAGAACTTTCAGGATCACCTGGCGCTCCACGTCCGCCACTATCTCCTTCAGGCTCCGCCCCGCCCCGATGGCGGAGGTGTCCGGCAGGATCAGGGTGGAAAGGGAAAGGGGCAGGTCCTCCGGCAGGATCACCGGCCCGGCCGCCATAACCACCGCCCGCTCACAGGCATTCTCCAGTTCCCGCACGTTACCCGGCCAGTCGAAGTTGAGCAGCATTTCCATGGCCGCCGGGGCGAAGGAGGTAATTTTCTTGCCGAACTCCCGGCTGTACTTCACCAGGAAATGCTCGGCCAGCTCGCGGATGTCGTCCGCCCGCTCCCGTAAAGCCGGCAGTTTTAAGGTGATTACATTGAGGCGGAAATAAAGGTCCTCCCGGAACGTCCCCTCCCGCACGCACAACTCCAGGTCCCGGTTGGTGGCGGCAATGATGCGCACGTCGACATGGATGCTTTCGTTCCCACCCACCCGCTCGAATTCCCTCTCCTGCAGCACGCGTAGTAGCTTCACCTGCATGGCCGGCGACAGCTCTCCCACTTCATCCAGAAAAACCGTTCCCTGGTGGGCCACTTCGAACTTGCCCAGCTTTTGCCTGGCTGCGCCGGTAAACGCACCCCGTTCGTGCCCGAACAGTTCGCTTTCAATGAGGTTTTCCGGAATGGTGGCGCAGTTGATCTTGACAAAGGGACGGTCCTTCCGCCCCGAGTGGCGGTGGATGGTCCTGGCCACCAGGCCCTTGCCCGTACCGCTCTCGCCCAGGAGGAGGACCGTGGCCGAACTGTCCGCCACCCGGCCGATATGCTTGTAAACCCCCTGCATCACCGGCGAGGAGCCCATCAACTCCTCTACCGGCAGTTCGCCAGCCGCACCACCGTTGGCCAACGGACTTTCTCCCTTGGCCAGGTTCTTACGCCGGACGGCCTTTTCCAGGATGCCAAGCAGTTCCTCCAGGTTAAACGGCTTGGTAATATAGTCGAATGCGCCCAGTTGCATGGCGTTGATGGCCGTGTGTGTGGTGCCGTAGGCCGTCATGAGAATGACCGGGACCTCCAGCTTACGTCCCCGCAACTCTTCCAGAGCCTTCAGCCCCTCTAAGTCGGGCATGCGGTTGTCCATGAGCACAGCGTCGAACTGCACCTCGGCGCATTCGTCCAGGGCGGCCAGACCTCCGGAGGCTAGAACAACCGCGTAGCCGGCATCCTCCAGGACCTCCTGTAGAAACTGCCGCACGCTATCCTCGTCATCAACCACCAGTATCCGTGCCATCTTCATGCCCCCCCTGCCACCGGCAAATAGACCCGGAAAGTACTCCCCTGCCCCGGGGTGCTGGAAACGGTGATGCGGCCCCCGTGGCCCTGGACAATTTCGTGGCAGATAGCCAGACCCAGACCGCTGCCGTGTTTGTGCGTAGTGAAAAACGGATCGAAAAGATAGGGCAGATGTTCCGGGTCAATGCCACAGCCCGTATCCTGTACGCTGACGACCACCAGGCCGCCATCCTCGTCCAGGGATGTGCTCAAGGAGATGGTGCCTCCTTCTCCAGTAGCCTGGACGGCATTGTAAACCAGGTTC
>DATKUX010000178.1:0-5938 GCA_035530395.1 Spirochaetia bacterium
CAAGCTTTTCGGCATGGTCAAGCACACCCGGCAGTTCGCCATCAGAGAACGAGCCCATAAGAAGGACTGGGTCTTGAACGATTATCTGGTGTATGCCAGGCACCGCAAAGAAAAGAAGCGGGCCGCGGCTTAAAGAAGGTGGTGATGTTTCTTAAGTCTGTCCCGCTGACTCCAGCCCCATCGGCCCACTTGAGATGGGGCAGCCGTGATAGAAAAGGCCCGTATTTGTGTTTGTCGGTGCATTGTATAAGGTTTATCCGACGTTCAAGGTGGAACTTGGCGTGGCAGATAGCCGGGGTAACTCCCCCACCCGGTAAGTGCTCAAGTGATGGGTGCCATGGCCGCCCGGGGCGACCTAGGCGTCCGAGGCCAGTCCGCCATGGGGCCTGTTGCGCGAGACGGATAACGCTGGGTAGTGGTTCCCGAAGCCATAACTGGGAATGGACCACTCAGTTCCTCCCTCTGGGGGTTCGGGAACCAGGTAGACGGCAACGGAGGTAGCCGTCGATGTGGACCAAGATTCGGTTCATGTCTGCATAAATGAGTACCTTTAATGTTCATTGAACTGCATTGTTGTATAGTATTGATCAGGGAAAATTAACCTCTGCATGCCATCGCACACGGCTTTGCCTATCTGCTCGGGACGGAGGACCACCGCAAGATCGAGCTCGAGACCCCGCTGTACGACTCGCTCTATGCGTATTTCGAACATCAGTTGAACGCCGCCGGGTAGCGCCCTGTGTGCTCAGGCAACGGTGCAGGTAACTGTGAGGGGCCCACTGTGCCCGCTAAATCTCAATGTAATCTATCCTTCTCTGTTTGAAAACCGCCAATCGGCTGCAGCCCGCCTTCTTCAGCAGTTCCCCGGCCCAGTCAAACCATCTTCCCACCTGCCCCGGGGCGTGCGCGTCGGACCCCAGAGTTACCGGCACGCCGTAGTGACGACACATGGCCAGGAACACAGGTGCCGGATAGATCTCCGCCGCGGGGCAGGCCAGGCCGGCCGTGTTGACCTCTACGCATACCCCGCCCCTGGCCAGAGCCCGGGCGGTTTCCCGGTAGAGGTCCGAAAGATCCTCGCTGGGGCGGAAGCCGAACTTCTTGATCAGGTCGGGGTGAGCGATGATATCGAAGAGGCCGCTTTGAGCCGAGCGGGCCACCAGGTCGAAGTACTGGCGGTAGAGGTCAAAGAGATTGTACTGGCTGTACGGGTCTTTCTTGTCCGGGTGGTCGAATTCCCAGCCGTCGATCCAATGGACCGAGCCGATCACGTAATCGAACGGATACTCGGCCAGGATGTCCGCCAGTTCCTTCTCCCGCCCGGGAATGTAGTCCGCCTCCACGCCCAGCCGGAGAAACGGGTGGGCCTTTTGCAGTTCTTGCACGGCTGCCACGTAACGGGGCAGTTCTTCTACCGTCATGGCTATGCCGGGATCACGCTCCCGGGCCGGCAGAAAGTACTGCGGCAGGTGGTCTGCAAAACCGACGGCACCCAGTCCCAGGGGCCCGGCAACCGCCAGGTATTCGCTCATCTCCCCGGTGGCGTGGCCGCAACGCGCGGTGTGCCAGTGGTAATCGGTCAGCATTGGCCGGCCTGCGCCAGGCCCCGGGCGACTGCGGCGGTCAACCGGTAAATTTCTTCGGCCTGGTCTGGTGAGAGCAGTCCGGTGCCGCAGGCAGGTGTAATCAGGGCCTGTTTCTCCAGGGTTGCCAGGTTGAAGCCCCGGTCCACCAGGGCCGACCACTGGGCCGCCAAGCGCGCGATGAGAGTCTGGGAATCGTCCTGTCCCACCTTCGGGCCGAAGGTGGGCACGATGCCCCAGGCTATCAGGCCGCCCCGGGCCAGGTAGTCCTGCAACTCCCCCGTGAAAGGGAGTAGCGAGGGGAAGAAGTTGAAGTTGTCCAGACTGACCACCGCCAGAGGCAACTGGAAGGGTATGGACCAATCCACGGCGTCGCAGGAATGGAGGCCCGGAAGGCCGCCCGCGGCATGGATAGCGTCGGCTAGGCGCCCGAAGTCTTCCAGGATCATTTCCCGTGTCACGGTTATGTAGCTGCTCTGGCCGAAAACGTTGATGCCGGGATCATCGATGAAGAGCATCACCGGCCGGTCGAACCGGGCCAGCACACCTGCCTGCCAGCGGGCGGCCAGGGCCAGCGTGCGCACGACCAGGTCGCGCAACTGGTCGTCGTAATAGGCGGCTTTGCCCTGTTCATCCTTGAGGAAGAATGCGGCGCTGAGCGGTCCGGCGATCTGTCCCTTGACCGCGGTGACGGCGTCTGTACCGCGCCGTTCCAGTTCCTCCATAAACGCGTAAAAGCCGGTGGCCGCCTCACAAGGCAAGGCGAAGTGCTCCAAAGCGGCGGTTTCGCCCGCTTCGGCCGCCAGGGCCAGGGTATAGAACTCGGTGAGGCGCTGGGGCCAATCGGGCTGGGAGGTCACGAAGCGAGCCTTGTCCCCCTGAATGACCAATAGGCCCGTTTCTACGAGGGGGGTCAGAAACTGGAAGACCATGCCTTCCCGGGTGCCCCGGCCGGGCAACTGGGGCCAGTGGGGAATGGAGGGGCATGTCCCGAAGATCAGGTCCAGGGCCGGACCCGGTTCGGGGTAGGGGAGGCTGCCGATACCGGTGGCGGAAAAGGGCGGGATGTTCATGCGGTTTCTCCTTTACGCGCAAGAATTACATGGTAGCCGGTGCCGCAGACGGGCTTACAGAACCTGCCGGAAAGCCTGTCCATCGCGGCGACGCCACCGGGCCGGCAGGGGCCGGTTCGGTGCGGGACTGCCGGTGGCACAAAAGGTAAGCTTCTTCATCCACGAGCCCCTCAGGCCGTAGAATACACTTTGGCCATGGTCAGCCGGCGGACCTGGGGCAAGAGTTCGGCCGCCGCCTGTTCGCCGCTTTCGATCAGCCGCGGGATCCGGTCAAAATCCCACATGCCGACGCCGCTCGTATCGGGACGGATCACCACGTCCGCGTACTTGGCCAGTTCGAATTCCACCTGGGCCGCTCCGGCCAGATCGAGAGTACGCTCCAACAGTTCCACCATGTTGCGCACCGGGCCGTAGGGGCCCCGGTGGAAGCCCACGTCAACCGCCAGCACCCTGGAAGCGCCCAGTTCCCTGACCACCCGGGCCGGGACGTTTTCCATGATACCGCCGTCTACCAGGAGATGCCCGTCGTAGGCTACCGGCTCGAAAATGCCGGGTACTGCGGTAGAGGCCCGAACGGCCACGGGCAGGGGACACTCGGTGAGGTAGCGGATGTCGGAGTCGGCGGGCGGTTTGATATTGCCGCCCAGAAAGACAACCCGCTGCCCCCGGATCAGATCCACGGCCGGAATGGCCAGCTGATTAGGCAGCTTCTTCATGCTGAGGTTGCCGACAGCTCGTTCCATAAAGCCGCTCAGGGCCTGGCCCCGCATCAATCCGAGGGGAGTGGGCCAGGGGAAGGGCAACCGCAGGAGATCGCAAGCCGCCTTGGCTACCATGGGGGCCAGGCGGTTCAGGGTGGATTCATGGTCGTACACGTCGGCGGCCCGCATTCCCGCCGCAAGCTTGGCGATCTGGTCCGGCGTCAGGCCTGCCGCATGGAAGGCGGCCACCATGCTGCCGGAACTTGTGCCGCTGATAAGGCCGGGTTTGATTCTCTCTCTGGCTAGGACCTTCAGGATACCGATATGGGCCGTGCCGCGGATAAATCCGCCGCCCAAAGCCAGTCCGAAATTAGCGTTCACGATACCATCCCTTTTTGCCATTGTATGGCGCGAGGGATGGTGGGGGTGAACGGTCGACTCAAGTGGCGGCGACCCGGCCGAAAAAGGCCGGGACCGGTAAGGCCGTTGCGGGCTCGCAGGCCACATTCAACTCCCGGTATTTTTCCACGTAGTCCACCACGCTAAGTATAAAGGAGGAGTGGGACCAGGTCAACGGCGCCACCGAGAGGGGAGTGCCGTTTTCGGGATGGATCTGTTCAGGCATGATGCCGGTCGGGAGGGTGTTCCTGGCTGCCCACTCCAGGAGTTCCCGCGGTTTTTCCAGGTCTTCGACCTTGGCGGCCCGGGCGATGTACCACTGGGTCAGCCACTGGGTGCAGACGTACCAGGGATTGCCGGGTATGCGGGCGAGATCCTGGGACTTTTGAAAATAGTAGTCGTTGTAGTAACGGGCCAGGCCGCCCACACCGGTCTGGGCCCAGAGGCCCTTTTCGATGGCTTCCATGGTACTGGTTACCCGTTCTTCGGCGGCATTGAGCACCCCGAAGCAGAAGATACCGCTGGCGGAGCTCTCCAGGGTCGTGTCTTTGCGGTACTGGCCCTTTTCGTAATCCCAGGTCAGGCCGCGGACGAAGCGGTTGAGGTCCCGGTCGAAGAGGTTGACCAGGATACCCCGTTTGATTTGTTCTGCTTTGTCCCGGAACTCGCGGGCGGCATCGCTTTCACCAAGCAGGGCTGCGAAATTGGCCGCCGCTGTCAGGCCGGCGAAGACGGAAGACGCGGTAAAGGTAAAGATCCCCCGTCTTTCCTCCCACAGGTCGTAACTGTCGCGGGGCAATTCCAGGGCCTCGTCGAAATAACCGGCGAGAAAATTGCCGATCGGCCGCACCAGGGAGTGGTAATATTCCAAGGCGAAGTCCAGGTCACCCTCCCGCCGGAAGTATTCCCAGAGCACCCAGAGTACCAGGGCCGTTTCGTCCTCCTGGATGGGCAACTGGGTCTGTCCCCGGTAGATCCAGGGGTGCCAGCTCGAGCCCAGGGTGCCGTCCGGGTTGTATTTGTGCAGAAGGTAGCCGCCCTCGGTGAGGGCGTCGGCGCAGAAGGAGAAAAAGGAGCGCACCGACTTCCCGTACCCCGCCCGCAGGAGCGAGTAGACCACCAGGGCCCCGTCGCGGGGCCACATATAGCAGTAGTGGTCACGGTTGGTTTCCAGGATGTCCGAGTCAGCAGCCGCCAGAATGGCACCGCCCTGGTCGACGTGGGTCCGCACCGTGAGGAGGCTTCGTTTGTAGGCCCCGGAAATCTCCTCAGGCAGGTCGCCGAAATCCACCGGCACGCTGTTGACCCAGGTCCGCCAGTAATGGCCGATCTTGTCGAAGAGGAGGGCCGGACCGCTTTCCATAACCATTTCGTTTAAGCGCAGGACTTCCTTGTTGTTCTTGCCGGCCGCGATCCAATAATAGATATCCTGCGACTCCTGGGGTTGCAGGTACAGGCGGAAGCTGATGGTGCTGTCGATAGAACCCTGGGCGATAGGGTTGCCGCTCAGGTTGCCGTCCTCGGCGTCGCGCCAGGTGCCTTCCGCGCCCCGGAACCGCTTGGTACCGGTAGCGTACTGGTAGAGGCGGGTACGTCCGGAAAAGCCGTTGATCAGGAGGTAACGGTTCTTCTTGTAGTGGTAGACGGTGTGCAACCGGGGATCGTAGAGAGCGGTGTCGCCGACGTCGGTCTCGTCGATGGAGAAATCGTGGGTGAAAAAAACCCGCACTTCCCGGCCCCGGCCGGACAGGTTGGCCAGCCGTATCCGTTTCAAATAAATATTTTCACTATAGTGAACGGCATCGTTTATAGCCAGGGAAACGCCCATGGCTTCGTTAGTTGCCGAACAATCGGTTACCATGGTCTCCGGCAGGTAGGCCAGTTTCCTTTGCCAGTCACTCTTATCCAACCAGCTGAACTGTCCCTCTATCCACACGCCAATTTTGTTCCTGCTGCCCTGAATGTGGTTCCATTGCCCCACAAAGGGGAAAAAGAAATCGCGCATGTTGAGCTGGTCATCGAAAGCGACCAGCATTTTACCATTGCCCAGCACCAGTGGTCGGGACACCCGAAAACCCCCTCTTTTCCCAACGATACGGGGTCCGGTTCCGCGCCTGAATGAGGATAATATGAAACTGAAGTTCTGAAATATTATATCGTATTATCAGCCGGGCGACAAGGT
>DATKUX010000179.1:0-13793 GCA_035530395.1 Spirochaetia bacterium
TTTTTGAGCATAGCCATTTCCTTCACCTACCATGGGATTATTTTACCATGGCAAAAGGTTCCACGACAACCTCTTTGGCAAATATTTTGGCCGCCTTGACTCCCTATTAAAATGGGGAGGATGCGGCGGCCTTGTTCTCAACCAGGAATCACAACTCGGCCTAAACCAAGGTAAGGCCAAGATCACGATGCCATTCCAACTGTCAAACGAATGCAAGGTGGCAAACAACAATATACCAGAAACAGCAGTTGCGCTTGACGAAGCTTTTGTGCGTGAGCTGTATGTGAAGACTAACCAGCATATCGCGGAGATCGGTTACGGGTTTTGGTGTGGGGAACTCATCGGTAGCCTCCAGGACGTAATTATCGCTGTAAAAGAATAGAGTCACATCCTTCAGGGGATGTAGTGACCTGATGGCAGACCACGCCCTCCGCCCCGATGCCCATTCTGTTACCGGGAATACCACAATTGGCACCACTGCGTAGATAACCATCAGCACCAGAGGCCCGCCTGCGCAAAAAGAGTTAAGATACGGCGGGCCGTACGAGCAAATGTCCGCCGCCATGAGGTATTTGTCCCAGCGCTACATGATGCCCAATGGCGCGGCTAAGGGAACCATCACCGACATCGGCACCGAGGAACTAGCCCACCTGGAGATCATAGCCACTACATCGGCGCTAAGAAGCAGTATTAAGCCTTCGGGGCAGGAAACTCGCTAAGGCACAAGACAGCAACGGCAACAAAACCGCGAAAGACATCACGAAACATGGCTCATGCCGGTCCAGAATCGGAACCGGTATTTTTCTTGCTTCTTGCGCTTGGGTAAGCAATCTCAGGCCAAAGCAACCAATATTACGTTCAATCGGGTTGACAAGTGTCCGGTAGAGGCGGGCGCCTTGTTTTAGGTTGACTGTCGCTCCGTTGCCGCCCCTTTCGGTTGGCGGTGCAACATTGGAACACAAAATGGGGTAGAGAGGCAAGATGTTCGTTCCGGTCGATGAGCGGTATAGCACTCAGTTGTCCGGAACGAAGACCACTACCGGCACTTCGGTCCCTGGAGCGGGTTTTCCTAATCGCCCTTTTCCCCTACTTCCTCTCTGACGGATTCCGGTATCAGGTCGCCGACCCGGCCGGTGGCAAGGCATATATGGGTATCGGCGGCCCCGTAATAAACCAGGATTTCGTCCCCGGCGTCCAGCACTTCCTTATCCTCGGCCGGTACCGCGCCGCAGGTGAAAACGACATTGGGCACCCAACTCTCGCCTTCCTTGCCGATCTCGTACTCAGTCTCGGGAGAGAGGACCGGATTTGGCGAACGGTAGAGCAGGCGCTCCGGATTGGCGAGGTCGGCCAGGATAACCCCCAGGCGGTACACCCTGTTCCGGTCGACGCCGTGGTAGATAAGCAGCCAGCCGTATTTGGTCTTGATGGGCTGGGAACCCCCTCCTATCTTCAAGGAGTCCCACATCCGTCCCGAACGCGGACCCAGGATGATGGAGTGGATTTTCTTGGAAGCCGGAAACTCGAGGTTATCCAGGTGTGACACCCAGATGCTGGGCTCTATCCGATGATAGATAATGTATTTACCGTCTATTTTTTCTGGAAACAACAATGCGTCCTTGTCCCAGATGTCCTGGACGTTCTGGAAGGCAGGGCCCTTTCTTTCCCATTGGTCAAATCTCTTATTCAACAGGTCATCCAGCCCGATGGCGGCGGCCGAGACTTGGGCCAGGACACCATCGTAAGCGGTGTAAAGCATATATATCTTGTTGTCGATTATCGTCACCCGCGGGTCTTCCACACCTTTTGTCTCCGTCGGATCCTGCGGCCCGAATACGGGCTCCGGCAGCCTCTCCAGCACCTTGTAGCCATCCGTTACGGCCAGCCCGATCCGCGAGACCGCATCGTCTCCGAACGCCCTGTAGAGAAGGTAGACCCTGTCCTTTATCCGGAAGGCCGCCGTGTTCAAGACGTACTTGCTTTCCCACGGGTGCTCTTTGATCGGGCTCATGACCGGATTGCCCGCGTACCTGACGAGGGGCTTCGCCGGCGGGTAATCCTGCGACTCCTGCACCACCACAGCCACATCCTTTGGCCTTATGCCCAGAAGCACGTCCAAAAGGTTTTCACTGGCCCGACCCTCGCCTGTGAGCTGGATCACCATCTTCATGATCTCGCCGGGGTCGTAGCCCAGCTCTCTATATATTTCGTCCAGGAGGTCGTGGTTGAACCACTTCTCCTCGACATGGCTGGAAAGTGGGGTAGGGACGCCCTTTCCGCACTTGTAGCTGTAGCTGGCCCAGGTCCAGACCGAACCGGGCAGAAAAGTGCCGTCGGCCAGGACTTGGCTCAAGCCGTAGCTATCGCACATCATGTTTATCAACCGGGCCCGCTCGTGGTGGCCGGCGGCCGCCAGGCTCCCTGCCAGCGACCGGAACTGGCAGACCAGCGACCGGTGGTGGAGGTTTTCAAATATATTGTGCGCGGAGAAGGCGATGGTTTCGTAAGGCCCAACCAGGGAGTTGCTGATCTTGCCACCCAGGTTTTTCCTTTCCCTGGCGTAAGTTCTCCAGAGGACGTCGTAGTTATGGGCGATCATAATGTGTCTGGCCACAAAAAGGGCAAAACGCAGTTTCGGGTAGTCTCCCCCCATACCCTTCTGCAAAGGTGCGAGCACAATCCTGGCGGCAAGCTTGTTGAAGTCGGAGATGTTCCCCAACTTCACCGTGCCGTCCAGAACCTTCTCGTCCAGAATGATCGGCCTGATCTCCACCTCGCCCATGCCGTCCGGCCTCAAGTTGTCCAGCGTCCACGAAAGAGCCCTGTCACCGTACTTCCTGGTCTCGACCAGGTTGGCCAGGCTGACGGCATCCCTGACGTCCATTTTCCTGAGGAGTTCCCTGGGAGTCTTGCATCCGGCCCGGATCATGACATTGACCGGCGGGAACCGGAGCAGCATCTCCCGGAAAACCTCGTCTTTGATGGAAAGAATCGCGGAGCACTGGAAAATACGGAAAAGACGGTCCACCGTCTCCCTGGTTCCTTCCTCTGTGTACAGGTTCCCCGGCAGCAGCCATTCCATAGTCTCTTCCAGTTTGCTCATGAATTCTTTCATACTCTGGATTATCGCCGCGGAACCGGCGCTCTCCGAAGTCTCCAGCCCGTCGCGGACAAATCGGCTGAAAGCTTCCTGATAGCGTGACTGGAGGCGGCTGAACATTTCTTCCGCCGATACGACCCTGCCTTGACGTCCCTCAATTCTTTTAGGCAGGACCGTGGGTACCCCCGGTACGAATTCCAGGTAGTCGGCCGGCGTAAGGGGCGGTTTGATTTCCAGGGCCTTCTGCTCCCAAAGCAGCACAAACTGCTCCCTCAACCTAAGGAAGTCTTGTTTTTGTTCTTCTTTTGCTGAAACCACCTCATTTGAGACAATGGAAGAAATATCGACGTTCTTTATTCCTTCCAGTTGTTCCTCCAGGGACTGGATGTGCTCGATAAAGCTCGCCACCCTCCCGATGAAGGCAAAAGTGAGGGCGCCCAGCAAATCATCCCTGTATACGCCGGGGACAAACCAGTACTTGAACAGCACGCGGTATACGATCCCGGACCAGGTCTTCCCTTCGATTCCGATGTCCTTGTCCAGTCCCGGCTCGATGTCCCCGTTACCCTCGTAGAGGTAGTCCTGGTAAGCGGAATCATAAACGCTCTTGCCCTGGGCATAGCTCTCCCTGAACAGGGTTACGTCCCGGCCCGGAGACGGCTTGGGCGATCCGTCACCGGTCTTGCTGCCGTAAATATCGGGTGTCCTGATGATGAACCTGCTGCCTATCCAGCGGTCTTCATCCCTCTTTATACATGTGAACAACGCCCTGGCGCTTTCCTTAAAATTGGACCTCAGTTTTTCAAGGAAGATTTCTTCCCGCCTGACGCCGAGTTCCACCTCGCAGATGTTTTTGTTCCAGCGCATGGCCCGGCTTACCAGCCAGGGGTCGATTCCGAACCCATGCGCGGTGTCGGTCCAAAATTTTATGTCGGCGCAAAAATCCGCCACGGTATCGTGGGATATGGCATAAACACCACTCAAGGAACCCATGAGGTTGTACCCGTAAAATACCTCCAGCAGCGGGGCCATGAACAAGCTTTCCAAAAGGTTCTCAAAACCAGGCCTCTGGAAAGACGCTACCACGAAGTCGTATTCTTCCCTGATGGGCTTCATCAGGCGCCTGATCCAATCTGGTTGCAGACCCCTGCCTTCCTCCCGCCCCAGGTCGGCCGCCAAAATAACCGCGTCCGCCTCGATCCTGTCGGCTATCGCCAAAATCGCCCTTATGCCGCTGCCCCGGCCGTCGGTCCCGGGCTTCATCAGGAAGGCGAGGTGCGGGGCTTTCAAATCCAGGCCCCTGATGCGTTCCAGCGTCTCGGCGCCTGCGGGATCCCCAACGCAGACTATCAGAGGCCTGCGCACGTCCGGGATGCCGGCCAGCCCCTCGTCCAGCACGTTCAGTACCTCCGCCAGGATACCCTTCTCGTCACAAAAAGGAATGCCGATAACCACATCAACTTCATTAAACGCCTTGGCCTGCTCAACGGCATCTTTGATGCCCTCGTTGAAAAGTGCCTCCAAGTCTTCCGGCTGCTCAACACCCATGCCAAAAACTCCTGTCAAATAACAAATTTAGTGCCGGAAGCCCTGTTCCCGCTCTCGCCGGGGCCTATTCGTTTGCTCCTTTCACTATGCCCCGCTTGCGGCCCAGATTCTTGCGTATACTGATATCCTTCAGGCAAGTTATCGCCATGGCGAACGACAGCACCGATTCCGCGCCGCTGTTGGCGTTGCTGCCGGTCTCGGTGAGACCGTCCAGAGGATAGTCAGCCTCCAGATTGTACACCGGCACCCCCAGGCGGTTATTGCCGAAAAACCAGCTGAAGGCCTTGTTCGCCAGATGCCGGTATTGTTCGTCGCGGGTCTGGCGCAGGGCTTCGCAGTAGGCTTCCACCAGGCAACCGATCTCTATGGGCTGTTGATCAAAGGAGGCCTTCCCTGCCCCCTTAACCAGCCAGTTGTTGTTTCCCACTATATCGAAGTAAGTTCCGTTATACTGTATGCTGGTAAGAAACTTTAGGGTCGCCAGTGCCGTAGCCAGATAAACTTCCTTTTTGAGGACGCTGTGCGCCATCATCAAGGCGAAGGGTAATTTGGCGTTGGCGTAGGTAACAGAGGTCTCGAACCAGCCCCAGTCAGGCCCATTATTGGCCTTGTAGAGTTCGACCAGGTGGTCCGCCCCTGCCCTGAGCAATTCGCCCACTGGCTCTGCCCCGGGATATTTCTTAAGGTAGTCGGACAAGCCACAAATGCTGTAGGCGATCGCTTTGGCGTAGGTGGACAACGGCAGTCCGGGTTGCCGGCCTGCTATGGCCCGGTCGAACGTTTCCCTGGCCAGAACGACCACGGACGGCTCCGTACTCAGGGCGACGGCGCTGCCCAACCCCATCAACACACGGCCCAACGTGTCGTCGCCACCGTCTTCGTCCAAAATCTGCCGGTCGTAGCCCACAAAATTGTGGAACCGCCCGTCCTCTTTCTGTACGTAATGAATGAAGGCCAGGTACTTTTCGGCCAGTCGACTGTACCCGGGTTCATTGTCCCAACGGGCCACCTTCATGACTATCCCCAGCGCCCTCCCGACATCATCGGCGGAGTACCCGTGCTTCAGGTCGGGAATGCCGTACTTGGTGTGCTGGAAGAGGCCGGTGTCGTCGGTCAGACGCTCGAACATCCTGTACAAGCTGCGTCTTCTTAGATAATCCTGGCTACCCTTGTAGACAACACTTATCTTTTCTACTTTTTGCAACGAGAAATCTTTGTGCACTTTCTGGAACAAGTCGTGGTAAAGCTCCGCTACCCGGGGCCAGATCATCGAGCGCCCGTATTCATAGGCGGCCAGGCGCGTCTTATGCATGTCCTCCGGGTGGGACAGGATCCCGTTCATGGTCCGGGCCAGGGCTTGCGGATTATTGAAAGGTACCAGGTGGCCGCGGCCCCCGGCGAGCACCTCCTCGGCGTACCTGTAAGGGGTGGAGACCACTACCTTGCCCAGCGCAACAGCGTAGGCCAGCGTCCCGCTCGTTATCTGCTCCTGGGAGTGATAGGGGGTAACGTACACGTCGGCGGCGCTGATGTAGTTATACAGCTCTTCGTTCGTCACGAACTGGTCGATAAAGAGCACGTTGTTTTCCAGTCGTTTTTCATAAGTCAGTTTCTGGAGGCTCTCCCGGTACCTTTCCCCGTAAACCCTGGCCACCTCCGGGTGGGTTTTGCCAAGTATTACGTACAAAAGGTCGGGGCGATCGCGGACGACTTCGGGAAGGGCCTCCAGGACAAGCTCAATGCCCTTACCGGGGTTCAGGAGGCCGAAGGAAAGCACCACAAAGCGATCGGCCAGCCCCAGTTCCTTTTTAAAATATTCCGTCCCGACGAAAGGCAGGTCCGGCACGCCGTGCGGGATCATCACTATTTTCTCCATAGGCACGTAGTATATCTCCCGCAGGATCTCAACGGCCTTGTTGCTCATTACCACTACCTTCTGGGAATGGTGGACAACCTCGATGAGGGAGGTGTAATAACCAAGGGTGGGGTCCTGCAGCACAGTATGGACGGTCGTCACGACCGGCTTTTTCAGTTTCTCCAGCAGTTTTGAAATATGGCGGCCCTCCGGGCCGCCAAACAGGCCGAATTCGTGTTGCAGGTTGACCACCTGCAGGTCCGTTGCATTGATGTGCCCAGCGGCTCTAGTATAGTCGGATATTTTATTTCTATCAAAGACAAAATCGACTTCCGGGGGGTAATCACCATTAGGGAGCCCGGCTACTGCCACAATTTTTCCGGCTGATGCATACAGACTTTGATAGGAGGTGAATAAATTATGCGTAAAAGTAGCAATTCCACACTTTTTCGGGACGTATGAACTAACAAAACAGGGGTTTATTGCCTTACGATGCAAAACAGATCCACCTCCAAATTAAGATATAAGGTGCCCGTTAATACCAATATTCATTCCTTCTTTCTGCACTATTTGCTGTCTTACCTCCAGAAAACCGCCAACTGCCTACGAAACTAAAATACTTATACACCAAAACAAAGGGTTACGCAACCACATTGGCGATTCCGGCGAACCGGCGGTAGGATGGTGAGCCGCCGGGCGAAGATAACGCGCCTCACATGGGACTCCTTGATTTATCCAGGCACATCGCGACCAGGTCGCTGATGCGGGCGGTGCCGACGCACATGACCTTGTCCGCGGCGCCCCAGTAAATCTTTACCGTGCCGTCCTCCTCGGGAACAGCCCCGCAGGAAAAGACCACGTTGTGCACGTAACCCGTTATCTCCCAGGGGTCTTCCGGCTGGAGGATCCATTCGTCGGCAACACCCAGGATCCGCGACGGGTCGTGCAGGTCGTGGAGGATCACTCCCAGCCTGTAAACAGCCCCGTCCATCGTGCGAAAGACGCCGTGGTAGATGTTCAGCCATCCGTCGGCGGTCCTGAAAGGTGTGGCGCCGGGACCTATCTTCATTTCGTCCCAGTGGTAAGCGGCCGGCTTTACAATAGCCTTTGAGTCGCCCCAGTGAACAAGGTCGGGTGAATAGGAAATCCATATGGACCAGGGGCTGATTTCGGAATGGGGGCGGTCCAGCCGGACGTAACGCCCGCCGAACTTCTGGGGAAAGAGAACCACGTTGCGCAGGTCCGCCTGCGTGATCATGGACATCCGCTCGACGGACGCAAAGTCCCTGGTCCTGGCCAAGCCGATTCTCACCCCATGCCTGGAATAGGCACTGTAGGTGATCAGAAAATAACCGTCGATCCGGCAGATGCGCGGGTCCTCAACCCCGTATTCCTCGTACTCACCCATGACCCCGTCCGCCGACGGGGTCATAAAAGGCTCGGGCCGCACCTTGAAGGAATAGCCGTCTGCACTCTCGGCCAGCCCCAGGATGGAGCGGCCGTTGAAGAGGTGCGAGCGGAAGACCATAATATAGCGGCCATTTGCTTTCACTACACCGGCGTTGTGAACCGTAGCCACGGAGTAAGGGACATCGTCCCTGGTCAGGATCGGGTTCCCGGCGTACCTTTGGACAACCGGCCCCCTCTTATTGGGGTCCATTGCCACACCTCCCCGTACTGGCCCTTTTTGTTTCGATAATTTTATGATAAACGCCCAGATACTCCTCCACCATGCGTTCTCTGGAAAACCGCTCCTCCACCATCTTGCGGCACTGCCGGCGTGATATCGCATCCAGGCTGCGCACCTCCTCTGCCGCGGAACAAACGTCGCTCACCAGGAAGCCGTTGACCCCGTTTTCGATGATCTCCGGCATGGAGCCCCTGTTGAAGGCCACGACAGGTGTACCGCAGGCACCCGCCTCAACGACGGAGAGCCCGAACGGCTCATTGAAATTTACCGGGTGAAGCAGCGCCCTCGCTCCACCCAGCAGCATATTTCTGACCTCCGGCCCCGCGACGCCCACATACCTGGCACTGACACCGTCGAGGTGGGGCTCGACCGCGGATCTGAAATAGTCCTCGTCCTGGATGACACCGGCCAGGATGAGCTTCATCCCGGCCTGCCTCGCAATTTGGAGAGCCTCGACGGCCCCCTTGTCGTGGTGGATGCGGCCGAAGAAAAGCAGATAGTCCCCCGGTGTCTCCTGAAATGTAAAGTTTTCAACATCGATCCCGTGGTAGACAGTGGCGATATAGTCGAGCTCCGGCGAACGGTCGGCGTTGCTGATGGATACGTAGTAAGTCTTGCGGTTGTATTTTCTGTAGACAGGCAGGATTTTCGGCGAGGAAAACCCGTGGATGGTGGTGAGCACCGGCGTGTTGGTCAGGCCTGAATAAGTGAGGGGCAGAAAATCAAAATGATTGTGGATCAAATCGAAATCTCCCGCTCTTTCAAACAACCCGGCTATGTGTAAACACTCCCAGACCTTCGGGTCAAGGGTCTTGTTCTCCTCATAGGCCCCCGGCGCGATGGCGTGGAGCTTGGCCCGTGTTACCGAGTCGGCCGTGGCGAAAAGAGTCACGTCAATCCCCCTGGCGACAAGCCCCTCGGTGAGCAGAGACACCACCCTCTCCCAAGGGCCGTACCCAACCGGCGGAGTCCGCCAGGCTATGGGCGAAAGCATCGCTATTTTCATCACTTTAACCTCAACTAAATAATTCTTGAATTCTTTTAGCCCCATTAAAGATATTATACCATGAAATCCTTCCTCCCGTATGTTATAATTGTGTATATGGGATGGGAAGGATGGAATTCCGTGCCTTTCGTAGCCAGACGGCAGGGGAAAAAGGTTCTGGCCGTCGGCGGAAGGGCAAAACCTAACCAATCTCTTAACCTTCCCGGCGAAAGGATAATACTGCAGTTGACCATAGAAAGAATCAACTAACTGCTCGAAATATCGGGCACATGCTGCGTAGCCGGTTCTGGAACCGGCTACGGCTACATTGACCGCGGCTAGTTGATTAATACCTTTGCCTTCGCCACCGTTTTGCTTAGACAGCCGGACCAGGCACTCCCTTTCCCGCCAGGCGACCTACTGAACAGCGGCCTGTTTGCCTGGCGCATAAAAAGAACCGTCCGGACTTTGACCGCTTCACGGTTTGACCATGTGGTATACTATGTAAAAACAATAAGGAGATTTGACAATGACCGTAATCAACCCGCACATTTTTCGCCAGTATGACATCCGCGGCGTTGCTGAAACAGATTTGAACAACGAAGCCGTTGAACTCATTGGAAAAGCTTTCGGCGCTTATGTTAAGGAATCCGGCTCCCGCCAAGTTTTAGTGGGCAGGGACAACCGGCTCAGCTCCGCCCGGCTGCGGGACGCCATCACCAGGGGCCTTCTGGACGCCGGCTGCGACGTCGCCGACATAGGGTTGGTGGTCACTCCCATCCTTTACCACTCCAGAGTTAATTTCGGCATAGACGGGGGAGTTATGATCACCGGCAGCCATAACCCGCCGGACGAGAACGGACTCAAACTCGCCCTGGGGAGCGGGACCATTTACGGTGATGAAATTCAGAAGTTGAAAGACATCGCGATTGCAGGAAGTTTTACTTCCGGTACGGGCCGGTTGGAAAAACTGGACGCTGTATCCCCCTACCTGACGATGCTTAAAGATAAGATCCGGCTCGGCCCGCGCAAGCTAAAAGTTGCGGTGGACTGCGGCAATGGTACGGCCTCACCGTTTGCCTTGCCCGTCCTGGAGGCATGGGGCTGTGAGGTAATCCCCCTCTACTGCGAATCCGACGGTTCCTTCCCCAACCACCAGCCGGACCCGGTCAAAACGGCAAACCTGGCGGAGCTTCGCAAGGCCGTTTTGGAAACAGGCGCCGACGCCGGCCTCGCCTTCGACGGTGACGCTGACAGGATCGGCGTGGTTGATGAAGCGGGCGGCATCATCTGGGGAGATTTGCTGATGTGCCTGTACTGGCGGGAGATCATGTCCAGACACCCCGGCGCGCAGGCAATCATTGAAGTGAAGTGCTCCCAGGCGCTGGTGGATGAGGTCGTCCGGCTGGGAGGCAAGCCATTCTTCTACAAGACGGGGCACTCGCTGATCAAAGCAAAGATGAAGGAAATCGGATCTGTCTTCACCGGGGAGATGTCCGGACACATGTTCTTTGCCGACGAATACTACGGCTTTGACGACGCCTTCTATGCCGCCGGCCGCCTCCTGAGGATTCTCTCCAACTCCACGGAGCCCCTCTCCAAGATGTTGGCTGGTATACCCAAATATTACTCCACGGCGGAAACCAGGGTGCCCTGCCCCGACCAGAGCAAGTTCAATGTGGTAAAGGGGCTGGTGGAGCAATTCAGGCGTGACTTCGAGGTCATCGATGTGGATGGGGTGCGGGTGCTCTTCGGTGACGGCTGGGGCCTGGTCCGGGCATCCAACACCCAGCCGGTTCTGGTGACGCGTTGCGAGGCCAAAACCCCGGAAGGACTGGAGAAGATCTGCGACACCATGCAGAAAGCCCTGGCCGGGTTTCCCGAAGTAGAAAACTTCAAGTGGGAGTACTAGCCCTGCTTTCGGCTGACGAAGGCTATTAAGCCTGTCTCTCCCAAAAGCAGCCATTAAATACGGTTCTTATAGGTTAAATGTGGCTACCAAGACACTTATTCCCATAAGATACCGCAGCCAAGTGCATTGTTGTGTCACCAATGCCCAATCTATAGATTTCCCTGGAAGCTGATTTTCGCCCACTACTTTCCGGCCGGGTTCGGCTGTTGGCATTCTTGATGGATCATTCAAAGGGAAAAAAGAAACCTCTTGTTGAACATGCATAATGGGGGGAATTCCTCCTCGTGTGCGTGTTTTTTTGTGGTAAGATAGACTTCGACACGAGGAAAGTCCTCCTTGTATTACTACGAAATGCCATAGAATCCACTAAACGGTTTTGGGTAAATCTTTTTTGGCCCACTCATGCCTTGCTATATAGGGGGCTCCTGGTTTCGCAGGTTGCTCTGGTAACGTTAATCGGCTTAATATAACGACTAAAGTCTACTCGTTAACCAGTTTCTGGTTCAGTTCGTTCACTGACAGGTACTAGCTTTTCTTACACTGAATAAGAATATTTATTTTTGCAGACAATATAAAAAACTAGTATAGGGGTGTAAGCTTTGAACCTAAACGACTTGTCAAATTTATTTCCAAATCAGCCACCTGATAAGCTTAACTGGGGTGAGGCCCTAGCTTTATGGTCAACCTGCAATTTTAAGATTATTGGACTAACCATGATTGAAATTTTTATGGCTCAGGCAAAAGATCAAGAACTGAAAAAATCGTTAGGCGTAGGACTTGAGTTACTCATAGTCCCTCACATAGAAATAATTCAACAATTCTTGCACAAGGAAGGCTTAGAAGTACCGGCTGTGCCACAGCGAAAAAATCTCGATATTGTTGGCAAGGAAATGGAGCCTAATACATTGATAGAAGATGATGAGATTGCAAACACTTTAAAAGAAATCTTCAGACTGGGATTGACACTTGACATGCAGTCATTATCTTTTGCCGTAAGGGACGATGTTAGTAAACTTTTGTGGGATATCGTTAATGACGATTACAAAGCATTTCGCACGGTTCTAAAAATGTACACGAGGAAAAACTGGACAGTTCAGCCCGCCACTGTATAAATGCCTTTTTCGTTTCTGAAGGCCCCTCCTTGGCATGCTCAGATCCGCCTCATCCGCCGTTAGGGGCGTTCGGCCTCACGCCTGCATTATATCCACCCCAAGGGTAGATATAATGCAGTCAGGACAGAGCGTCGATTATCACGTCCCCACCCGCTGCCCCTTCCTGGCCTGTTCCCAATACGCCTCCTTGCAGACCGCGTGGGGGACAGGCCGCCCTCTCGAAGCAGGCAGTTTTTGCCGTGGAGGAGTCAGGAATCAACACCTCGACGCCTGGATCGGCATTCCAAGAAAGAAGGCTTCGGCACCTCATACTGCCCGTACATACTTGAAAATGGCTTTATATCACTATGGCCATGGTAATATATTACTGTTCCTGAAAACCCCCGGGACAAGCCCGGGGGTTTTCAGGGGTAAAAATCTATAAAGGGCCGAACCGCCGATCCCCGCCGGGAATCGGCGGCCTCTTTCCTACGTCAGATAGCCTTCCTCTTCCTCATCCGGCCGGCACACCGGCGCCGTCACCTCGATGTAGCGATAGCGGGGCATCCCGGTACCCGCCGGCACCAGTTTGCCGATGATCACGTTTTCCTTCAGCCCCAGGAGCGGATCCATCTTGCCCTTGATGGCGGCTTCCGTCAGAACCCGGGTGGTCTCCTGGAAGGAAGCGGCCGAAAGGAACGAGTCGGTGGCCAGTGAGGCCTTGGTTATGCCCAGGAGGACCGTCCGGCCGGTGGGCGGTTGACCATTGGCCGCCGTCACCCGCCGGACCTCCTCCTCGAAGTCGAACATGTCGATCAGACCTCCAGGCAGGAGGCTAGAGTCGCCGGGTTCATCCACCTTAATCCTGCGCAACATCTGGCGCACCATGACCTCGATGTGCTTGTCGTTGATGTCCACACCCTGCAACCGGTACACCTGCTGCACCTGCTGCAGGAGGTAGACCTGGACCCCGTGTATGCCCTTGATCTTCAACATGTCGTGCGGGTTGACGCTGCCCTCGGTCAACTCGTCGCCGGCCGTCACCGTAGCGCCGGGACGAACCCTGAGGCGGGCGCCGAAGGGCACCTGGTAGTTGAAATGCTCCCCGTCCGCCGCTGTGATCTCCAATTCGCGGCGGCCCTTGACCTCCTTGGCCACCACCACTCCGTCGGCATCGGCGATCAAGGCCTGGCCTTTCGGCCGCCGGGCCTCGAAGAGTTCCTCCACCCGGGGCAGACCCTGGGTGATATCGTCGCCGGCCACACCGCCGGTATGGAAGGTACGCATGGTCAACTGGGTGCCCGGCTCGCCGATACTCTGGGCGGCGATGATGCCCACCGCCTCGCCGATGTCCACCATGCGGCCGGTGGCCAGGTTGCGGCCGTAACATTTTATGCAGACCCCGTAGCGGGTGCGGCAGGTGAGCACCGAACGGATCTTGACGGAGGTGAACCCGGCCTTGACGATGGCTTGGGCCTGTTCCTCGGTGATCTCCTGATCGCCCCAGGCCAGCACCTCGCCCGTTTGGGGATGAACGATGTCCTCCAGAAGAATTCGCCCGCTGATGCGCTCCTCCAGCTTCTCGATGGTTTCCGTGCCGTCCCGGATCTCC
>DATKUX010000180.1:0-25922 GCA_035530395.1 Spirochaetia bacterium
CGAAGGCACCACTTGCGTTACGGTAACCTTTTCTCTCTGAATGGTTTCCAGGACCTCCCGTGGATCAAATTCCCGCATAATCACAATCGTACATCCCCGGAAAAAATGGGACAGGGTAGAACTTTTCCCCCCGGAATGAAAAAGAGGCAGCACCGCCAGGTGAACCGAGTACTCACCGGACCGCATTTCCGCCAACTGATGGACAGCGCAATCAAGTTGTCCACCGTGGGTTAACATGATCCCTTTCGGTAACCCGGTTGTTCCGCTGGAATAGATGATGTATGCCACATCATCGGAGTCAATCGCGACGTCCGGCTCATCCGGTACACCCTGGTTCAAGACATCCTCATAGAATTCATACCCTGGAACGCGGCTGTGCAGGCTGATATAAATCCCCACATCCGACAGGTCTTCGCGAATAGTATCGATCACCGGCGTATACTCCGGCGCGACAATCAGAGCCTTGGCTCCGGCATCAGCCAACATGAATTTGAGCTCCCGGGCCACCAAACGCCAGTTGAGGGGCACCAGCACGATACCGCCTTTTTCAGCCAGGCCGTACGCTTCCATATATTCGTTGCAATTCTTGCTTAAAACAGCCACCCCGTCGCCTTTGCCGATACCTCTAGCGGCCATGGCGCTAACCAACCGGTTAACCCGTAAATTCAAATCCCGGTAAGCAAGTTTTTGCCCATCAAAAATTAAGCCTTTATCGGGATAGAGTTTGGCATTACGGGTAAATATCTCGCCCAATGTCCACATTCCGGCTCCCCTCCCTCTTCCAGCGAGTACTGATAAATCCAAACAACCCGGCCCTTATGCTCTTCTATTCAACCCCGTTGACTACCGCCAACGGACGCTCTCCCCTAATAACCCGGATACAATTGTGCAAAGCGGCGTCCAGCATGCGGTTTAAAGCCTGAACCGTAACCCCGCCCAAATGAGGGGTAAGGAAAAGCCGGTCCTTGACCTCCTCGGGCAAGGTCAAAAGAGGGTGATCAGCCGGTAAGGGCTCAATTTCAAAGGTATCAAGTCCCGCCCCGCCCAAATGTCCGGCGGCCAGCGCCGCCGCCACGGCCGTATCGTCGACGATCCCACCCCGGGCCGCATTGATTAAAATAGCTCCCGGTTTCATCATTTGTATTTCCCGCGCCCCGATCAGCCGCCGGGTTTCCCCGGTCAACGGCACACAGATGATAATAACGTCGCTGGTAATCAACAGTTCCTCAAAACTTCGGTAATTAACTCCTAGCTGCTTTTCTTCCGCTTCCGGTTTGCGCAGCGGCTTATAGTAATTTATCTCCGCCCCCAGAGCTTGGCCGGCTTCAGCCAATTTGGACCCGATCCGTCCCAAACCGATGATTCCCCATCGGCTGCCGTTTACTTCCGACATCCCGCTTTGAAACAGCCTTTCCCGGCCCGGTTGGTAATTACCGCGTTTAATTTCCCGGTCGGCATAGATGAACCGCCGTTGCAGGACTATGATGGCGGCCAAAACAAGTTCCGCCACCGCCAGCGTATTTATGCCAGGTGTATTCGCAACCGGAATTCCGGCCCTTGCCGCCGCTTCGATGTTAATCTTGTCGTAGCCGGCACCCGCGGTTTGGATTAATTTCAAATTGGGCAAGGCGTTTATAACTTCCGCGGAAATGACCGGGTAAGGCGCCGGGCATAACAAACATGTCGCATCCTTGGCGGCGGCAATAATATGATTGGGTTCGTAGTCCGTGGAAAAATCCAGATCATCCTTGAAAGCTTCCAAAGTCGCCAGAGTGCCGGGGTCCTTAAAGTAAATTTTCGGCATCAAACTCAGTATTTTTGCCATTTCCGAATTCCTCCATGCGCATTTTTTCCGATGGGTAACCGCCGCTAAGACTCCCTCTTTTTAAGCAGGAAAAGCTTCCTTTAGTTCCCGGCCGGCCGCAAAAGCCTGTTTATTCAATTCCGTAAATTTCGCCGGAACCAGATCCACGATTACCTCCAGCCAGGTTTCCACGGCAACCTCCAGGTCCCTGGAGAGCCTCCCAAGCACCACCACACCCGCTAAGGCCTGGTTGCCAAGTTCCATAGCCTTGCCGGTGGCGTTAACCCATTCAAAAAATCCGGCCCGCCCGGTCAAAAGTTGTTCAATATTTTTCGCTTCCGGATATCTTGCCTGCCCGATATTTACGGAGGGTGGATAAATTTTGTGGGTGTTAATATAAACTTTAGACCGGGGATTGAGATAGGTGGCCCAACGCGCGCCTTCCAGCATTTCAAACCCGAGCAGGTAATCAACCCGGCCCTGTTCCACCACCGGCGAATAGACTTTCCGGCCCCAGCGCACATGGCTTTCCACCGCGCCGCCACGCTGGGACATCCCGTGAACCTCCGATTTTTTGACATCGTACCCCGCTTTTAAACCAACCTCGACCAGAATATCACTGGCCAGGATCGTACCTTGGCCACCCACTCCGGCGAGGATAAAATCATATTTTGGCATTTAATCCCACCTCCTTATTGCTTCTCCGCAGTTACCTGAATCGCCTTGAATGCGCAAACTTTGGCGCAGAAACCGCACCCGTTGCACAATAAAGTATCGATGGCAACACCCTCTTCAGTTTTGGTCAGCGCCGGGCAGCCTGTTTTCAGGCAGTTTCCGCAATTGGTACAGGCTTCGGGATCAACTTCCGGAGTAGGATGTTTTTCCTTTACATTAAGCACACAAGGGTAACGGGCGATGATTACCGACGGCTCCGCGGACGCCATAAATTCCTTGAGGGTCTGGAGCATCTGGTTAAGTTCATAGGGATTGACAACGGCAACTTTCTTAGCGCCCAGGCTCCGCACCAATTGCTCGATGTCGATCCGCTCCGTCGCCTCCCCTAACAGCGTCTTGCCGGAGCCAGGATTATCCTGGTGCCCGGTCATCGCCGTAATCCGGTTATCGGCAATGATGACTGTACTGACGCCCTTGTTGTAAAGGACATTGATTAGCGGGTGAATACCGCTGTGGAAGAAGGTAGAATCGCCGATCACCGCCACGGTCCGGTCTTTGACTCCAACTTTGTCGACTCCGTGTACCACGCCGATACTGGCACCCATACATCCGCTGGTATGCATGGCACCCAACGGGGACGATCCACCCAAGGCATAACAGCCTATATCACCGTGTACCACCGCATTTAAGCGTTTCAAAGCATAGAAAACACCCCGGTGGCCACACCCGGGGCAAAGCATCGGCGGCCGGACCGGCAATTCCAGGCTAACCGGCTCCACTGGTGCCGGGGCATCCACCAACCCTGCTTTGGCAGCCATTTCCCGGATTAAATACGGGCTGAACTCACCCTCGGCCGGAAAAACTTCCTTACCTATAACTTCAATACCCAGCGTCCTGAAGTACTCTTCGAAAAAAGGGTCCAGTTCTTCGATGATCACTACTTCCTTGACCTGTTTGGCAAAATCAAGGATTAACCGCTTTGGAAGGGGATAAATCATGCCCAGCCTCAAGAAAGTGGCACTGGGGAATACCTCCCGGGCGTACTGGTAAACCACGCCACTGGTGACGATGCCGATTTCACCATCTCCTGGCTCAATAACGTTGCAAGGGAAAGTTTCGGCATATTCGGCTAGTTTACGTATTCTTTCTTCCACAACCGGATGACGTCGACGGGCATTGACCGGCACCATCACGTATTTGACCGGATTACGTTCAAATTCTAATTTTTCTGCGCTGGGTACTACCCGTAAGTCATCATCCATCGCCACGACTGTCCGGGAGTGGGACAATCGGGTGGTGGTACGGATTATAACAGGAGTATCAAACTGTTCGCTAATCTCCATCGCCAGCGGAACGAATCTTTTGGCTTCTCGCTATCCGCCGGCTCCAGCATGGGGATTTTAGCGAACTTCGCGTAATTGCGATTATCCTGTTCATTTTGGGAGCTGTGCATGCCTGGGTCATCGGCGTTTACCACCACCAAACCGGCTTTTTGGCCGGTGTATGAGGCATAAAAGAGGGAATCGGCCGCCACATTTAGACCTACGTGTTTCATGGCGCACAATGCCCGCCCACCGGCATAAGCAGCTCCCACGGCCACATCAAAGGCCACTTTTTCATTGGGAGACCATTCGGCGTAAATTGTGTCGTATTTCGCACAATTGAGAACAACTTCGGTACTAGGGGTACCCGGATAAGCTGCCGCCACTTTAACTCCCGCCAGGTACGCCCCGTAGGCCAAGGCCTCATTTCCGGTCAGCAACTTCTTCATCCCATAACCCTCCCATATCAGTCAACCCCAAACTTCCAAAGAGAACTCTCTTGGTCTGGCATGCCCTTCTGGCAAATTGTGTATTTTTGCTAAGAATTTTCTCCTCGCCTTCCGCTGTTAGACAGAATTAGTAAACGCAAATAGCGTGCCAACCTGCGACACGCTGCTATTTCTCAATTATCCAAATTATCTGATAACTAAAGTGTCAGTTTTGACATGCTAAGGTTGGGGCTCGACCTGTGAAGAGCTTTAATAAAGGTTTTTTACCAGGTCACTTTTTAATTCATTTTTGACTCTTCAGACTTCTCATCCTTCTTGACAGGCTGGAAAGGCTGATCCCCAATTTACCGGCAGCTTCTTCCCGGCTCTTACAAAGTTTTACAGTGTTTTTAACGAGTTGCAATTCAAACTTTTCGACGGCATCGCGGAGAGACTCAAAACCGAATTCGTGTTGCGCTGGATTCCTGGCCCTAACCAGGTATTTCTCTTGCAGATGGTCAGGCGTGATAATTAATTCCTGGCTGGTTACGACCAGTCTTTCCACTAGATTGGCAAGTTCCCGCACATTACCCGGCCAGTCATACCTGTATAATACTTCAATCGCCTCTTGGCTGAACTTAACCTCCCTGTGGTATTTTTTTTGAAATAGTTCCGTGTAATGAACGATCAGAAATGGTATATCTTCTTTACGCTCCCGTAGCGCTGGAATTACGATCGGGACTACATTCAGCCGGTAGAAAAGGTCTTCGCGGAAATCTCCGATCTTGACCATACCCTCCAAGTCACGATTGGTGGCCGCAATGATACGGACATTTATGGCTTTTTCTTTTACCCCTCCCAACCGCGTTATTTTTTGGTCCTGAATAACCGCTAACAGTTTAACCTGCAGCTTTTTGGGCAGCTCTCCTATTTCGTCCAAGAATATGGTTCCTTTATCCGCCAACTCAAAGTAACCGGCTTTCCCCTCCTTGTTGGCCCCAGTAAAGGCACCACCTTCATAACCGAAAAGTTCCGATTCCAGTAAATCGGCCGGGATGGCACCGCAATTAATTTTTATAAACGAGCCTAAATCCTTACGCGGACTGGCCTCATGAATGATCCGAACTACCATGTCCTTGCCAACTCCGGATTCACCGAGTATTAGAACTGTACTATCCACAATAGCAATGCGATAAGCCATTTCCAGCACTTGCTTGATTTGTTTGCTATGGGCAACAACCTCCACCGACTTTGGCTTCTTCAGTTCTAACAGTTCCAAAAAGTATTTCGAAGCCAGTGTCTGGGTTTGCTGATATTTTTGCCTTAGACGGTTTAATTCAGTTACATCTCGTAAGTTGCAACATACTCGCTGAATTTTACCATTACTATCATAGACCGGAACACCGGTACTCAAAACCTGCCTTCCCGTGCTGGTGTTGATAATCACAGTTTCTTCCTTGCCCGTCTCAAATACTCTTAAGGCCGCGCTATCGTCAGTACTCCCTTCATTGAGCATATCATGAATTTTGCGGCCAAGGGTTTCCGCCTTCTTGAGGCCCATGACCCGCTCAAAGGCGGGATTGGCCAAAATAATTCTGCCCTCGGAATCTGCGATGGTCATGGCATCATATGATTTTTCAATCATCAGCAAATAGTCCCGGTTTATTTCCGCCAATTCACTCACTCTGTCGCGCAAATACTGAAATTCTTCCGCTATTTTGTCGGCATTTTGACTGCTAGCCATCGCCACACCTTCCTTCTAGGGCCATACTCTATTCTGGTACACCAATTCGATTTTCATCGATGAACCGAGTAGGAGGGAGTAATCAACTCCCGTCTCCCGGCGGCTGAGCCACCTTCGGTGGCTCAGCCCATAATGGCATACTGCTTCATCTTTTTGTAGAGCCATGCCCGGGATATGCCCAGGACGCCGGCCGCCTTGACCTTATTGCCGCCGCAGGCGGCCAGGGCTTCCACCAGCGCCTCCCGCTCAACCTGCTCCAGGAGCCGGGGCAGGGTCGACCCGCCGGCCTGCCGCTTATTCCCGTACTGCCTGAGGTACAGCGGCAGGTCCTCCACCTCGATCACCTGGCCGTCCAAAAGGTTGAAGGCCCGTTCGATGACGTTCTCCATTTCGCGGATGTTGCCGGGCCAGTGGTAGTTCTTAAGCAGGGACCATACTTCGGGGGCGAGGTCCAGGACCTGGACGCCGAATTCCCGGTTGAAGCGGGCGATGAAGTGCCGGGCCAGCGGGTGTACGTCCTCGATGCGCTCCCGCAGGGGCGGAATAAAGATGGTCACCACGTTGAGGCGGTAGTAGAGATCCTCGCGGAAGCGTCCCTCCCGCAGGAGGGCCTCCAGGTCCTGGTTGGTTGCGGCCAGCACCCGCACGTCCACCCGGCGTGACCGTCCCTCGCCCAGGCGCTCGATCTCCCTCTCCTGCAATACCCGCAGCAGCTTGGCCTGCATCACGAGGGGCATGTCCCCGACCTCGTCCAGAAAAATGGTCCCGCCGTCGGCCAGTTCGAACTTGCCGGCCTGGCCCCCCTTGCGGGCCCCGGTAAAGGCCCCCTGATTATAGCCGAACAGCTCTGATTCCAGAAGGTTTTCCGGCACAGCCGCGCAGTTGACCCGGACGAAGGGACCATGGCGGCGGGGCGACGCGGCGTGAATGGCGTGGGCCACGAGTTCCTTGCCGGTGCCGCTCTCACCATGGATAAGAACCGTCGAGGGTCCTCTGGCCACGCGCCGGGCGGTATCTTTCAACTCCTGCATGGCCGGGCTCTGGCCGATAATGCTGTCGATGGTATAACGAGCCCCCTGGGCCAGTTCCAGTTCCTTGCGGTAGTAACCGACTTCCCGGGACAGGGACTTGACCCGGTCGGCCAGCCGCAGGAGGTCGCCGACATCCTTGAACATCACCCGGCTGACCGCTCCCACGATGCGCCCGTCTCTCTCGATCGGATAGCGCATCACCACCGCCTCCCGGCCCTTGAAGCGGACCACCTCGCCCGGAAAGAACCGGCCCGAGAGCGGCACGAGGTAAAGTTCGCCGTCCTCGATGACCTCGCGGACATGGCGGCCGATCGTCCCCTCCAGGCTCACCCCGGCCAGTTCGGCAAAGGTCCGGTTCATGTGCGTAACCCGGCCCCCGGTGTCGATGACCAGATAGCCATCCGGCCCGGCGTCCAGGATGGTTTCCATGGTAACCTTGAGCTGCTTGACCGATTCCAGCTCCTGGGCTACGTGCGCCAATTCGGTGATCTCCTGGGCCACGCCGACAGCCCCCGCTATGCGGCCGTTGGCCAAAATGGGAGTGCGGTTGACCACGAACAGCGCGTTACCCGAGGCAAATTTTCGACCGATGTGGCTTTGTCCGGTCTTTAAAACCTTCATAAGACCGCTGTACGGCATGACCTCATCCACCGGCCGGCCCATGGCTTCCCGGGCCGGCACCCCGAAGAGACGCTCGCACGCCTCGTTGTAAACGACGATGCGGCCCTGACAGTCAACCGCCACCACCACGTTGTGGATGGCGTTCAGGATGTCCTTGTCACCGGTGTGATTTTTGGCGGCCGCGTTTTTCGTCATCGAAACCCCTTCGTGCTCATTTTCGTTACGCAAATCCGGGAAAGTCCTGCTGGCGCAGGGCCTCGTACAGCACCACCGCCACCGAATTGGCCAGGTTCAGGGAACGTACATCACCGGCCATGGGGATGCGCAGGCACTCATTCGGATGATCGGCCAACACCTGGGGCGGCAATCCGGCCGTTTCCCGGCCGAAAACCAGGAAATCGCCCGGCCGGTACACCACCCCGTGGTAGGGCCGGTCGCCCCGGGTGGTGATAAAGAAAAAACGGCTCCCGGTGAAGGCCCCAAAGACCTCTTCCAGGCTGTCATGATAACTTAGCTTAACCAGCGGCCAGTAGTCCAGTCCGGCCCTCTTCAGGTAGCGGTCGGACGTGGAAAAACCGAGAGGCCTGACCAGGTGCAGAAAGGCCCCGGTCACCGCGCAGGTGCGGGCGATGTTGCCCGTGTTGGCCGGGATCTCCGGCTGATACAAGACCACGTGCATCATCCGCCGGCCCCCTCCCGGTTCTCCGCCGGATAGACACACAGGGAAACGAGCGGACAACTGCCGCAGCGCGGCGAGCGGGCCGGGCACACCGTCCGCCCGTGGGCAATCAGGCGGTGATGGACGGCCAGACGGCTTTCCGGCGGCACGAGCAGGCAGAGTTCCTCCTCAACCCTGACCGGGTCGGCAGCATGGGCCAGGCCCAGCCGGTGCGTCACCCGGAAAACGTGGGTATCTACGGGCAGGGTGGGTTGGCCGAACAAAACGCCCAAAACCACGCTGGCCGTCTTGTGTCCCACCCCCGGCAGTTGTTCCAGGGCGGCCCGCTCACCCGGTACATCGCCCCCGTGTTCGCGATCCAGGGCCGCGCTCAGGTCAATCAGGTGGCGAGCCTTGGCCCGGAAAAGGCCCACGTGGGCTATCAGTTTCTCCAGATCGGCCCCCCCGGCCAGGGCCATGGTCTGCGCCGTGGGATAGCGCCGAAAAAGGGCAGGCGTGACCTTGTTCACCTGAACGTCGGTGGTGCGGGCGGAGAGCACGACTGCCACCAGCAACTGGAAGGCATCCTGGTAGACCAGGGCCGTTTCGGCCCGGGGATAGGTACGTGCCAACACCGCCAGGATCCGGGCCGCCTGCTCCCGCGCTTTGTCAGAGACCAAGCCTGGTATGCTCCCTCTTCAGGCAATGGTCCATGACCACAGGGACGCCGGCGGCTTCAGCCAGGTCCGCCGCCTCGTGGTTGACTACTCCCAGCTGCATCCAGATAGCCCTGGGTTTTAGGATCAGGGCCTCTGCCACAATGGCCGGTACCTCCTCCGGCCGGCGGAAGATGTCCACGATGTCCACGGGTTCCGGTATGTCCTTCAGGGAGGGATAGGCCTTTTCCCCCAGCACTTCGGTCAGTGTGGGGTTGACCGGAACGATACGGTAGCCATGCTCCTTCAGATAGCTGGCCACCTTAAAGCTGTCCCGCTCCGGGTTGGCGGAAACACCCACCATGGCCACGGTATGCGACCCGGTGAGCAGTTCGCGCAAAAATTGGTCCTCCATATTCCTCATCCCCCGCTGTTTTTATGCTGATTTCGCGATCTTTACCGCCCATCCCTGCCGGAGCCGACATTTTTTTGCCCTCTGGGCCGCTCGTCCGGCACCATCCGCCGCTAAATATGTCATAATCTACCTCGTGGATAAGGACAGGAAAAGGGGAACTATTGCCGAATTTCTCTCTTCAAGAGCCGGCACAAAAAGAGAGGCACACGTAAACACATGGCTGCAATATCCTGGCAAGAACGCCGGGTCCGCTACCTGCTGCTGACTCTTTTTCTCCTCGCCGCCGGCCTGGGTCTGGGCGGGCCTGGTTGCGCGCCCCTGCCGGGGCGGACGGAGTCCCTGACCCAGCTCAAGCCACCCTCCGACACGGATGCCGGTCCGGTCAAGGTGGTTTTCCACCTGCCCGTATCGCAACCGGCCGTCTTCCTGACCATCGACGACGGCTGGTACCCCGATTCCACCGTTCTCGGCCTCATGCAGACATATCATCTGCCGCTTACCGCCTTTTTAATTGAGAAGGCCATGCAGGATCACCCCGCCTACTGGCGGCAATTCGTGCAGGCCGGAGGCCACATCGAGGACCACACTTACGACCACCCCTTCCTGACCCGCATAGCCGCCCAAAAGCAGTACCAGGAAATCGCCTGGCCCCTGGACTATTTCAGCCGCTACGTTCCCCGGCCCGATGAGTTGCGCCCCCCTTACGGGGATTACAACGCCGCCGTGGGGATGGCCGCCCAAAAAGCCGGCATAAAATACGTCGTGATGTGGGATGCCGAAATAAGCCACGATCACCTGTACACCCTGCATAACCGCCCGCTTCAGCCGGGAGACATCGTCCTCCTGCACTGGGTGCCGGGCCTGGGACGGGAAATTAGTGACCTTTTGCCCATCCTGCAACGGGAAAAACTGGGCGTGGCCGATCTGACCCAGGCCCTGGCCGGCGGACCGCTGACCGTAACCTACTTGCCACCGCCACCCGGCCAGTCGACAGCCACCCAGGTCTATAAAAAGAGCGTTAAATAGCGGGCGCCTGACCGGGCAGGAAAAGCGACAGCGACCGCGAATCTATGTAGGATCATCTTACCGGACGCCATAGGCGGCCGGAACCCGGCATGAAGGGATAAGTTCTTGTGGCAGAGGAGAAAAAACCCCGGTCCGGTTTGGCCAGGGTGTTTGGTAACTGGTTCGTCAGATATACGGTGTTGCTCGTAGCCATTCTCTTTTCCGGCTACGCCCTGGCCCAGGCCTATAACTGGGGTAAACCGCCGGCCGGAGAGCCACCGGACATATCGCCCGCAGTCGTGGGAACGGTTTACCAGTCCACGCCTGCGGTCACAGAGACCGAGACGGATCCCAACCCCGTCGCGGCCAAACCACCGCAGAGACCGGTGCCCCCCGGACCGGCGGCGCCCGTGGTGTGGAGTGTACCCCTAAACCAACGGGCGGTGTTCATCACCATCGACGACGGCTGGTTCCCCAGCCAGGGAGTTCTGGCCCTGATGCAGCAATACCACCTGCCCGTCACGGCTTTTCTCATTCAGAAGGCGGCGGCGGAACATGCGGCCTACTGGCAGGAATTTCTTAAAGCGGGGGGGCAGATCGAGGACCACACCTATTCACACCCGTTCCTCACTCGCATTCCCGAAAGCCAGGACCTGACCCAGATTGCCGACCCGGTCAACTACTTTAAAACTTTGGGAGCATCCCCGGACGAACTGCGTCCGCCCTACGGCGACTACGACGCGGTTGTGCAGAAGGTAGCGGCCCAAGCCGGTATCAAGTATGTGGTGATGTGGGACGCGGTCATGACCGGCGGCAAACTCACCACTGCAAACGGCCGGCCCCTGGCCCCCGGCGACATCATCCTCCTGCACTGGGTCCCCGGTCTGGACGGCAACCTGGTCACCCTGCTCCATATGCTGCAGCAGCAGAATCTGGGCGTGGCCAGCCTGGGCGACGCTCTGGACGGCCGGCCGGTACGGATAACCTGGCTGCACGAAAAAGGGGCGGTGAAGACTCAGTCCCCACCCGCCGCAACGTCGACCTCGGTTTATAGTAACGTGTACACCCGGCCACAGCCGGCACCCAAGCCCAAGCCCTGAACGGCCGTAACCGGTACCTTTTAACGCCGTCAGATATTCCCCGGCCAGGCGGCGGCCGATTGCAGTGAGCATCCATTCTTCCACCGAGGCGTTCAATCTCTGCCAGTACTCTTTCGGATCCAACCGGAAGCGGATGCTGTCGACCATGAAACCCTCCGCAGTGAAGCGCCACAGTTTATCGGCGTCCTTGACCAGGGCATCGTTTAGGGATACGGCCGTGAGCCCCGAATCATGGTTCCCGACGATAGCCAGGATCTCCTGCCACCAGCGCCCTGGATAGCCGCTCGCGCACAGGATTTCCCTGGCCAAACGCACTCCCTCGACTTCATGAACCCTGTTCAGCCCTTTGTCCGATCCAGGCCCAAAGGCCTTCAACTGGAGATCCTCGGGCACGCACGACCATCCCACGTCATGCAGGATAACGGCAGGGATGACCACTTCCGCCTGGCCTCCTTCCTCCGCCAGCAGGGCGCGGGCGAAGTCCAGGGCTATCCCGGTATGCAGGCGGTTGGCCCGGGTGGCGAGGTAGGGCAGGGCCAGCTCCATAATGCGCGGCCAGAGACTTTCCGCAACCATTTTAGCCTACCTTCCTGTTACCGGCCGTCACCGGTTTGCTGCAACCGGGCCAGGCACTCGCCGGCCAGGCGCCGGCCGCTTGGCGTCAGCAGCCACTTTTCCACCCGGGAGTTCAAAGCCCGCCAGTTGCTGGCGGGATCCAACCGGAGGCGGGTGGCGGCAAAGGCAAAACCATCCTCCGAAAAGCGCCACAGTTTGTCGGCGTCCTTGACCAGGGCATCATTGAGGGACAACGCCGTCCGCCCCGAGTCATGCTGGTCGATGATGGCCAGGATGTCCGGCCACCAGGCTTCCGGATAACCGCTTCGGGTCAGGATTTCCCGGGCCAAACGCACGCCCTCCACTTCGTGGATGCGGTTGAGGCCGCGGTCGGCCTGCGGTCCGAAGGCCTTCAACTGCAGTTCCTCGGGCATGCACGACCAGCCCACGTCATGCAGGGTGACGGCGGGTATGACCACTTCCGGCCGACCTCCTTCCTCCGCCAGCAGGGTGCGGGCGAAGTCCAGGGCTATCTCGGTATGCCGTTGGTTGCCCCGGGTAGCGAGGTAGGGGAGGGCCAGTTCCATAATTCGCGGCCACAGAGTTTCTTCCATCGTCTCAGCTCCCAGGCAGGAAATCCTTGAGTTCCAACAGGGAGGACAGCCAATAATCCGGATGGGCGGCCAGGAGTTCTCCCGTTCCCGTCTCCCCTCCCGCCACTATGGCCACCCTTACCCCGGCGGAGCGGGAGGCCAGGATGTCGGTAATGCTGTCGCCGACGAACAGCGCTTCGTTTGTACCGGCCTTCAAGCCGGCAAGACATTTCGTTATGCCCTCGCCTTCGGGTTTCATGAGGGTCACATCGTTGCGCGTCAGGAGGAGGGAGAAATAAGCGCGCAGTCCGAACCGGTCCATGACTTGGGAGACGGCTGCCCGGCCCACGTTGGTCACCAGTCCCGCCGGCACGGCTGTTTCCCGGAGAAACGTCAGCAATTCACGGGCTCCCGGCCGGGGCGACCAGCGGGTAAGGGCATCGAGATCGTAGCGGTCATAGATGGCCGTCAGACGTTCCCGCCAACCCGGCCGTATGCCGGGCGACGCCATGGTAACGGCTGTGTTCCACATCCGGGCGTAATTGGCGGCCGGGAAAAGGGAAGCCGGGAAGCCCCACTCCTCCAGGGCTGTTCTCAGCTCCCTTTCTCCTGCCTGCAAGTTCCACTGAAAGTCGACGAGCGTACCTTCCAGGTCGAATAAGACCGCCTTAATCATCGGTGCTTCCCTCCGGATTGAACCATGGCCCGTAGTTAAAGCGACGGGATGCTACTTTCGGCCCGGTCGATCTCTGTTTCCAATTGTTCTCTGAGAACCTTTTTGTTCACCTTGCCGGAATCACCCACCACCGGCAGGCCGTCGACGACTTCCAGGCGCTCCGGCAGCTTGAAGGAAGCCAGCTTTTTCTCCTGCAGAAACTCCTTTGCTTCGGCAAGGGTGAAGGTTTGGCCGGGCCTGGGTACGACAAAGGCACAGGCCCGCTCCCCGAGTTCGCGGTCCGGGAAACCGACTACCACCACCAGCTTTATCTTCGGGTGCTCCTGCAACAGGCCCTCGATCTCCGCCGGGTAAATATTCTGGCCGCCCCGGATGATCATGTCCTTGGTCCGGCCCATGATCCAGAGACATCCCTCATCCCATTTCACGGTGTCACCGGTGGTCGTCCAACCTTCGGGGTTGAAAACAGCGGCCGTGCTTTCCGGCTCCCGGTAGTAGCCGGCCGGCGAATGCGGACCCCGGAACCAGAGCTGGCCGGGATCGCTTTCCGTAACCTCGTTTCCGTGTTCATCCAGCAGCCGGACGGCATTGCCCGGCAGGGGCCGTCCCACGGTCCTCCTTCGCAGGTCGGCCGGGTCATCCACCCGGCAGCCGGAGACGGAGCCCACATCCTGGGTGCCGAGGTCACTCGTTATTACGCCGCCCAGGCGCCTTTCCGCCTCCTGCGCCACATCCGGGGGCAGGTAACCGCCGGCCGAACGGATGAAACGCAACGAGAGGTCGTATTCCTCCACCGGTTGCTCCAGCATGCGGACCAGATGGGTGGGAACCACCCCGATGCAGGTGGCTTTCTCTTTGGTGATCAGATTGAGCGCTCTTACGGCTGTAAATTCCTCCAGGAGAACGGTCCTGGCCCCGACCAAAGGGGCCGCGAAGTAGGTGAGCGTGCCGGCGGCCCCGCCGGCGAAAGGGGCGATGGCCGCCGCGGTATCCCCCGGTCCCAGGTTCCAGATATCCACCCGGGCCTTGGCCGTGCACAGACGCGGGGCGATGTTCCACTCCACCAGCTTGGGCAGACCGGTCGTGCCGCTGGTGCTGGTCAGAAAGGCCACTTCCCGGAAGGGATCGAAGCGGCGCTCTTCCAGGATCCGCAGTTTCTCCGCCGCCACCGGATCCCGGGTGAGCTTCATCAGGGAGTAGGTATCCCCGGGGCCTCCGGACGGCACGTCCTCGCTGAGCAGGAAGGTGTAGCGGAAGTTGGGGGAGAACTTCCTCAGACTCCCGTACATCGCCAGGTAATCGAAATCACGGTAGGTATGGGGAATGACGACCGCCGAGACGGCCATCTTCTCCACCATGTAGGATAGTTCTTTCTCCCGCATGTAGGCGTAGACCAACAGGGAGATCAGGCCGGCCCGTTCGGCGGCCATGCGCGCCAGAAAGGCATACACCTCGTTGGGAGCCTGGATGAGGATGCGGTCGCTCTTCTTTAGACCCATCTCCACCCAGCGGTAGGCCAGGCGGTCCACCAGATCCCTGGCCTGGGCCCAGGTCAGCCGGTACCGGGAGTCCACCACGGCTTCCTTGTCCGGCATTTCCCGGGCGTTTTGGGCCCAGAAATCGTAGAACGTTTCGGACGTCCAGTAACCCTTATCCCTGAACTCGTCGATTACTTCGTCTGTGTACCGGATAACTCGCATCTGTCCGCACCACCCCAACCCTTAATCAAGTCCCAACTCACTCCAGCGGGCCCGCACCTTCTTGACTATTTCCTCATCCAGGAAGATTTCGTCCGGTTTGCGGTCCCACTCGTAAGGAATGGTCGCGTCCATGATGATCTTGGAACCGATGTCCCGCGCCGTGATGGGCAGGGCGGGATCAAGGGGCGTCGAACGGGCCCGCTTGATGATCTCCGTGCTCCGGTTCGGGTCGTAGCGCACGGCCAGGGCCCACAACACTTTGTCCAGGTCGTCGGCCGGAATGTCCTCGTCGACGATGATGGTACCCTTCATCCCGTAGTGGCCCGTCGTGGACCCGTGCACCGCCATGCCGACATGCATGGAATGGCCGGGATACATCGTCTTCACGGAGACGATGCTCCAGAACCGGCCGCCCATCTGGGGCGGCAGGTAGACCGACTTGATCCCCGGCACGCCCGCCGCCAGCAGGTCGGTCCAGAGAGTGGCCGTCCTGTTCAGGGACTGGATCATGTGGGTATCGGTGATCGGCTTGCCCACCGTGGTCGACCAGAAAACGGGCTTCTCACGCCGCCATACCCGCTGCACGTGCAGGACTTGTTTGGGCCATTCCTCGCCGGTCTTGCCGGAATAGTAGCCGGTGTACTCGCCGAAGGGCCCCTCTTCCCGCAGGTCGTTGGGGTCGATATAACCATCCAGGATGATTTCGGCATGGGCGGGCAGGGGCAGGCCGCTCACGTCGCTGGTGAAGACCTCCACGGGCTCTCCCCTTAGGGCACCGATGACGTCGTACTCATCGACCTGCTGCTGGATGAAGGTGCTGGACACCAGGAAGTGCAAGGGATCGCAGCCGATCACGGCCGCGGCGGGCATCAGCTTCCCCGCCTTCTGGTACTGTTTGAAATGGAAGTCGGCATGCTTGCCCTTGATGATCTGAACTCCCACATGGTTCCTGTCGTGGACCATCATCCGGTACGTTCCCAGGTTGACCCATCCCGTTTCCAAATCGCGGCTGACCAGGTAGACCGCCGTGCCGATGAACCGGCCGCCATCCTGGGGATAGAAAAAGGGCACGGGAAAATCCCTCAGGACGTCGACGTCGCCTTCGTCGACCACCTTTTCGCAGACCGGACCGGAATCCACCCGGACGGGTTTGATCAACCCTTTCCGCGTGGTCTCGACCCAGGTTCTGGCCATTTCGCACATGGAATAGTCCGTGGGCATGCCCAGAGTGATGGCCAGCCTTTTGTCCGTGGTCATGGAGGACGTCAGCACCGGTATGTCATAGCCCTTGACGTTCTCGAAAAGGAGGGCCGGGCCTTTTTTTTCCTCGTTGAGCTTGGCGATATGCGCGAGTTCAAGGTTCCAGTCCACTTCGGCGGAGATCCTTTTGAGCTCCCCTTCCTGTTCGCACTTATCGATCCATTCCCGCATACTTTTCATGGTTATCCCCCTTACCATTTTGGTTTCATGACTGACGAGCGAAGATTGTTGCAGTGGGAGTCAACTCGTAAACAGTTTTTTCCCTGTCAGCAGGTTGCCGGCGATGAGATCGAGGGCGCTTGCTTTCGGTTGGGATAAAGGGACGTTCGGCTTCTGCGTCCAAACGGTTTCCGGCCGGGTCTGCACCAGGATGATGTTTTCCGGAAAAGCCAGGTCGGCATCAATGGCCCATTCCATGTCCTGGGGAATACCCCAATGCTTTTCCACCATCTTGCCCAGTCTGGCCAGGTGGATTATCTCTCCATCGGAGAGACAGGGCGCGTCCCGCCTCTCGGGGGGCACCTCCAGTGACTTCACGTTGCCACCCTCATCGTAGACCAGTTCGATGGTCTTGTTACAGATTATCCGTTTGGAGATCTCCAGGGTGACCTTGTCCAGGACATACTTGTCCGGGGTAACCTGCCCGCTGACCAGGCTCTCTCCCAGGCCCCAACTGCCCTCGATAAAGATCCTGGACCGGTCGCCGTTTACCGGATCGAGGGTGAACATAACGCCGGAGGACTTTGACTTGACCATCTTGAGCACGGCCACACCGATGGGGGAACTCTCCACACGCATGCCGCGCTGCAAACGGTAGGCCATGGCCCGCCCGGTGAAGGAACTTGCCCATACCTTGACCACATGGTCTATTACCTCCCTTTCACCCTTCACATTGAGGAAGGTATCGAACTGTCCGGGCATGCTGACGGGCCCGCTGGAGCGCACGGCGACGTCGGCCTCGGCCAGGTTGCATTTCTTGGACAGTTCGCGGTAATAGGTGAGAATGGGTTCCTTTATTCCCTCCGGCATGGGGCTTCCTTCAACCAGGTTCCGGATGTACCGGCTGGCTTCCTCGAAGAGGTTGATATCCTCTTTCAGGCGCTCCACCATAGGATCAAGGTATTCGATGATCATCCGGCCCAAACCGGTTTCCTCGACGAACTGCTCGTACGCGTCCAGGGTGACGGCATAACCGGGAGGAACAGGCATACCGGCCCGGATCATCTCGCCCAGGTTGTAGCACTTTTTGCCGGCTGTTCTATAGTTGTCATTGGCCAGCTGTTCCAGCCAACATACATACGGCTTACCGCTCATCCGAAAAACCCCTCCCCAATCTTTTTCTCCAGAGCGAACCGGGTACCAACCGAGGCGCCAAACCACTGCCCCCTGGAAGAGTGTTGAATTCTTCCGCAGTCTTGATCACTTTGACGGGCCCCCGAACCGCCTTCGGCGGACCGGCAAACCCCCTTTGTTTATGGAAGCGATGTAGGGGTTGTAAAACAAAGGGGTGCCGGTATGTTTCAACTTGAGGAACCGACGGCCTTTTAGCTATTTAAAAACCGGACGACCAAGTGGCAATATGGGTCTTTCGAAGTGTTCCGCCCACAGTACCGCTGTTGAAGAGTAGATGCAGAACGCAGCGAATAGCAAAAGCAGGTACCCGGCTATAACGCCTGCGTTGGCTGAGCCACCTAAGATAGAAACCCCTAGTAACAGGAAGGCCACACCAACTTCTGCTATGCCTGCCATAAGCAACCAGCTTATGCGTCCGAACCCGACCGCATATGTCTCTGTGATAACAAACAACGTAACCCAGAAAACACCCATTACCTCGGGAGTGAACGCCCCTGGCTTCGGCGCCTGAATCACTTGTTGCCATAATGTAATGGCTGCGCCAAGGGTGATTACCGTGCCGAATACCCCGGATATGGTGCCCAGCAGTAATTCTCCTCTTTTGAAGAAGATGATACCGGCTAGCAGTTGTGGCAAAGAACATGCCAACAAGATCCCTATCAAGAGGGGGATCGTTGTGGGAGGCACCCATCCCGCGTAAACAGCCCCTACCGACGCGGTGAGCACAGCCACCGCATTAATAGCCCAGGGAATCTGATTGGCCCACTCTTGTTGTTGAGGCACTGTTTATTCACTCCTTTCTAGTGGCGGACAGTCCGTGCGCCGCTAGAGTAACGTGATAACCCCCTGGTTGCCGTCCACCCGGATCAACTGTCCGGTTTTAATGGTCGATGTGGCGAAACCGGTACCTACTACGGCCGGCAAGCCATACTCCCGGCACACGATGGCCGCATGGGACATGATTCCGCCGACATCCGTGACGCAGGCCCTGATTCTGGTAAAGATCGGTGCCCAACTGGGGGAGGTGGTGGCCGCGACCAGAATCTCGCCCTCCTGCAGGGTATTGAGCTCTTCCAAGGTCCGGATCACCTTGGCTTTGCCTTCCACAACTCCCGCCGACCCGGCGAAGCCGCTTAATTCCTTGACATCCGCGAGGTTCACCTTACCCGCGGAGAGCCACGCGTCCATCGATTTGCTGGTTATCCCCCACAACATGATCGTGAAGGGTTCGCTTATGGTCTCCGGCGCAACCCCCAGGGCCGGTGGAGGCATGAATTCCCTGAACTTGTTGATGACATCCTTGCGCCAGGCGATTTCCGGCGGCCAGTAGGACGGCCCGCGGCCTTTGACCCCGGTGGCCCAGGCCGTCAGGAGATCATACAGCGCTTCCTGGATCTCGTAGCGGTTAAGGTACCAGATGTCCTCCCCATCGGCAAAGAAACCATGATTGACAAAAATCCGGGACAATTCACGGATTTTGTTCCAAAACACACCATGGAACCAGTGCTCCACGTAGAAATTATGGTTTTCGACATAGGGGAAAACCCTTTGGGCCACGGCAATCAACTGCCGGAAAGTATTCCGGTCATCTTCCGCAGCCAAAAGGTCCGTATATTCGGCGATGATCCGGTCCCGCTCCAGGCGCACCTGTTCCAACGGGCGGGCCAGGCTTTGCCCTTTTTCCAGTTTCCCGATATAGCTCTGGATGGCCATGAAAGGTATTTCCAACCGGTCCAGCCAGGAATAGTGGTCATGGTACCACCCGGTCCCCGAAGACAGGTAGAACCACGGGTATTTAGCCTTCTCCAGTCGGTCCAGCCACTGGCGCCCCGGTTCGGTGGTACCCAGCCGGTCGATGATTTCCTGGGGCCGGGAAGACGACTTGACGATTTCAGCCACGCCGAGATCGACGGCCGCCTGGGCCAGTTCTTTCAACCTCTCGTCCGGCTGGAACAATATCACGTCGATGCCGGCCACCATCTGGGTAATCGTCCGGTCCTCGATGCCGGGGAAAGCCTTGTGGCAGAACTCGGTCAAGGGAAGGTAGGCGGCGTAGCCCAGGTTCAAGAATTCGAAGTGGTACTGCCAGGCCCGCAGCGCACAATCGATCAAATGGGTGTAGGTTTTGGTCAACTGGTAACCACTGCTTAAGCCAATGCCCTCAAAAACCAGGGAGCTATCCTCCATCTCGGGAAGGTCTTTGATCTCGATATCTTCCAGTTCCTTGATAAGGGCCTCCATTTTCTTCTGCCACTTGGCGTACAACTCATCCCAGTTCTCATAGTAAAAGCCGGCGCGCTCCAAAAAGTGGGGCAACCTTTCCTGAATCTTCGCCGGATCGGTTACCGGTACCGGGCTGATATAGATATATCCGTTAACGATGCGATGATCTATACCCAAAGCCGGTGGGATCATGAAAATCCTGCTGTTATACTGTGATAGGGCCATAAACCAGGCTTCATCCCAGATCAGGTCGAAAGGGTACATGGGCTCGGGGTAGTGAAGCCCGTCGTAATACCAGAGGACACTTTCCTCATAGGCTTTTCTCTCCGGATCATCCTTGCTGACCCGGTAAAAGTACGGATACATCCTTTCCCAGCCCTCGGTACCGGGAATCGTCTTTACCTCGCTGGGCATGGTGAATGCCCTCTGCTCGGCCATAATCACTTACCTCCTTTGCGTTCAATTTGGGAATCTCCACCGAACATGCTAGCCGCCTGCGAAAGGCAGTTCGCTGATTCCTGATCTATTCACCTCCTAAACTGGTTATCAACTTTAAAGCCAACTGTACCTGCAGGTTCGTCTCCGGATCGTCTAAATCGATGTGGGCGATTTCCCTGATTCTTTTCAGCCGGTATCTCAGGGTGCCCGGGCTCAGGAAGCCTTTCCGCGCCGCTTTGAGGATATTGCAATTGTTTTGGTAGTAAAGGTCCAGGGTGGACAGCAGGTGGGATCCGTGTTTTTCCTCGTAGGCCAGCAGCGGGCCGATAACCCGGCCGGCAAACTCCTTGAAGGCCTCCCGGTTGATAGAAAGCAGGCTGAAGACACCGAGTTGCTCGTAGGCGAAAGAGCAGTTCCGGCGCCCCAGGGACCGGGCGATTTCCAGGCAGGCCCGGGCTTCGCGGTAGGAACGGGCGAAATCGGTGACCGTAAAACAGGGCGCGCCTATGCCCAGCCACCAGGTTTCATGAGCCATCTGGACGGAGAGTTGGTTGGCCAGGTTGTGGAGGACGGTCAAAGACTGGTTGTTTATCTTGTTTGGTTCGGCAGCAGGATCCGGTATCAACATGATGAGATTATTATTGTATTCAGCGAGAAGGGCGAAGATATGGGCGGATCTTATCGTCCGGTCCACTATTTGCAGCAGGTTCCTGCGGCCGCCCGAAACAGGCGGGGCAGGTCTGGTGCCCGGATACCTCGCATTGGTCTCCAGAACCACCACGCGGTGAACCTGGGACAAATCCAGTCCAAGCTGCCTTGCCTTCCAAATCACCCCTTCTTCAAATTCGTAGCTGCCTTCCATCAATTCCTTCAAAAAGTTTTTCCTGAGTCTAAGTTCGGTTTCAAATGCGGCCTTTTGTTTCAACAAGTCAAGAGCGACTACCGTGCTGGTGTGTTCCAGGGCGATATAATCGAGTTCGTTCAATTTGCGCTTACCTTCCAGCGTGGCCACAAAGCCCAGATGATCCTGTCCGGCGATGACCGGAAGGACTATCAGCTGGTCCTCGTTCCCTTCCGGTGTGGTCCCGTTCAACCGGATGAGACGTTTACCCTGAAAGAGGGACAATATCTCTTCCTTGCGGGCCGGGTCCGCGCTGGCGTTTTGCCAGGTTGCCCGCAGGTCGGAACCACCGGCGGCCGGCCTTAGGCAGACTGCCAGGGGAAAAAGAGACTGGTCCGTGACGATAACGGAATTATCAATTATTTCGGCCAGGCTCCTGGTAATGGCATCGAGACCGTGTCCTTCGAGGACCAGGTTGGTAAGCAGGTTATGGATGGTCATTGATTTTTGCAGGGCCGCATGCTGGGAAGACAGCACGTTGTTCAGTTTGCGCAATTGGGTCAGGTTATCCTGTAATTTAAGATTGCTCTGCGCGCAAATTCTGGCGTTGCCGAGGACTGTGGATACCTGGCAACCCAGGAGGTACAGGAAATCCTGGTCGTACCTGGTGAACGGCCTGCCGCCCAGTTTGTCGACGGCCAAAAGGGCGCCGATATTCCGGCCGGCGAAGGAGAGCGGGACTCCGCAAAGGTTCCGGGCTCTGACGGCCGGGGCTTCGTTCAGTTGGAGCAGCGATGTCTCGTTCAGGAGGAGCGGGCTGCTCAGTTGCAAAATGTCGGCCAGGGGCCCCCGGGTGACGGCGGCGGAATGCCTTTGCACTTCGTCGTCCCGGCTGTGGTCGTAGAGAGATAATTCCCGCCCCTCCTCCATCGCCAGAACCAGGTAAGCCTTCTCGGCCTGGAGCAAGGCGCGGGCGTGGCGGACCAACCGATCCGGCAAGTCCGTGGAATCGACATGGCGGTGGAGATCCATAACGGCCTTATATACGGAGCGCCAGCGAGTCAGCAAATGTCTTTCGGCCACGTCCAGTTTAACCGTTCGGGCCACCGGTAGATTCTCGGTAATGTGGATCACCCCCCTGTTCCAGTCTTCCGGGGGACCGGTTGACGGCGGCCAAAAAGGACGCCTGCTCAAGCGGTACCCGGTTTTGCGAAGAGACCACCCTATGACCTGCCAAGCCTGTATCTGGACCGGGAGGGGACCGGATCACCCCGCGGGGTCGGGGGCCGGAGGATCTGCAATTCGGAAATGGTTCGGATCATCCCGGGCGAAGTTGGCTTGACCCGGGCACTGTGCGTGTTAGTGCCAATTGACGACGGGAGTAGGACGATGACTGTTCGCTGAAAGAGAGACGGAGCAGATGTTCCGGATAGTAGGGTAAGAATTACGTCTATAGATATTTTAGTCAATAGTTGACCAACCTGTCTATAGCACAATATTGCAAAAATTCAGTCAACTCCTTTGTCCAATTCGGTTAAAACCTTGTACTGACGTCGGCCCGGGCCGGTCATCGGCCTAATAATTTCCGAATGACCGCGCAATGTCCTCCTGCCGGGCGGCCAAAATCATCCGACCGGTTGTGAGGGTGTCTTACAAGATCCACCGACCGGACCCGCGTTACCACGGCAGACGAAACCCTAACGGCTGTGGTCGCCCCAGCGCCGGAATAGATCATGTTCGATGGCGAATTGATCCAGTATTTTGCCCACCGTCTGATTGACGATGTCGTCAAGGGTGACGGGCAGGTGATAGAAGGCCGGCATGGGGGGAAGGACGACGGCGCCCAGTTCGGCCACTGCAACCAACAACTTCAAGTGGCCCGCATGCAGGGGGGTCTCCCGGGGAACAACCACCAGTTTTCTTCTTTCCTTGAGGGTGACATCGGCCGCGCGGACCAGGAGATTGTCGTTGTAAGAGTTGGCAATGGCCGAAACTGTCTTCATCGAACAGGGTACAACGACCATTCCGTCCGTCCTGAACGAACCGCTGGCCACCGCAGCCCCGATATCGGAGTTGTCGTAGACGCGGTGGGCCAATCTCCCTACCTGCTCGACGGAATAGGCGGTTTCCAGCCTGATTGTCCTCCCGGCCGCCTCCGAGACAACCAGGTGAGTCTCGATTTCCGGACAGGCAGAAAGGGTCTCCAAAAGCCTGATCCCGTATATGGCCCCCGAGGCACCCGATATCCCCACCACAATCCTGGTCATGTCGCCACCCCCGCTGATATTGTCCATTGTTCCTGCCGGGCAAACGCCTAGGTGCTTGGAGAGTCCAACGGGTCGTCCGCTTTGCTTAGGCCCATTGTACAACAGACCCCGGGGGAAAACCATATCCATATGTAGCAAAAAATGTGAAGAAAAATTGGCTAAATTCGGCCATCCATGGCCGCGGCACATGGCCGGGGGGAAAGGACCAGACATTGCCGGGTGGCAAAGCCGGCCCGCCTGGTGGGTAGCGGGCAAAAAGAAAATCGTCCCGGCGACCGGGACGATTTTGGACAAAGTGCCGATGTCGGGATCCGTCAGGCAAGAGGGCTGGCTGGCAGCGCGGCGGAAAGGTCCCTTTAACGGCGCGGACCTCCTATCCGGATCCTCATCCCTCCTGGGCCCGCTTCTCCTTCAGGGCCCGCCAGACCTTCTCATAAGACAGCGGCAGGCTGTCCAGCCGGATACCCATGGCGTCGTAAATAGCGTTGGCGTAGCAGCCCATGGTGGGTATGGTGGCACCCTCCCCCACCTCTTTGACGCCCCACGGACCGGCCGGCTCCGGTTCCTCGCTATAGACCAGGGCCGAGGTTATCCGGGGCATATCCAAAGCCGTCGGCAGACGGTACTCACCCAGGTTCCCGTTGAGGATTTTGCCCTTATCGTCAAAGATAACCTGTTCCCAAATCGACTCGCCCATACCCATGAAGAGGGCCCCGTGCACCTGGGCGTGCAACAGCGACGGGTTGATCACCATGCCGCAGTCGTGCACGTCCCAGACTTCGGCCACCTTGATCTCCCCCGTCTCGGCGTCGATCTCCACTTCGCTGATCTGGGTGGCGAAGCTATAGGCAGGCGAAGTTCCCACCGCCGCTCCCTTGAACTTCCCGCCCAGCTTGGGCGGCGCATAGGAGCCCTTCCCCACCAGCGGACCCCGTTTGACGAAAAAGGTGCGGGCTACCTCGGCGAAAGTGAACTTGGCCTCGCCGGTCTCCCGGTCGAAAATTACGCCTAAACGGCAGTCGAGACTGGCCGCATCCACCGCCAGTAGTTCGGCCGCCATTCCCATCAGCTGGGTCTTCACCTCTTCACCAGCCCGCTTGACGGCCCAGCCGGACATCAGGGTCTGGCGGCTGGCGTAGGCGCCGAAATCGTGGGGGGCGGTTTCGGTGTCCGCGGACACGATCTTCATGTTGTCATAGGTAAAGCCCATGGCCTCGGCCGCCATCTGACAGAGGACGGTGTCACTCCCCTGGCCGATGTCCACCGCCCCGGTATACAGGGTGGCCGAGGTGCCGTCCTCGTTGACCCGGACGACGGCGGAGGCATGAGGTAGATCGGTGCGGTAGATGGGATAACCCGCCCCGGAAACGAAGCTGCCCACGGCGACGCCGATGCCGCGGCCCGGCGGCAGGTGGCCCTTCTTTTCGTCCCAGCCGGACAGTTCGCGCGCCTTTTCTATGCAGGCCGCCATCTCACAGGAATTAACCTGAAAGTCGTTCGGGGTAACGGTATTGGGCCGCCGGGCGTTGACCAGCCGCAATTGCAGCGGGTCCATCCCCAGGTCCTTCGCTACCATGTCCAGGTGGCACTCCAGGGCGTAGCGGGGTTGCGGAGCCCCGTGGCCGCGCTGGGCGCCGCAGGCCGGCAGGTTGGTGTAAACACGGTACATATCGAACTTGAAGTTGTCAAACTCATAGGTTAGGGGCAGCATGGCCCCGGCATAGTAGGCGCTGGCCACGCCCAGACTGGTGTAAGCGCCCCCGTCCATGATGAAGTTGGCGTGCAGGCCCAGGATACGGCCGTCCTTATCCACCCCGGTGGTGACCTCCATGTACTGGCGGTGCCGGCCCCGGTTGTGGGCAAACATCTCGTGGCGGTCGTAGAACATGCGGACCGGTCGCCCGGTCAGACGGGCCAGAACCGCCCCGGCAAACTCCAGGCCGGTTGGTTCCAGCTTGCCGCCGAATCCCCCGCCCACGAAAGGCTTGATTACCCGGACGTCGCCCATCGGCAGTCCGAACTCCCGGGCCAGGTAATACTGGAAATAGTGGGGCGACTGGGTGCTGGAGTAGACCGTGAGCTTGCCGTCCTGCCACATGGATATGGCCGAATGGGGTTCGATCGGGCACTGGTACGTCCTCTGGCCCACAAAACGGTCGGTGCGTACGTGGTAGGCCCCGGCAAAGGCCTGGTCCACATCGCCGAAGTGCTGGTGGATCTCGGTGTTGATATTCCTGGGGAACTCGTCGTGGATCTGGGCCGTCTCCTCATTCATGGCCTTTAACGGGTCCAGGACGGTCGGTAGCTCCTCGTATTCCACCTTGATCAACTTAAGGGCTTTGTAAACGGTCTCCTCGTCCAGGGCGGCCACAGCCGCCACCTTGTCGCCGACGAAGCGAACCTTATCGATGCAAAAGATGTTCTCGTCCCAGCGGGCCGGACTGATCCCGTATTTCATCTCCGGCACGTCGCGATGGGTAATCACCGCTTTGACCCCGGGCAGCTTCTCGGCCTCGCTGGTGTCGATGCTCAGGATACGGGCGTGGGCATGCGGGCT
>DATKUX010000181.1:0-6643 GCA_035530395.1 Spirochaetia bacterium
GCTTTGTCTGGCCGATTGCAGTCCTGTCGAGATCATGGAGATCATCGCCGTGGCCACCGAGCTGAAAGAAAGGCGCCGGCAGGGAGACTCGCCGCCGCTCCTGGCTGGCCAGACCCTGGGGCTGATCTTTCAGAAGGCTTCCACCCGCACCCGGATTTCCTTCGAGGTGGCCATGTTTCAACTGGGAGGCCATTCCCTGTTTATGCCCGGCGGCGAAACCCAGCTGGGCCGGGGCGAGTCCATCTCCGATACCGGACGGGTTCTCTCCCGCTATCTGGACGGCATCGTCATCCGCACCTATGCCCACGCGGACGTGGAGGAACTGGCCCGCTGGACCCACGTGCCGGTAATCAACGGTCTAACCGACCTGCAGCACCCGTGCCAGGTGCTGGCCGACCTCCTGACCATTTATGAACACAAGGGCCGTCTGGCCGGTTTGAAACTGGCCTATGTGGGCGACGGCAACAACATGGCCCATTCCCTGCTGATCGGCGGCGCCAAGGTGGGCATGCGGGTGGCCGTGGCCACGCCGTCCGCCTACCGGCCGGACCCCGCCGTGGTGGCAAAGGCCTTGGCGGCCGCCCGGGAGGGCGGCGGGGAGGTGGAGATCCTGGAAGACCCCGCGGCTGCGGTGGCTGAGGCCGACGTGGTGGTCACCGATGTCTGGGCCAGCATGGGCTGCGAAGAGGAGCAGGACCAGCGGGCCGGGGTGTTCCCGCCCTACCAGGTCAATGCTGAGCTTACAGCCGGCGCCAAACCCGACTTTTTGTTCCTGCACTGTCTGCCCGCCCACCGGGGCGAGGAAGTTACCGCGGACATCATCGACGGACCCCATTCGGTGGTCTGGGACGAGGCGGAGAACAGGCTGCACGCCCAGAAGGCGCTGCTGGCCCTTCTACTAAAGGGGGGAGTATGGTCATGAACCCCACGCCTAAAGGCGGGGGCTTGTGGTGGCAACATCGCAAGTCTTTCGCATTTAGCGCCGAAGGGTGGGAGGGCGGTACTCCCAGCGAACAATGACTATGACGGCTCCGAAAGGAGCAGTCGCGCCGGAGAGACTGATAAGCAGTCCGGGATATTTCGCTAGTCTCGGATAACTACGGCAGAACCGCTTAATGCCAGAACAATACACCCTACGGTCGGCAATCGTGGGGAAGTTTCTCCGGGCACGTCGAAGCGACACCAACCGGTTGGGGCCGTAACCGGCTCCTCCGAAAGGAGGATCACCATGGAACAGACAGTCAAAATAGCGACCGAATTACATTTCAGGAACCGGATACCCGTGATTTCCAAGGACGGCAAACCGCTCATGCCGTGCAAGCCGTCGAAAGCACGGAAGCTGTTGGAACAGAATAAGGCCTTTCCAATGTGGAGTAAGTTAGGTGTTTTCTATCTTCATCTGATTATCGAAGTAAATTCTGTCTATAACGACAACCAATCTTTCGTTCTGGCGAATGATCCCGGTTCAAAATTCGATGGTTTTGCGTTAGGTTGCAAGTATATCCAGCTTCGGATGATGGCTGTATTACCGAGTAACATCCACAAAAAGATGGAAACACGCAGGAACCTTCGCCGTGCAAGGCGTTTTCGCAATACAAGGCGTCGTCCCTGTCGCCCAAGAAGTCAAGGACCTAACTGGATTGCTCCATCTCAGTTGGCGAAAGTTCAGTTCCGATTAGCGATAGTCAAGGAGCTTTGCAATCTTTTCCCTATTACTCACTTCATCGTGGAGGATGTAAGATTCGACCACTATAACAAGCGATATGGTAAGTATTTCTCCACGGTGGAAATCGGCAAGACTGCGTATTATGCAGAGCTCCGAAAATTGGGTATTCTTGTTCTGGTCGAGGGCTGGCAAACAAAGTCGTGGCGGGATAATGCCGGACTGAAGAAGTGTTCGTCTAAATCGAAACTTGCGCCCGAATCCCATGCCAACGATGCTGTGGCGGTGTTGGTGGGACTTGCCGGTTGTGAGCCTGAAAGTGCTCCGTTTTGGGTGTATCGCCGTCCGGAATTTGCAAGAAGGAGTCTTCATCGACAGCATTTCCAGAAAGGTGGTATCCGGCCAAAGTTCGGTGGCACATGTAATGGTGGGAATCTGAGAAAGGGCGACTATGTGCAGGTACAGGTAAATTATATTGTCAAAGATAAGGCTGGTAAGTCCGAAAAAGATGAAAATGGCAAAACCGTACGACGGGCCAAAGTATTTTGCGGTTGGGTGTGTGGTTTGCCAACAAAAGAAACTCCGGTGGTAGGTGTAATGGATGCTCACGGCAAACGCATCGGTCAGTTTGTCCCCTCAAGAATTCGTCTCTTGGCCCGTTCCGGTAACATTCTTTCGCAGCGCATAATCTAAAACGAAAGGTGGTGTTTCGCGCCTCCTTCCCATGGATAAATATAGGGGACTCCGGCGCGAATATTCTGTTGACGGTCAAAAAAGTGGTTCTGGCCTATTCGGGAGGACTGGACACCTCCATCATCATCCCGTGGCTCAAGGAAAACTACCACTGTGAAGTCATCGCCATGGCGGCCGACCTGGGCCAGGGGGAGGAACTGGCCCCCCTGGAGGAAAAGGCCCGGCAAAGCGGCGCCGCCAAAACCTATATCCTGGATGTGCGGGACAGGTTCCTGAAGGAGTTCGTCTTTCCCACCCTGCGGGCGGGAGCCGTCTACGAAGGCAAGTACCTTCTGGGTACGTCCATGGCCCGGCCCCTGATCAGTGAGCTGCTGGTCGAGGTGGCCCGGAAGGAGGGGGCGGATGCCGTAGCCCACGGGGCTACCGGCAAGGGCAACGACCAGGTCCGCTTTGAGCTGGCGGTCAAGGCCCTGAATCCGGACCTGAAGATTATCGCCCCCTGGCGGGAATGGGATATCCGCTCCCGGGACGACGCCATCGACTATGCCGCGGCCCGCGGTATACCGGTGCCGGTGAGCAAGGAACGGCCTTACAGCATGGATCGCAACCTCTGGCACCTGAGCCACGAGGGTGGCGAACTGGAGGACCCCTCCCGGGAGATGCCGGACGATGTTCTTTTGCTGACCCGCCGTCTGCGGGAGGCTCCTGATGCTCCCGCCTACGTGACCATAGGCTTCGAGAGCGGCACACCGGTGTCCCTGGACGGTTTTGCCCTTTCCCCGGTCGAACTGGTGGAGCGGTTGAACCGGCTGGCCGGCGAACACGCGGTAGGCGTGGTGGACATGGTCGAAAACCGCCTGGTGGGCATGAAGTCCCGCGGGGTGTACGAGACGCCCGGCGGTACAGTTCTCTACTCCGCCCACCGGGAACTGGAGTTGTTGACGCTGGACCGGGCCACCCTGCACATGAAGGAGAGCCTGGCCTTACGCTACGCCGAACTGGTCTACGACGGCATGTGGTACAGCCCGCTGCGGGAGGCTCTGGATGCCTTTATGGCCAGCACCCAGCGGACGGTCACCGGTACGGTCCGCCTCAAGCTGTACAAGGGCAACTGTCTGCCGGCCGGTACCAGGTCGCCCTATTCCCTCTACGACCCGGAACTGGCGACCTTCGGGGCCGATGAGGTTTACGACCAGCGGGATGCCGGCGGTTTCATCAACCTCTTCGGCCTGCCGCTCAAGGTTCAGGCCCTGATGCGGCGGCGGGCCGGCAAGGACGGCGGCGTATAGCCGGGTCCGCCTGGTAGAATGTTAAGGGCGTGACCCTTGGACAGCCGGGAGGTGCCCGCCTTTTGTCCGGATCGTTTTTCTTCCCCAGCACCTTCGCCCTGTATGCCTTTTGGACGGTATACTATTTCTGGATTATCACTGAGCTTGGTGTAAGATACCTGGCCGGCCGGCACAAAAGCGGCGTGGTTAAAAAGGGCGACCGGGGATCCTTCTGGATTATTGTCGCCGGCATCATTGCGGCCATCGGCATCGCTTTCGCCTTCCGCGGGGCGGGCATCGGCCTTCTGCCGGCCTGGGTGGAATGGCCGGGCCTTGCCATCATGCTCCTGGGGATTTTTTTGCGCATCTGGGCCATCTTCCTGTTGGGCCGCTTTTTCTCGGTCCGGGTGGAAATGCAGGCCGGCCACCACGTGGTCAGCGCCGGCCCCTACCGCTACATCCGGCATCCGGCCTATACCGGCAGCCTGATCACCCTGGCCGGCCTGGGCCTGGCCCTGGGCTCCTGGGTGGCGGCCCTGCTCATGCTGGTAATATTCCGGGTGGTTTATGCCTACCGGGTCAAGGTAGAGGAGGCCTTCCTCCTTTCCTCTCTGGGGGAGGAATACCGGGCGTACATGGAGAGGACCGGCCGGTTCGTGCCGCGGTTGACCGGGCCGGCGGCGCGGAAGACCGTCTGAAGAACAGGTCTTTGGCGGGCGGTGCTCCAAAGACCACCAAAAAGAGGTAAAAAACATGACGAAACTCTGGGGCGGCCGCTTTCAAAAAGAGACCGATGCTCAAATGGCCTCGTTTCACTCCTCGCTGTCTTTCGACCGGCGCATGATCTTTCAGGACCTGCGCGGCTCAATGGCCCACGCCCGCATGCTGGGAGAGACCGGCATCATTTCCCGGGAGGAAGCCGGGGCACTGGTGACAGGCCTGGCGCAACTGGCCGAAGACCTGACCGGCGGACGGACGGACTTGCCCGCCGGGGCCGAAGACGTCCATTCGGCGGTTGAGCAATTGCTCACGGAGCGCCTGGGCGAGGTGGCCGGAAAACTGCACACCGGCCGCAGCCGGAACGACCAGGTGGCGCTGGACCTGCGCCTGTACCTGAAGGAAGAGATCACAAGAATCAGCTCCCTGCTGGGGGAGTTGGCCGGTCAATTGCTGAATTTGGCCGAAGAGCACGTGGGGACCGTGGTACCGGGCTATACCCACCTGCAGCGGGCCCAACCGGTGACCCTGGCCCACCACCTGCTGGCCTACGGGGAGATGTTTTTTCGGGACATGGAACGGTTTGCCGACTGCTACCGCCGCACCGACGTACTGCCCCTAGGGGCCGGGGCCCTGGCGGGCAGCGGTTTTCCCCTGGACCGGCATCTGGTGGCCCGGGAGTTGGGTTTTGCCCGGGTCAGCGAGAACAGCATGGACGCGGTGGCCGACCGGGACTTCGTGGTCGAATTTACCTTTTGCGCCTCGTTGGCCATGGTGCACTTGAGCCGGTTGGGCGAGGAACTGGTCCTGTGGTCCACCAGCGAGTTTTCCTTCATCGAAATGGACGACGCCTTCGCCACCGGCTCCAGCATGATGCCCCAGAAGAAAAATCCCGACGCGGCGGAACTGGTCCGGGGCAAAACAGGACGGGTGTGCGGCGACCTGATGGGTCTTTTGACCGTCTTGAAGGGGCTGCCGCTGACCTATAACAAGGACCTGCAGGAGGACAAGGAGGCCGTTTTCGACGCCGCGGACACCCTCGGGGCCTGTCTACCGGTAATGACCGGCATGCTGGGGAGCCTGCGGGTGAAAAGCGGGGTCATGCGCCGCGCGGCCGGCGAGGGCTTTACCAACGCCACGGACCTGGCCGATTACCTGGCGGGACGGGGGGTTCCTTTCCGCACCGCCCACGAGTTGACGGGGCAAATCGTTTTGTATGCCCTGGAGGGGCACAAGACGCTGGAGGAGCTTTCCCTCGCCGAACTGCGGCGGTTCTGGCCCGGTTTCGACGAGGCGGTTTATGCCCGCATCAACGTAGAGGAGTGCGTGCGGGTGCGGCAGGTTTACGGCGGGCCGGCTCCGGAGCGGGTGCGGGAAGCCCTGGACCGGGCCCGGACGAGGCTGGCCGCTCTGACCGGACCGCAGGCGAAAGAATAACCGGGAACAGGGTTTTTGCCCTACCAAGCCCCTTGACAGGCTTCGAGCGGTCATTTATAGTTATATGTAGGTTGCAGGTATATTTTCGCGCGGCTTAGGGATGTCGGTCCAAAGAGACCGGGAAAAGGGTTGCGGTTTCGGCTGTAGGTGTAACTAACATCTATCCGAAGGTGGCTGGCGGCAGGCCGGGAAGGAAGGGCTGGAAGATTTCTTGCCAGGAGGCGAGGTTGTTGAAGGTGGCGGTATCGAGTTCGGGCCGGGACATGCAGAGCATCGTTGAGCCGCGTTTTGGCCGTTCGCCGTGGTTCTTGCTGGTGGATACGGAAAGCGGACAGGTTACTGCGCTGGACAACTCGGGCAGCCTCGATTCCTCCCTGGGATCAGGCATTGCCACCGCCCGCAACCTGGCGGGTCTGGGGGTGGATCTGGTCCTGACGGGCATGGTGGGTCCGAAAGCGGTGGAGGTTCTGGCGGCAGCCGGCGTTACTGTGCTGGAGGGGACCGGTGGGACGGTTGACGAGGTCATTCGGCGCTATAAATTCAGGGAGACCGCCGGGGCCGGCTAGCCGGGCCACAGGGGTGGCACGGGCTTGAATGGGGACTGCGAACACAGGTAGATGTCATTCAAGGTTGTCGTGGCCAGCGGCTGTCTATTATCAATTAACCCCGGGAATAATGAACGGAGTTGTTGTGCGGTAACTGGACCCGCCGGTTCGAAAAATGAACATCGCCATAGGACAGGTAAGAAAGGAGTAGGGAAAAAACCAAGAGAAGTGAACGAAGCAGAAACCGGAGCACAACAGAGAAGATTTATCGACGGAATATAAAACAACAGCAGGGGGTTTAACATGAAAATCGCCATGCC
>DATKUX010000182.1:0-4248 GCA_035530395.1 Spirochaetia bacterium
GCCTCGTAAGACGTATCTACGTCGAGTAGTAGTTTGCCCATGGATCGGGCCTTCCGGCCGTGAGGCCGGGATGTTGCTCACGAGAGAGACGTAAGACCTTGCTTGCAAGGCAGCCTTTCGATGATATGAGTAAGACTCTTCCGGGAGAAGCCCCCGGGCTTCTCCCGGGGGTTAGATTCACCTTCTCTATGTGGTTTGGTCCCTCGCCTTGTACTTTTTCAGCGTCCGCATCGGCGTGCGCAGGTGCTATGGTTATCGCGCCCATGACAAAGCGCCCCGGTTTTCCGTGTTTCTCGCCTTTCTTTTGGCCTCAGGCCTGGTCTTGGAATGGAGTAACATTCCGGGGAACCCGGCCGTCACGGCGGTGGTGGCCGCCTTTTGGTCTTTCCTGGAAATCGGCGGCATGGCTTTGGCTGTAACTCCCTACCGGGCGAGCTGGCAGATGTTCCGTAGCCTGGATTTCTGACAGAGGCCTCATAATCACTCACGCGGAGGAACGAGAGCATGGAATACGGCAACAACCTCGCCGGGCCCAAAGACAACTGGCTTAATCCCAGGCTGCTGCGCTGGGTATGGCGCAGTTACAGATGGCTTTACCTCTCTTCTCTGGGCATTTCGCTGGTCATGCCTTTTATATTGGGAGGGATGGGGAACCCTGTTATGCCGATTATTATTCTCTTTTCCGCCGCCTTTCTTGGCTTTCACGCCATCGGGGGCGCGGTCGCGGATCAAACGGTAGCACTTTTTGTGAGCCGGCCTGTTTCCCGCCGGCAAGTCTACAACTTGCTCCTGCTGGGAGCCCTCGGCCCGTGGCTGATCCTGACTGCGGTCCCCAACCTTTTTGTCTTGGTGGCACCCTTCGGGCGCTTCGTTTGGCCGTCCCCTGCCGGCGCACCGGAAGCCTTTTACCTTCTGTTCGCCTTATGGGTGTTGGTTTTCTACCTGTTCAACACCTGCCTGGGTTGTTCCGGGTCGTCCCTGAAAAGCAAGTCCATCCAAGTTCCCCAGTTCATAATGATGTTATTGGTCTTTGCCCTGAGTTCAACCGGAAGCAAGATCTGGATGCAGCCGGGAATTGCATGGGCAACGGCCGCTTACGTACCGGCCCTCACCGTCTTCGGCCTGACCCTGGCGGCGGCTTTCTACCGGGCGGGCTGGCAACGGTTTCGCGGCCTGGACCTTTGAAGAAAGAGTGTTTACTACCTGGAGAGGGATGACGGTATGAACGGTAAGCCTGTTCACGGAGAAGGCTGGCTGAACCCCGCATTGCTACGGTGGCAGTGGCGGCGGCACAGGTGGCTCAACCTCTTTGCCCTGATCTTGTCGATGGGCATCCTGGCCGTACTGTTTTTGAACAGTTTGAAAGAACTGCCGTGGTCCGGAAACATAGTTACTCTGGGAGTTATTGTGGCGGGCACAAGCGGCCTCACCGCCGTCCGGGATACCGCCGGCGCCTTCCTGTTGACCCTTCCCGTTTCCCGCTGGCAGATATTCAATACCCTGGTGCTGGGCACCCTAGTCCCCTGGCTTCTGCTGGCTGTTATACCGGCCGTTTTCGCGCTGGTCGTGTCCTCCGGACGGGCCATTGCGTCGCCGTCCCATTTCCTCAATGCACCGGCAGCATTTTACCTTGTTTTTCTGCTTTGGACGCTGACCTTCTACATGGCCAGCGTATACCAGGGCTGTTACGTCTTTACCCACGGTTTCAGTTTTGAGCCAAAGCCCAAGGCAGCCCGGCCCGCCCACTTCCTATCCATCATCTGGTTACTGGTCATGGGCCTGTTCTTTACCGGGGACAGGGTCTGGGCCAGTCATCAGGTCATAGCGGTCGTTTCCGCCTGCGGACCGGCCCTGGCGGTCCTGAGCCTGCTTCTGGCTGTATTAAGCTACCGGGCCGGCTGGCGGCTGTTTCGGACACTGGAGTTCTAAGGACTTACCTATTACAGGCACGGAGGGATTGGAGCATGGACCATAGCGGCTTGGAGGCCCGAGGGGGAAGTTGGCTGCACCCCGGCCTGCTGCACTGGCAATGGGTACGGCACAGGCAGCTTTACCTCTTTTGCCTAACCCTCTCCGTCGGCTTCCTGACCGTCCTGGTGCTGCAGGACCTGCATAAGTTGGCCTGGTCCCGCAACTCCTTTCTGATCACCGGGCTTTGGGCGGCGTATCTGGGCAGCGCGAACGCCGTCTGGAACCCGGATAAGGCGGACGCCTTCCTTCTGGCCCGCCCGGTTTCCCGCCGCCAGGCATACGACATCCTGTTGCTGGAAGGCATGGTCCCCTGGCTGCTGCTCGGAGCGGTCCCCGCCCTGTACGTTCTGGTCGTATCCCTGGGCCGGGCCCTCTGGTCATCCCCTAATTTAACGGCATCGGTCGTTTTCTATCTCGTTTATATTATTTGGACCCTGGCCTTTTACCTGACTACAATATATCTGACTGTTTCCGGCAAGGCCGCCCCCAAGAAGGCCGCCACGAATATCCAGGGCATAGCCTGGCTTTTGCTGATCATCCTGGCAACCTCCACAACCGGCTTCTGGACGAGCGAGGAAGCCATGATGACGGTGTTCACCTATGCGCCGCTCCTGGCGGTTGTCGGCCTGGCCCTGGCCGTGTGGAGTTACCGGGCCGGCTGGCGGCTGTACCGGAATCTCGACTTATAAAGAATATTGTCACCACCTGCATGGAGGAAACGAACCATGAACCACGGCGAATTGGACACCGGTTCCGGGGAAAGCTGGCTTAACCCCGCGTTAGCACGCTGGGCGTGGCGGCATTGGTTTTCTTTGCGCCCTTCCTTGTTATTCTCCCTGCTCATCGTTACTTCGCTAATCCTTCATGACGGAAGGCTTTTGGCCTGGCCGGATATCCTCCAGGTGTCGATGTGGTTGCTGGCCATGGCCTTCGTTGAGGGTTTTACCGACTTCTCAAGCCAGCCCAAACTTGAAATGGGAATATTTCTACTCGCCCGGCCCGTTTCCCGCCGGCAACTCTACAACACCCTTATACGTTGGCAAATCTGGCCCCCCTGGTATTATGGGTGCTGGCCCCCGTCCTGTACATCCTGGCGAGGCCGCTGGTGTGGGCGGCCTCGCCGGCGCCTCCTGTTACCTACGGACCGGCAGTGATGTTCATGGCGGTATGGACTCTGCCCCTCTATTTCCTGGGTGTTTGCGGGGGGATCTACATGCGGACGGCAAGAAACAGGGCCATCCGTTTCTCGCGGCTCATTGTGTTCGCGATTACGGCGGCCCTGCTCGCTGGAGTTGCCCTGCATCACCTTGTGAACCCAGGCTTGCCTTGGGGACCACCCGTTTCCGGGCCTGCCCTGGTGCTAATTGCCCTGGCCCTGGCGGTGTTGTTCTACCAAGCCGGCTGGCGTTCGTTCCGTAAGCTGCATCTCTGAACGACAGGGAGAATCCCCCCGGGAGGGAATAATATTAAGAAGGCACCGCCTTCCAAGAGAGAGCCATATGCCCCGCCCCATCATCGAGACGGACCACCATACCAAAAGCTTCGGCAGCCTGAAGGCGGTAGAATATTAGTCTGGTCACGCTGCTGTCGAGTAGAGAGGGGCCTTGGGGCTTTAGCCATAGAAGCAGTCCCAGTTTCTGCCCCTTTCAAGGCAGTGTCCTTACTTAACCGGCTTGGCACTCCTTGGCCACCTGCCCCCTCACAGAACCGTACTGGCGCTATTTACGCATACGGCTCTTCAGTAACATAATTCACGGATTTGTCAAGGCCGGGCACGATCGTAGATGTTCACATATATTTTGGGTCTGGGCAGATTCCAGGTTTTCAGCAGAGAATTGAACTTATCCCAAGTCCAGCTCCGCCGTTGACTCCTTCTGTTGAGCCATTTGAACAGTAGCTTGATGGTTTTGTACTGGTATTTTGCCAGCATTTCGTAGTTATCTGTCACTCCACATTGACGATAGTATCCCTGTAGCTTAACCCGCAGTTTCTTTATCAAGTCCTGGAGCGGCATTGTCCGGCGCTTCCTGATCCACTCCTTCATCTTCATCAGGGCAGCCTTAAATTTCTTTCGGCTGGTTTTCCGTTTCACACGGAATCTTCCTTGACGACTTTGACTACAGTAATGGGTGAAGCCAGGGCAACGTCAAAGTAAATTTTTTTCTAGGAACGGCCTAATTGGAAGATTCTGCCGTGGCATTCTCCCTGCGGATATGCTATGCTTGTTCCTATGGGAAGTTATGTCGCAATATCCAACGGAACCGTGGACAGCCCACC
>DATKUX010000183.1:0-7474 GCA_035530395.1 Spirochaetia bacterium
TCTGTGATTCAGAAAACCAATTTGCATTGGGAACGCCCACTTTTCCCGGTCGTAAAAGAACTTATGCAACAGTTGGTTCTCGTCTTCAAATATTTCGTTAAATGCTACGAGGTCAAACTTCCTGGCCACTATTTCGACAAGGGTTGTTTTCCCCACACCAGTCATGCCGTCAATCACTATCTGCACTTTTTTGTTCCCAGTCATTGTGACACATCCTTTGTATCCTTAGCGACACAGACTACGGCTCAAGAATTATTACCGGACCGTTCCGAATCCTTCTGGAAGATCATATGCAGGGACAGTTATGTATCGACACAAATGATCTGCGGCCTTATGCAACCGACTCGTGAAAATGAACTCCTCAGAGGTCAACCCCAGGCCTGGGACCCCCAACGGGGCGAGGTCTTCTTCCTCCCCCGGCGCCATATATTGCACACGAATTATCCTGAATCCTGCCGGGTCATGGCTATGGTCGAAATAATGTGAGTGAAGGGATAAGAAGTTCTCAGGCGAAAGATCCCAGAATCCCCTCCGTGATCCGGGACAGCATTGTAGCGGAGATCCCCGGATGGTCCCCCGGCTATTCCAGCCGGAACCGGTTAGACTACCTACTATGGAAATCCTGATCGTCGGGGCCGGTTACGCCGGGTTGGCGGCCTTTTTGGAACTGAAAGACCATCTGACCGTCACCCTGCTGAACGAAGATCCCCATCACTACTTCACCACCCAACTGCCGGAGGTGGTATCCGGCAGCGAGTCTCCCGACAACATTCGCATCGATTTAGAGCAGATCGTCCGGGAACCGCATCGCCTGGTAGTTGACCGGGCCGCGGGGATCAATTTCGTCATGCGCCGGATAGATCTCCAAGGCGGCGACAGCCTGCCTTACGATTATCTGGTTCTCGGTCCCGGGGCCGTGCCGGAGTTTTACGGCTTGCAGGATGTGGCCCGGGAGGCCTTGGTGCTCACCGACGTGAACTCGGCCCTCGAGATCCGGGACCGGGTGACCGCCATGCCTCCCGGCGCCCGAATTGTCATCGTGGGCGGGGGACTCACCGGAACGGAACTGGCTGCGGCTCTCGCCGGGACCGGCCGGATCTTTCTTTTGGAGGCCGGCCCCCGTCTGACCCCCGGCTTTCCTCCGGAGTTATCCGACTACGTCGAGTGCCTCCTCAGCCAAAAGGGCATCGAGATCCAGAAAGACCGGACCGTAACCGGACTCCGGCCGGGAGAATTGCTCCTCGGTGACCAGATCCTCCCCTTCGACCTTTTGATCTGGGCGGCCGGGGTACGGGGTTCGCCCCTCCTGGCCGGCCTACCGGTCGACCGGCAGGGCCGGGTAACGGTTGATGAATATCTGCATCCGCCAGGGCACCCGGAGGTTTACGTTATAGGCGATGCCGGAGCACTTCGCTTCCCCGGGGGGGAGGTATCTCCGCCGAACGCCCAGGTGGCGGTGCAAAGCGGCTTCTGGGTCGGTCAAAACCTGCCCCGCCGTTTAAAGGGGGAAGCCGAACAGCCCTTTGTACCGAAGATTCGCGGTCTCTTCGCGAACTTCGGGAAGGAAGGGGCCGGCCACCTGGGTCAACGGGGTTGCCTGGTAGGTCTCCCGGCTTACTGGTTCAAGCGTCTCATTGAGGGTCATCACGCCCTGGAAAGCGGAGGTCTTCTCTTTATCTTGAAACGAATCTGGAACTCCTCCCGCTGATCGCCTCGAAACTCCTCTCCGGAGTCTGGTGACAGATGGGATACGGTTGGAGCGTCCCTGATGACCGGGAAGGTCATTGACCGATTGGTGAATAGCGGTTATCATGGTGCTGAAAGGCATAAGAGCCCCTGTGTGTTCGCCAACCGACGAGGGAATTCCGCGAAGCGGGCTAAAGAACTGTCACCAGTTTCTTCCTTTTATGTTAGTTGTTCACAAAGAGGAATAAATTAATGTTTCCTGGAGGCCGGTTTCAGGTGAAGAGGAAAACTAAGGTCAAGTTGGCCAGATTACAGAGAAACAGCATAATCGTGGGCAAAAAGGTAGCCGGCATAATCCTGGGTTCCATCTTATCGGTTATATCTTACGAGGCTTTCATATTACCATATAAACTGCTATCAGGCGGCGTTTCCGGTCTGGCACTCATAGCTCACTATACACTTTCTTTTCCCTTTTACCTCGGCATATTTGCTTTAAATTTACCGGTATTTGTCTGGGGCCTGAAAATGCTGGACCGGAAACTTATTGTTTATAGCGCTGTCGGTGCAGGCATGATCATTGTTATGTTGCCCCTGCTGGGACCATATATCCCGAAGCCGAACATCGACATATTTCTGGCTTCAATTGCTTCAGGCGTCGTCGGTGGTTTGGGAAGCGGAATCACCTTCAGACAAGGTGCTTCCATGGGCGGCACAGATATTATATCCCTGATTATGAAGAAAAAGAAAAACATCTCCATAGGGACGACATCTTTCTATTGTAACATTTTTATAATTGCCCTCTCCCTCTTCTTTTTTGACATGAAGATCGCCATGTATACGGCTATCAGCATGTGGGTCGGCAGTAAGGTTACGGATTCAGTGGTCAACGGCTTCAATAAAAACAAATACGTGACGATAATATCCGAACGCAATGCTGAAATAGCGGACCGGATAATGAACGAAATGCATCGCGGGGTAACTTATCTGGAAGGGCAAGGAGCCTTCTCGGGTAACTCAAAAATGGTTATTAACTGTGTCGTAAACCATTTTGAGATCGCAAAAATAAAAGAAATTGTGGGCGAAATAGATAAAAAGGCTTTTGTCTTCGTTACTGAAACAGTCGAGGTGATGGGAAGGGGTTTTACCTTCTAGTGCAATTGATCCTCCGTTGGGCCGGGAGCAAACAGACCGATGGGACCTCCTGCCTGGCCGCAGTTGATGCCGGCAGTTCTGAATGCCTGAAAATGGTACCAGCTACCTCAAATACGTACACCCCTCAAGGCCTGCCACTACAACAGGATCTAGAAGCCGACCCACCGGCCAGAGTAGCATCCGTGGTAAGCGTCCCATTCAGCACAACCCCCCAGGTTAAACAAAAGGGTGTGAGCTATACTTCTTTCTGTGTCAGTAAGAAACATCGCTCCTTTCGTTATAGCCCTTTCCGACAAACAATGTCATCTCCGAAACTCAGGGAAGAACTCCCCTACGAAGGAACTGCCTCCACCCCCGTAACCTGGTCAGGTAAACGGCGACGCCAGCCCATATGGCTCCCCCTATGACTTCCGGCACCCACACCCATGGGTCGGCGAAGAGCTGCCGCCACCATACGTGCACCTGGGCCACACCCGGCAGCCCCACAGGAGGGAAATGCACGCCCATAAAGGGCCACAAGAGTACGGCCGGCATGTCCCACATACGGTCAAGCACCAGGTGGCCGCAGGACGCCAAAGCCATGTACAGGAAGCCGGGTCTCCCCCGGCGGTAGAGATACCAGCCGATCCCCACCAACAAGAGGTTGAAGATCAGGGTGTGGGCCACGCCCCGCCCGGTACCCAGGCCAAGATGGGGAAAGAACAGCTCGAAGGGTTTGTCGATGATGTCCGGAAGTGCTGTACCGGAAGTTATCCCCGTGTGTGCCAGTAAGAACATGAGTCAGACTCCCCGGTACCATATATTGCACGGGGATAGTCGGTAACCCTGCCGAGTTGTGGCCTATTTAGAAATCGGCCAAGTCACGACCTGGGGAAAGTGCCGCCGGGAAAGCCTGGCGCAACCCGCCCCAATTCTTCGTCCTTCCACTGAAGACGGGCTCAAAGTATGTCGTTTACCGTTGGCTGAAAGGATTGGGACTCCATGAGTCTGACCGGAAATGTTGTAACCAAGTTTTGACCAGTATAATCGCCCTTGTTTGAAGCAAAATATCAGTGAAAGCCACCGAAGGGCACACTATATGATTTGCCGTAAAAAGCAAGAAAGTGTGCAAGACCAGGTGGTTAAGGTCGGAAGCCTGTCTTGCAAAATAGACAGGCTTCTTAATTTGTCTCCACCGGCAACCAAGCCTGGGATAGAAAAGGTATCCTTGAACCAAGCCACTGCCCCCTCCTACCCGGGTTTTGCTCCGACCCGTAGCTTTGAGGCCACCTTGGCGATAAACTGGGAATTGGTTGGCCTGCCATTCCCGACCGTACCTCCGAAAACCCTGGCCGCCGCCTCACCGTTGTCCCTGTCCCATGCCAGACCGATGGCGTAGCGTATGTCCCTCTCGACCCGGTTAGAGTGGTTCCGTATTTCCAGGCTACCAGAGGATAGAGCTGTTTGCAAATGCCTTTAAGAAGACTCCCATCGCATAGCACCATACGGATAGCATCACAAAGGTAGCGATAGCCCTTGATGGGCGGGGACACCCGTTCCAAGAAGGATCTTGGTAACCGCAGCGCCAGGATCACTTTGATCGACTGGCGCCATGGATTGGGATTCGTTTATGCCGTCCATCGTTGAAGAACCACCCTGATACCTTTTCGGCCTTCAAACGTCGCGGCTTTAGCGGCGCCGCCGACCTCCCCGACCCCCAACGGTGGCGGTGACCAGCCACGTTTCAGCGGCCCCCGGGTACCACGGTGGCGCCGACATGGGTTGATGGTGGCTCACCATGCTTGCCGGTGCCCGGGGTCGGCGGACGATGGGCCGCTCCATTCGGCGGTCTTCTCCCCCACTGCAGCGAAAACCACCCTCACATTTGCCCCGCAACGCCTAAAAATAATGTTTCGACTCCTATTGACAGACAATTCGAGCTATGGTATTCTGAGGTTAGTAAATCCAGTTGTGCTACGTTGGTGTTTCCTTCGGGGAGTTCCAGGCAATTGGGTTCTTGTTTTGGAAGAGTTACAGGAAGGGTTTCCACGGTTCCAACAGCGCAACTGGGGTTTCCCGGGGGCCAGCCCGAAAGGCTGGCCTCTTTCCTTTACTCCCGCGAACTGCAGGGCCTGACCCTCCTTGTCGGCCGCCGAGGTCCCCCAGCCCGTACGGACCCCCGTCGCCGGATAGAATGGCATGAAAGGGATCCCGCGGGGGAACTTTAAATTATGATCTTCACACCACAGAGGGTAATTATGGAAAGAGACGCCCTCAATTATCCCCTCGGCCGTACGCTGTACGACTGTTTCCGGGGTCAGGTTACTTTTGCCCCTTCCCACAACCGCATTACCGGCCTGCCCGGACGGACGCCACCGGAGAAATTCCGCGCGGCCAAACGAACCCTGGTACTGGGCGTACGCAAAACGCTCACCTTCCAGACCTGCAAACCATCGGCCCATTATCAACTACCCCTGACCACCGGGTGCCCCGGGTGGTGCGAATACTGCTACCTGCTCGGTAGCCTGCCCGGTCGCCCCTACCTGCGCGCCTACGTCAACGTTCCGGAAATCCTCGCCCGGGCCGCCGCCTACATTGAAGAACGCCGGCCCCAGATAACCGTCTTCGAGGGCTCGGCGGTCTCCGACCCCGTTCCCGTTGAAAGATATACGGGCGCCCTGGCCACGGCCATCACCTTCTTCGCCGGGCAGGAACACGGGCGGTTTCGCCTGGTGACCAAGTTCAGCGATATCGATACCCTGCTCCCCCTGCAGCACGCCTCGCACACCACCATCCGCTTCAGCGTAAACACCGCCACAGTTATCGGGCAATACGAACCCGCCACCCCCCGCCTGGAGGAGCGCCTACAGGCCGCCGCACGAGTGGCTCGTGCCGGCTATCCCCTGGGCTTCATGATCGCCCCGGTCATTCTCTACGAGGGATGGCAACGGGACTACGAGGAACTGCTGACCACCATCAAAGAGCACTTGGGCCCGGCCCAGACTTTCGAATTCGTCACCCACCGCTTCACGGAGCGGGCCAAAAAAAAGATCCTGGAGCTTCGCCCGGACAGCACCCTGCCTCTGGATCCGGAGTGCCGGCGGTTCAAGTACGGACAGTTCGGCTACGGGAAGTATGTCTATCCCCCTCAAAGGATGTTGGAGGCGGAAGCGACCCTGGTGGGAATGGTAGCCAGGATATTCCCTCAGGGTCAGGTCGCCTATTTCGTCTGACTCTCATCGCTTATGAATCCCTATGACCGAAACCCCGGGTCCCGTCCAATACCGGCATCGACAGCCCCCCGGGGTCACAGAGAACGCCAGGCTCAAGAAAAGTACTCATGAGCATACCTCAAACAGCGACCAGGTCTTTGTCTCCTGCCATGTTAACAAAACCGGACGAGCCGACGGCACTTCCGTAGCGTTTGGCCACGGCGGACACACACTCTTGGCCATATGACTAGGGGCCGCTACCGCCCGCCATACAATTCTGGAATTCAAGACATCCCTTCATTAACAAATTAGCCACCTAAGGATTATGTGCCATTGGCAATTAAGTTAGGGTGCAAATCACCTTGGTACCTTTTCGGCCCCGAAAGCCCGCGCCTTTAGCGGTGCCACCGCCCAACCCTACCCCCAACGGTGGCGGTGATTGGCCACGTTTCAGCGGCCCACGGGTAGCAGTGTGGTGCACGGATGACGGTGCCTCTCCGTGGTCGCCAGTGTAGCCAGACGATCGGCCTCTGCGCCCGGGCGGACGACGGTCCCTCGGACTGCACTCAACTGGTGGCAGGGGCGCACCTACATTTTTTCCCAATAATGCAAAAGCCCTGTTGACAGTAAGCCCTATATCGAATAAACTGTAATTACAGTAGAACTGTAAAGGAGGGTTTTGTCATGTCGGTAATCCAGCAAGTTCAGAAAAGGATGCTAATCAGCTTGGCTCAGGTGTCCAAGGCAGCAAACATTCAGGAAGGCGATAATGTTATGCTTGAAGTCAGGGAGGGAGGTATTTTTATTAGGCCCGTTTCGTGGCACGACAAGAGCCAGGAATATTTTTGGTCTGACGAGTGGCAGCATAAGATGAAATTAAGTGCTGATGCGATAGCGGAAGGAAGGGTTAAAATATTCGGCAATACTGAAGATCTTTTAAGAGGTTTGGGTGAAGAAGATGCCAACGATCATTCTAACTGAACCTTTCGAGAAAGATTTTTGGGAATTGTCTAAAACAGAGCAAAAGCAATCAAGGAAAACACTTCGTTTTCTGGCAGACAATCCTAAACACCCATCTCTCCAGATTCATCGAATGAAAGGAACACCGTTTTGGGAGGCTTATGTTAATATGGACATAAGGATAGTTTTTGAGCAAAATGGTGACCGCCTTATACTTCATGCTATCGGGCACCATGATATTTTAGGTAAATGATAATGGAAGTGCTAACTAGCAAGTTAAATCTAATAATAGTTTTTAAAAACAATAAAATACGGGTTTCCGGTGCCTCTCCGTGGTTGCCGGTCAGGGCAACGTCAAAGTAAATTTTTTTCTAGGAACGGCCTAATTGGAAGATTCTGCCGTGGCATTCTCCCTGCGGATATGCTATGCTTGTTCCTATGGGAAGTTATGTCGCAATATCCAACGGAACCGTGGACAGCCCACC
>DATKUX010000184.1:0-23025 GCA_035530395.1 Spirochaetia bacterium
AGCCAATAAGGTATTTTCGGTGATACCCTCTCTTAAGAGAAGGTATTTCTGGGGCAGTGGATTTGTGGAGCAGGGGTTAGTACTGCTGGTAACGTTAGGGCGGAGACCATCAGGAAATATATCGAGGCACATAAATCTCCTCGAGGAGGTGAAAAGACATTGAGCAAGCTCAAGAACAAGGTTTCGGAGGGAACAAAGAAGAGAAGAAATCGTACCGGCGATACCCTGGTCGAGAAGTTCCAGCTACACCTGACACCGGACCAGATAACACCCATCCTACGGATGGGTACCCGGCCCGCACTTTGCAGATGGAAGCGGCGAAGGTGTGGAACATGGTATGCTTCATCCACCGTCTGATCTACGCAGCCTATCACGTCTGGCTGGGAGAGACGGCGATGAAGGAATTCGTCAAGGGCCGGTGCAAAGTCCACTCTCAATCAGCACAGACAATAGTGGAGCTGTACTTCGAGTACTGCGTGCGCCCGTAAGTGATGTGGGAACATCACGCGGGTCATTCTGAAATCTGCCTTGGTATGGCAGTGGGTTCGATATAGAATTGCCTATCATCACCTAGCTAATCCGAAAGGGAAACTGGACGGGGAGTGTAGCATGCTAGGAAAGGCGCGAGTCAATCAACCGTCAGATTGCGACTGAGCGTCGAGATGAAAAGTCCTGTATGAGGATTTAAGGCTGAATTGCCTTAACGATAGCCAGAGGGGTCGTATCGAAGGCTACGGCGGAAGACGGTTACAAACGCCGTATGGCAATGGGGTTGCTCACATCGCAGCAGTGTGCATACTACTATATCCCTTGCCTCCCAGCCGCAGTAAGCGGAAAATGGCGAAAGTCGTATCCGACAACAGGACGTACCAGTTCAGATTGATCTAAACGGGGATGACCTAAACCGGAGTGCTTGCCCCGCAAGCTATGGACTTCGGTCCTGAAAATCCGGCATGGTCACGGAGCCCTCGTAGTAGTCCGAGGTGGGGAAAACCTGCCACATGGCGAAGGAGGGCAGTTTACTCTCCAGTACAACGAAGGAAGGATGCGAGAGGCATTAGGAGTCCTGAAGTTGTATTAGGAAATCTGCAGCATTCTGCAGATTATGAGTAAATGGAGAGCCGTATACGCCGAAAGGTGTACGTACGGTTCGGGGGCGAGCATCCGGAAACCTACCACAGCAATGTGGCAAGGCGCTGGATTCTTAGCTTACGAGAGGACGAAGAAACTTCGCACTGAAGGCCATACCGACTGGCGCTATCCGCACCGGAGGAAATATTTCTTCACATGACATGGAAGGAACTTGGGATAACCGTAGACGGTGCGTTTCTCTGCCTTTCCAGTGGCCGTGGTCGTGAACCCTTGAGGATCAAACTTCCCGCCCGGTTGCGCGGAGTGGGAATCCGGCAGGTGCAACTGGTGTGGCACCGTAACGGATACTGGGTGCATATTGCGGTTGAGAAGCCGGCCCTCAAAAAAGTAGAGGGCGGGAAGAAACCGGCAGCCATTGATCCGGGCGAGATCCACGCCGTGACGATTACGGACGGCCAGGAGGCGCTGGTGATCAGCGGCGGCTTCTTCGGTCTCTCCACCGCCTGCGGAACAAGAAGCTGCGTTGGTTTCAGCGGGCCATATCCCGGACGAAGAAGAGATCACGTCGGCGGCGGAAGCTGTTGGATGCCAAGTACCGATTCTTAAACAACATCGACCGCCGGATTGAGCACGTTCTACACGCGATTTCGGCGGAAGCCGTCCGGTGGTGCCTCGAGCACGGAGTAAAAACCGTTAACATCGGCGACCCCTCCGGGGTTCGCGAGAAGGACTGTGGCCGCAAGCACAATCACGACCCGCTTACGCGGGTGCCCCGGAGCCAGTGGGCCTTCGGCAAATTGCGACGGCTTCTGGAGTACAAACTCAAGCGCCACGGAATCAAGCTGGTATCCGTTGACGAGCGCGGGACATCGGGCACCTGTCCGGCCTGTACCGAGTACACCAAACAGTCAGGCCGCACTTACAAATGCGGTAATAAGGACTGCGGTTTCAAGGGGGCGCACCGGGACGTTGTAGGGGCATCCGGGATTCTGGACAAGAGCGTTAACGGAAGTTTCACCATGGGGCGGGTATTGCCCGCGAAGGTGGAATACTCCCGCCCTTGGGTGCTGGCGCCGGTTGCAAAAAAGAAAGTCTCTTAAGACGTATCTACGTCGAGTAGTATTTCGCCTATGGATCGGGCCTCTCGGCCGCGAGGCCGGGATGTAACTCAGGAGGAGGCGTAAGGCCTTGCTTGCAAGGCGGCTTTCCGATGATATGAGTAATGACTTTCTGGGAGAAGCCCCCGGGCTTGTCCCGGGGGTTGAGGTTCACACGGAGGCATTACCGGCTTTCGGGGGGTCTTCGGAAAAAATGGCTGGTTAACTTTTCAGCATCTCGATGAAAGCCTCCAGCCGGATTTTCAGTTGCCCGGTGTCGTCGCTGTAATCGGTCTCCACCCTGAGCACCGGGATCCCGGCCTTTTTCAAGGCCTGCTCCACCAAGTGGTATTCCACGGCGTAGCCATGGCAAAACTGCAGGCTGTAGTAGACCACACCATCCACCCGCCAGTCCCGCACCATACGCAGGATGTCGTCGATCCGCCGCTCGTTGGGCGTGAAGCAGGCACAGTTGATCTGCATGTAGCGTTGCGCCAGGGCGTCGAGTTGCTCGTCCAGGTCTTCCCTGGCCTCGACCTGGTTTTCGAAATAACGGGTGCCGGTGCAGGCTTCCTCGCATACGACCGCCGCGCCGCTGGTTTCAATCAGGTGATGCACCTTCCAGTTGGGTATGACCATGGGTGAGCCGGTGATCATGATACGGGGGGTGCCGGCGGGAAACACGCCCTGCTTTTCCGCCACCCGCTTCTCCAGCTCACCGGCCAGGCGGGCGGCCTTTTCGTTGAAGCGCACCGGATCGTCGTAAAAGGCAATCTGGGACACCAAGAGGGCATCCTTGCCGCTGATGGGCACCGGGTCGGCCTGCCGGGCGCGGTAAATCCTCTCCAGCACCGCCCGCTGCTCCTGCATGACGGCCACGCCCTTTTGCAGGTTTTCGGCGGTAACCTTGTGTCCGCTGACCTTTTCCAACTCATCCCTTAGCAGGCGGACCTCCCGGCCGAAAGAGGCGACATCGCACTCCCGCCTCATGGGAGGCAGAGCCATTACGTGCATGGGGACATGCTGTCCCAGGATCTCCCAGGCCTTTTTCTTGCCGTCGCAGGTGGTTTCGCCGATCAGGAAGTCGCACATCTGCATGTAGGGGCAGGTGGCGCTAAGCCAGGCCCCCAGGGAAGCCTTGATGAGGGGGCACAGATTGCCCGGCAGCACCTTTTCCCCGTCGGGCACCCAGAACTGGGCTCCGGCACAGATACCCACAGCCACGCCTTCCACCGCCAGAATCAGCTCCACCGGCACGTAAAGACAAAAAAGACCGAAGATTTTGCGGCCCTCCCGGCGGGCGTCCGCCAGTTCCTGGATGCGCAGGCCATGCACCTCGGAAATAACGAAGTCGAAATAATCCATGGACTGCGGCCGGCCCTCCTGGGTCAGGTAGATGTCCCCATATAGGGACGGCAGCACCGCGCACAGCACATCATGTTTTTCCAGGTCCATGTTCAGACTGGCCCATAAACTACGGTAGTCCAAAAGAAAAACCCTCCTCGCCCAATCATTGTGGTTGAGGGAAGGTTTCGCTGTTGATAAATAAGATACCTTCATGGGTGTCATTAAGTTTATTTATGATGCCGGCCTGATTCATACATTATTTGGATCCATGGCACTTAAGCCAGGGGACACCCAAACCGGGCGGACTCCTTACGCTTTCTTGGAATCATAAACCACGGCCATCAGGTCCCGCTTGTGCTCCTCTTCCATGATCAGGATATCTTCCAGGATGCGGCGCAAACCGTATTCCTTCAACTGCTCGGCCTGTTCTATGCGCATGCGGTAGCGATTGACGGCATCCTCTTCCCCCGCCAGGTCGGCCTTCAGCATTTCCATGCTGTCCGGGGAGGTGCTGATGGGACCTACACCTACGGTCGGTACACCGCCCAGAAAATCGATCTGGGTGGAAAGTGACAGGGCGTGCTGCATCTCCTGCTGGGAGTGCAGAATAATCTCCTTCTGAACGTCGCTGAACTGGGCACCCGTGATCACGGCGGCATGCTGGATATACTGGATGGCGGCGGCATACTCCAACTCCAGGTCACGGTTCAACGCGGCGATAAGTTCTTCTTTGGTCAACTGACTCACCATTCCTTTCTTCTCAATGGGAACCGGCGGCGAAAGGCCGGTGCGGTACCTGGCTCCTAATCTTCTCCACTTGACAGATTGAATCCTGTCCCTGGAAAATTAACTTTTGGTTAACTGGGGCCCGGCAACCCGGGGCACCTTGACGGCGAACCGGATTCCTACACGCCATGGGCCTACCCCGTCGCCAGATAGCGCTGCACCCGGGCCACCAGCTTCTCTACCAGGTGGGGCAGAGGCTCTTCGCTCACCCCCACCAGTTCTACGTTGGAGCGGTTGAGGGGCAGCAGGATCTTTTTGGCCCTGCTACCGGCCACTGCTTCGGCCATGGCCGGGGTCATCTCCCCGAGAAAGGCGTGCGCACACACCACGCCCAGCGGTCCGATGATCAGATCCACCCGGCCGGCGTTGTAAATGACCGCGTTTTCGCCGCTGGCTCCCTCGTTGGCACCGGCCTTCAGCATCCCGGCGGTGGCGGTGGCGTTGGTCCCCAGAGCCAGGATTTCCACGTCCGGCGGCAGGGCGCGCACCAGGCGCTCGGTGATGACCCGGCCTATACCGCCCCCCTGACCATCAATCACGGCGATCCGCAAACAGACCCATCCCCCTCCAGTTGATCTAAGCAAAGCGGCCGGAAATCCAGGTAATCGGCACTGACCAGGTGGAAGGAAATACCCCAGGCCCGGTCCGGCAGGCGATGGTTCTTGGCCGCCGCGTGCAGGTGGCCGTAAACCACCATACTGACCCCGTAGGAGATCAAAATATCTATGAAGCCGGAGCGTTCGTGTTTCTCGTTCGTTGGCATGTAGTGCATAAGGACGATGATTTTGCGCGCCGTCCCCGGAGGCACACTTTTCAGAGACATTTCCAGGCGCAGCAGCTCCCGCTGGTAGATGCGCCGGTCCTCCTCTTTATCGTGGGTGTCGCTCGGGCAGGTCCAGCCCCTGGTGCCGCAGACAGCCACATCCCCGATCAGGACGTGGTCGTTTTGAATGACCTGGACGTTCGGAGGCACCGTCCGGCGGACGCGGGAAATACTCTGCCACCAGTAGTCGTGGTTGCCCTGGATGAGAATGAGCCGGCCGGGCAAGAGACCGAGAAAGTCCAGGTCGGGCCGGGCATCCTCCAGGCGCATGCCCCAGGAGATGTCGCCCGGCACCAGCACGGTATCCTCCCGGCCCACGGCGGCGTTCCATTCCTCGTACAGCTTACGGTAGTGGCCCTGCCAAACGGGGAAAAGCGCCCCCATGGACTTGTGCTCGCGCACCCGGTCCCATTGGCCGGGGTCAACCGGCCCGGTAAACGACAAATGCAGGTCACCAATGGCAAATATCTTCAAGCGGCTGCCCCTTATTACTGAGAATACGGCCCCGTCCCCACCGTCATTCCATTATAGCACAAAGGGCGGTATCCCGCGGCAACCTGGTTCGGCGACCGGGCACCGGACGGACCGGAAGGCTTGCCCCTCCCTCCGGTCGGTGATATAATTTTCCTGTCCAAGGCGGTCAGCGCAGATCCGCCGCCAATTTCCAGCCTGGAGGGATGTTTTCGCCATGAGCGACGTATTGGGCCAAATCGACCGGCCTCAGGCCGACAGTTTCGACCAGACCAGAAAACTCTACCTGGTCCCCCTGGTTTTCGTACCCCGGGACGTGCCAGAAGAACTGACCGCCCTTATCGACAGTTATTGGCAGCAGGTCGAGGGGCAGTTGAGCAACCTGCAACGGAAGCTGGGTCCCATAAAGAGGGTCTACCACGAGATGGCGGCCGACGAAGGGGAACATACCCTGACCTTTCTGGAACAGTCCGGCCAGAAGAGCGTCGCCGTGGTCAAGAGCCTCTGCGAACAGGGAGCGGTCCTGGAAAGAACCGAGGATATGGATCTCCTCGGAGAGAACATCGACTGGGGCAACTGTCTTTCGGTGATCATGACCCCCAAGGTATATGAATTTATCTCCAGTCACTACCGGGACACCCTGACCGCCCGCTACGCCCAGATAGCGGCACGCATCGACAAGACCCTGGCCGCGGACGAAGCCGGTGTGCTCCTGGTCCGCGCCGATCACGCCATTCAGTTCGCGTCCGGCATCCAGGTGTTTTATGTCTCCCCGCCGGCCCTGGACGAAATCCAGCGTTGGCTGCGCGAAAAAGGGGCCCGCCCGGAGCCGGGGACCCCGGAGGAAAAGGAATAGCCCGCCGTAAGGCGATCTTTGCCGGCCTCCGTACCCTCTCCCGGGCCGTTTGCGGCCCTGGTGACCCTTAAGGCTGCCAGTCAGTAAACTAACATCAAATCTTAAGAGGTTGTTCGCTTGAAGCAACGAGTCGTTCTCTATGATATTGACAGCAAAATCCCCAATTTAGCGCTAATGAAAATCAGTTCATATTACAAGAAGTTAGGTTACGAAGCCGTCCTGAGTAAAAACATCGGGTTTATCGAAGGAAAACAACATTATGCCAGCACAATTTTCCATAGGCGCAAATCCATCGAAAAAGTTGCTGCACTAAAGAGACTTTATGGCGATAAGATTAATATTGGCGGATCGGGTATAAACCTAAACAAGAGGTTGCCGCCTGAAATTGAGGCCTGCTTCCCCGATTATGATCTCTATTCTTTCACTAATTATGCCATCGGCTTTATCACAAGGGGATGCAACCAGCGATGCGATTTCTGTCTGGTGCCGGCCAAGGAAGGCCCCCTCAGGAGAGTCGCATCGTTTGACGATTTCGTTCTTCCCCAACAAACGAAGGTCATGCTTTTGGATGACAACCTACTTGCTTATTACGACTCCGATGCTATACTTCGGGAAATAGCGGTACGTGGCTATGAGGTTAATTTCAGTCAATCACTCGATCTAACCTACCTCAACGATGACAATCTTGCACTCCTCAAAAAGATTCATTCCCGTAACTCTAAATTTACCAAAATGATGTTTTATTTCAGCTGTAACGACACCGACACCGTGCGAGAATTTTATGATAAGAAGAAATTATTGTCTGCTTTCGGTGACAATTCGGTAGGCGTTATTTCTATGTATGGATTCAATTCGCATCTTAGCGACGATTACCAGGTCTTAAGAATGATACAAAGACTCCATTTCATACCTTTTCTTCAGGAGTACTGGCCTATTCCCAATATCCCTGCCCGAATACCGGCGGATTTCTTTGACTATGATCTGGATGTGGTCATTCGCATGACCTTCCGCGCCAACGGTCTAAACTGGGAAAAATATCTTCGCTGGCTCAACAGGTTGTACTTCTCGACCTTCGGTAAATACTATCTACCCCTGCTCAGAATCATCTACCGGTACAACCGCAGGGAAAACATAGCCAACTACCTCTGCCAGCCCGGAAAACTTACCGAGGAATTATACAAGACATACCGGCGCAGTGGCCCGGAGCCAGTCCCCGGCGGGCTGGAACAGTCATTTTGACCGGCAGGCCAGCCGCCATGCTTGCCGTCCGCGCTGGTTGTGCGTTCTTCCAATTCTCTTCGCCACCCGTCGCCTCCGTCCCTTAGAGTATATCAGTTGTCATGCCGTCCGGCAACGGTACCGCCGCGATTCGACAGATATTCCCAAGACCAGGATGCCGGTGGAAGATTCAACAGCCGCTATGACGCTTATGGCACCAGCTTACCATAGTCCGCAGCCCATATCTTTCAGACAAGTTAGTCGATTTTGCACATAACCTTCACATTATCGTTGAATTCCACGCCAAAGGCATCCCTTATGGCAACCATTGCCGCTTCGTATACAACGCCTGTGAATTCCTCCTCACAAAATACAAATGCTTTATACTTATTTTGGGCAAAAGAGGTTGTCCATTCATCAATCGGAAAGAGTTCTCTTAAAGGTTGATTACACTTTGGCCGGACTACGATACACTTTCGTCCCTCGGAAAAACTGGGTGGACTCGGCACATCCACCCAAACTCTTTCTATCCCGGTCAGCTCCCGGATGGCGCATTGGAGCCCGTACTCCTGTTCCCCTTGCGTATCTTTAATTACCTGCCACCAGTCATCTAAACTATTTTTCGCAATGGTATCCTTGCAGATTACAAATGCCCTTTTCAGCAGCTTTCGCCTGCGCAAAAAGTGGACTGAACGGAACTGCTCCCGGTCGGCAAAAAAGCTTCTACCAAGGTTTAGTATATCACTATCGGTGAGGTCGAGGAATTTTCCCAACATAGTAACAGAATAATGCCGGTTAGCTGCTATGATAGCATCTTTAATAAGGCATCCGGCGGCCCGGACCTGGTGATGATGGTACACGCAGTTGAACAACATCATCTTGCTGAATATAATTTGCTCCAGGGCGGATATCCCACCGATATCAATCCCCAACACCCTGTCGTCACCATTATCGGTTACCCTCAAAGAGTAAAAAAGCCGGTCCAAATCCAGAGACATCTTAATCCCGGTAAAATAGGAATCTCTCTGAATATAGTCCAGTTTATCAGCATCCAGGGGGCCGTTTATTATCCCGCCAAGGTAAGCCTTATCACCTTCAAGCAGGCCACCTATTGAATCGGCAATAAACCACGGGTCTAGGCTAACTTCGCAGGCTTGGTTGACAGAATGGATGAATTCCATAAAAGCTTCGCTTGTTACGAGCGCATATGATAGTAGTTCATGTGGACGCATGGTTTTCGATCCGGGTAGGTGCTCAGCAATCTCCTTAAAATCGGGAAAGTTCTTATAGATTTGCTCACTGGCATGAGAAAAGGCACCGTGACCGCAATCATGGAGAAGGGCAGCCATGCGAACATTGTAAATATCACCCTCATCAACCAGCCTGGGATGCTTCAACTGGAGGGATTTGAGCATCTTATCCGCAACCGCCACGACACCGATCGTATGCTCAAACCTGTTGTGATTGGCCGAAGGAAAAACAAACGGCACGACGTCTACCTGGCCGACATCCCTCAATCTCTGGATCAGCGGCTGGTCCAAAACCATCAACTCATGGGGAAAGAAATAGTGCGAGCCGTGAATCGGCTCGTGAATCATAGCAGACTTATGCTTGTGTGTGCTTATTATGTCCAGATCGAGATGCCTTTTGACAAAATCATTGAGCTCTGCTCGCCAGGTCAATGGCATTAGCTGCTCCTTTGTGCATAATCCTGTAAATAGGTATTAACCATCATCGACATTTCTTCCAACACCGCTTTGTCATCCTCGCTAAATACCGTATTGAGAACAGCTTTTATTTTCTCCTTGGCCTTCGTGTCCACCACATAACGTCCGTACTGCGGGTTAACCACCCCGGGTATTTCAGAACATCCCAGTTTGAAAAGAGCGGAAGCAAGTTGCCGGGAATACCTGCAACCGCCACTGGTTGAAAAATCGAGCGAACTAAGTTTGTCATGGTAACGCCAGGAGCTGTGACTTCTGGAAAGTTCCTCGATGGCATTCGTAAAGGCCACCGGATCAATTGTCACATCTTCCTGTAGATACGCAAGGATTCCCGCGATCACAGTTTCCAAGGTTACCAGCGATTTCAATTTACTGATGTGTTGCCAATAAATCTCGTTTTTTTCCACGGGACGGCTCCCCTCCCTTACATTAACTATTTCGGCTCGCCGGTTTGGTTACTTTAGGAAGCCCGGCTTTGGACAGCCAGCAAGTTTTCCCCCAAGACGACATCCGCGCCATCTGAACAGAGTACCTGCTACAATATGCCGCGTCACCGCAGGGGATGCCCCTTTTCCTCTCCTCGGGGATTGTGCCGCCACGCTATCCTAATCTTTGGGCCGGTTATCAAGCCGTAAAAGATGAAAGCCCGCCTTACGGCGGGCCCGTGTCATACCATGTTGCTGCTGCGTTCGTACCGGTAACCGCCCCAGTCGATATGCCGGGCCACCCTGGCCTTGTTGTTGAGAGTGACCCCTGCCAGCACCGAATCCCGGAACACCGGGTATCCCGTGCGGTCGACGATGTAGCCGACGTGCTCCTTTGATTTGGACCGGTCGATGTTCCGGTCGATATAGGCATACATGTTTTTGATCACCTGCAGCACCACTTCCTCGTCCACCCACTCCAGGAAGGGGCGGGCCAGGCGGGGGTTCTTCTTGCCGGTGCGGCCCATGATCACCATCCGGTAATACTGCTTCCCTCGGGTCCAGGCCCCGGCCGGACACTTGAGGACGCACTCGCCGCAGCCGAGACAGCGCAACCCGTCGCGTACCACCCGGTAGTTGACCAGGGACAGGGCCCCGGTGACAACCTGCCGGCAGTTGTTGACACAGGCCTGGCAGCTGATGCAGCGGGCCGGGTCGTAGAGGGGCTCCACCATGCCCATCACGCCGACATCGTGCAGGTGGCCCTTGATGCAGTCGTTGGGACAGCCGGACAGCGCGATCTTGACGTGAAAGTCGTGCGGGTAGATGGCCGCCTCCACCTTGGCTGCCAAAGCCGTGGTGTCGTAATTGGCAAAGGGGCAGACCCGGCTGCCAATGCAGGCCGTGACGTTGCGGGTGCCCGCCGCCGGATAGCCCCGGTCGTCGGCGTCCAGAGGCACGCCGATCTCCCGCTCCAGCCCCCGGAGCAGGGGAGCGATCAGCCTGTTCACCTCGTCTGTCTTCGCCAGGGGGATACCCGGGATCTCCAGCCCCTGGCGGGTGGTAAGGTGTATTGTGCCGTCCCCGTACTGTTCGGCGATCTGCCGGACCAGGTCCAGGTACCGGGCTGGAAGAACGCCGCCCGGAATACGCACGCGCAGGGCGGTCTTGTCCCTGTCCCTGGTTATCCGGTAGCCGTTTTTGATCAGCTTCTTGGTTACAAGGTCCAACTGACTCCCCCCTTAATCGATCAGCTTGCGGGCCCGGGTGTAGTTGAAGACCGGGCCGTCGGTACAGACGTAGGTGGCGTCGATCTTGCAGTGGCCGCACTTGCCCAGGCCGCAGGACATGCGGCGCTCCAGGGAAACCCAGATGTGTTCCGGGGCCAGGCCCAGCTTCGCCAACTCCAACAGGGTAAACTTCATCATCAGGGGCGGGCCGACCACGATGGCCCGGGTCTGACCGGGGTCTACCAGATTCAGTTCCTTGACGCAGGCCGTTACCAGGCCGACCTGGCCGGACCAACCGTCGCAGGTCTGGTCCACTGTCACGGTTACGGCCAACCGGCCGGCCCACCGCTCCAGGTCCCTTTGGAACAGCACGTCCTGCGGCGACTTGAAGCCCGCCGCCAGGGTCAGCTCCGTTACCTCGCCCGGAGTGCGATAGTAGCAGTTAATTAGACTTTTGACCGGGGCCAGGCCGCTACCGCCGGTGACGATGAGAAGGCGGCGGCCGGCGAATTCCTCGAGCGGAAAGCCGTTGCCGTAGGGACCGCGCAGGAAGAGACCGTCCCCCGGGCGCAAATCGTGCAGGGCCTGCGTCAGGTGTCCCACCCGGCGGATGGTCAGCTCGATATAGTCCGGCCCAAAGTCGCTCACCGAGATGGGGGCCTCCCCCACCCCGGGCAGGGACACGGCGACGAACTGGCCGCTGGCGACCGGCAGGCGGGCCGCCACCCGGAAGGTGTAGTCATAAGCGGTCTCGCGCTCTATGGAGATGATCTCGTACCGCTCGGGCCGGTAAGGGTTATTCATCGCCGGTCACCTCCCCCAGGCGGTTGATCAGGTGCGCAAAGGAGATATATTCGGGGCAGGCTGCAATACAACGGCCGCAGCCCACGCACATGTTCACGCCGAAACGGCGGCGGAAATCATCTACCTTGTGCAGGGTCTTGAAACGCATCCGCTCACCGTAAGTCTTCCGGTAGTTGGCGCCGCCGGCCAGGTCGGTGAAGCCGTCGATCATACAACCGGCGCACACGCGCCGCCGTTCCCCGCATCGCGCGTTGTCCGTGTAAAAGATGTCCTGCATGGTAAAGCAGGTGCAGGTGGGGCAAACCACGTTACACCGGCCGCAGCCGATGCAACGGCTGTCGTATTCCCGCCACAGGGGGTCTTCGTATATGGACGGGGCCACCTGCCGGGGCGGGTGTACCACCAACTCGTTCTTGGCCACAAACTGCGGCTGCCACTCTACCGGCCGGCCCCAGCGGGCGGCTGCCGGAGCGAACTCCCCGCGTACGTCCGCGTAATAGGTGTCCCCCTCCCGGCTGAAGAAAGCCGCGTAGTCATCGGTGCGGTTGGTGCCCATGGAGACGCAAAAGCAGCCGGGATAACCGTTGCCGCAGCCCAGTACAAAGAACTTGACCTTTTCCCGCCGCTGTTGATAGTAGGGGTCTTGAGCGGGACCGTTGCCCAGGTAGATCCGGTCCAGGCGGTCCACGGCCTGCACTTCACAGGGCCGCAAAAAGAGAATGACCGGCCGCGCAGCTTTAGCCGGTTCGCGGTATTCATCCTCCGTAAAATAAAACAGGGTTTCGCTGGCCGGCATGAAGACTTCCTTGGGCGAAAAATAGGCTCTCTCGTCAAACAGTATCTCACCCGGCGTGCGGACCGGCCCGTAGCCGGTCTGGTCGGTTCCGGCCAGGGGGCCGCGGCCCGCCCAGCGCTGGGGCCCGAAAATGTCGTGGTCCGCCGCGAGGGCGTGGAAGAAGGAAGCAAAATCCTCCTCCGTCAGGGCGTAGGCGCCCATGCAACCACCCTCCTCCTTCTTTCATCTTACCCGGCTGGTCAGCCGGCGCTCTCTCAATTGTACCGCAAAAGGGACGGCCCGGGCAGTGACGAAGGTCACGGCCCGGGCCATTGGTTTTTAGTTCACCAGGGTCGGCCCGCCGGTGGCGGGACCGGCTCAGTGCAGGACGAAGAAGGAGCGCGCCGCTACATCGGTAATGTTGGCCAGCGGTCCGGGGTAGAAGCCGATGACCAGCGTGGCGATCATGGCGATAATCATAGTTAGGGCCACCGGGAAAGAAACGGTGATGGGCGCCGGATCCAGCGGCTCGTCCCGGTACATGACCAGGGTGACCCGCAGGTAGTAGTAGACCGACACCATGCTCATCACCAGGCCGATGATCACCAGCCAGAGATAACCCTGTACCACGGTGGCGAACAGGTACAGTTTGCCGGCAAAGCCGGCCAGCGGCGGAATGCCGGCCATGGATAACATCGCGATGAGCATCATGGCCGCCGAAAGAGGCGAACGCTGGCTGAGTCCGGCATAGTCCCGGATCTCGTCGCTGCCGGTCTGGGCGAAGAAGTTGCCGACCACCGTAAAGGCGCCCACCGTGGCAAAGACGTAGAGCAGGGCGTAGAACAGGACTGCCTTTAAGCCGGCCGGGCTGGCCGTCACTACGCCCACCAGGATGTAGCCGGCCTGGGCCACCGAGGAGTACGCCAGCATCCGCTTGATGTTGGTTTGGGGAATGGCCACCAGGTTGCCCACCACGATGGTGATCGCCGCCAGGATGGCCACCAGGAGGGCCCAATCCTGCCATATGCCGGAGAAGCCGGCTACGAACAGCCGCAGGACGATGGCGAAGGAAGCGGCCTTGGAGCCCGCGCCCAGGAAGGCGGTGATCGGCGTAGGCGCTCCTTCATAGACGTCGGGCGCCCACATGTGGAACGGTACGGCCGAGATCTTGAAGCCCACCCCGGCCACCAGCATGACCAGACCCAGGATGAGGACCGACGAGACCGATCCACCGGCCAGGAGAAAGGCGATCTGGATGATGTTTACGGTTCCGGTCAGTCCGTAGATCAAGCTGAGGCCGTAGAGTAGGACGGCCGAGGACAGGCCGGCCAGCAGCACATACTTCAGACCGGCCTCCACCGACTTGCCGTCGGTTTTACGCAGGGCCACCAGGATGATGAAGGCGATGGTCATCAGTTCCAGGCCCAGGTAGAGGGTGATGAAATCACCGGCCGACGCCATGACCATCATGCCCAGGAGGGCGAAGACCAGGATGCCGTAGTATTCGGCCTGGTAGCCAACCTGTTCATCGACGTAGCGCATGGAGCCCATGGTCACCAGGATGGCGGCCGTGAGGAAGACCTCTTTGAAGAAGGTGCTGTAGTTATCCACGATGTACATGCCGTTGTAGAGCATGCCCTGGTGGGACCAGGCGCCTACGGACAACGCCAGGATGCCGGCCAAGCCGAGCACCGTCAGCCAACCCAGGCCGCGCCGCGCACTGTGCGGTATGATGAGACCCAGCAGCAGCAGGCCCAGGCCCAAAACGGCGGTAGCTATCTCCAGGTTCATGAGGGACCAGTCAACAGCCATTTAGAACAACCCCCCGATCTGCAGGGTATGGGTTACCGAGGCCATAAGGGGCGCCACGCCGCTGTTGATCATGTCAAAGAGCAGCGAAGGCACCAGGCCGCCCAGCACCATGACCCCGCCCAGTACGACCAGCGGCACCATCTCCGGCCCGCGGATGTCGGTCAGGTGGTCGTACTCCTCGCGCCGGGGCCCGTACAGGGTGTTGGCCACGGCCCGGAGCACGAAGAGGGCGGTCACGACGATGGTGGCGATGGCTACCACGGACAGGCCTCCGTAGCGCCCGAAGCTGCCCAGGAAGATGGTGAACTCCGGTACGAAGCTGATCAGGCCCGGCAGGCCCAGGGAGGCCAGGCCGGCCAGGACGAAGGCCACCCCCACCCGGGGCATCTGCTGGAACAGGCCGCCCATGTCGGGCACCCAGCGGGTATGGGTCTTTTCATAGACGAAGCCGATCGTGGAAAAGAACAGGGCCGCCATGATGCCGTGCGCGAACATGTTGGCCACCGCCCCGTTGATACCGATGACGTTCAGGGAGGCGATGCCCAGGAGCACGTAGCCCATGTGGCTGACGCTGGAATACCCCACGATATACTTGAGGTCCTTCTGGGCCAGGGCGCCGAAGGCGGCGTAGGCCGCGCCGGCCACGCCCAGCACCGCGATCACCGGGGCCCAGTAGGCTGCCCCGACCGGCAGGACGTACAGCGCGATGCGGATCAAGCCGTAGCCGCCGATCTTCTTCAGTACGCCGGCGTGGACCATGCTGACCGCCGTGGGCGCGCCGGCGTAGCCGTCGGGCGACCAGGAGTGAAAGGGCCACATGGAGAGCAGCGAGCCGAAGCCGAAGAGCATGAAGGCGAAAGTCCATCGCTGGAAGGCCGCCGGAAAGGCCACCTGCGCCAGCCCGTATATACTGAAGTCAGGTGTACCGGTGATGGCGAGCGCCTGCATAAAGACGGCGATGACGGCCACCAGGAGAAAGGCGCTGCCTATCAGCAGGTAGATAGTCAGTTTCATGCCGGCATATTCCTTGGTGACCCGCTTGGAGCTACCCCAGATCACCACCATGATGTAGATGGGGATTACCACCACCTCGTAGAAGAGGAGGAAGATAAACAGGTCCTGGGCCACGAAGGTGCCCATGACGCCGGTCACCAGGGTGAGGAACAGGATAAAGAACTCGCGCGGCCGCATGTTGACGTTCCAGGAGGCGAAGATGGCCGTAAAGCCAATCAACGAGATCAGGAGCAGCATGGGCAGGCTGATCCCGTCCACCCCCAGGAAGTAGGTCACCCCGAGATCCCGGATCCACGGGATCCGCTCCACGAACTGCAGGCCACCCACCGACTTGTCATAGAGCAAGTAGAGGTAAAGGGTGAGCGCCAGCGAAACGAAGGTGGCGGTCGCCGCCACGGCCTTGATCAGCTTGTTCTCGTCGGGAGGAATGAACACCAACAGCAGCGCCCCCGCCACCGGCGCAAAGAGAATGACGGAGAGTACCGGAAAGTTGTTCAACTACTTCACACCTCCCAGGATAACCAGCAGTAGAATGATAACGATGACCGGCGCCATCAGGGCCGAAGCCAGAGCAAGAGCGGCAGTACTACTTTGTTGCTCGTCCATCTATCTCACACCTCCCAGTAGCAAGGTTGCCTGTGGACCGGTAAAGGCCAGCAGGACCGCCACGGCCAGGACACCCAGGAAAAACACCAGGGCGTAGTTCTGCAGCCGGCCGGTCTGAAAAACGCGTAGTCCGGCACCGGCGGCCAGGGTGAAGGCGCCGAAGCCGTTGACGATCCCGTCCACCACGTAGATGTCGAAGAGGTACAGGAGCCGTCCCACTCCGTCCACCATGGTGTGGTTGAACCACATGTATATCTCGTCGATGTAGTACTTGTTGTAGAGCAGGGTATACAGGCCGTTGAACTGTTTGGCCAGGGCCTTGGCCTTGACCTTCTCTTCGTCCTTGCAGTAGAAGACCCAGGCGGTGAAAATGCCCAGGGCGCCCAGCAGGGTGTCACCGATCATCAGGGGCCAGTTGGCGACCGGCGCCACGTAGGTGCCGAAATGGATATACCGTCCCCACAAATCCCCCCAGGGGGTGCCGATCAGGCCGCCCACCGTGGCGAACACGGCCAGGATGATCAGGGGTATGGTCATGACGGCAGGCGACTCCTTGGGATGGTTCTCCGGATTTTCCTTGCCGAAGAAGGCCAGGAAGATCATCCGCCAGATGTACAGCGCGGTCAAAAAGGCGGTGAAGGCGCCGATCACGAACAGGGCCACGTGCCCCGAGGCCAGGGTCGCATCGAGGATGTCCCCCTTGGACCAGAAGCCGGCAAAGGGCGGAATCCCGGCGATGGCCAGGCCGCCTATGACAAAGGTGATGGCGGTGATGGGCATCTTCTTGATGAGGCCGCCCATTTCCCAGACATCCGCCTTGTGGTGCAAGCCGGTCAGAACACTGCCGGCCCCGAGGAACATCAGGGCCTTGAAGAAGGCGTGCGTCCACAGGTGGAAGAAGCCGGCGGTGAGGCTGCCCACACCCAGGGCCATCATCATGTAGCCGATCTGGCTGACGGTGGAATAGGCCAGGATGCGTTTGATCTCCCGCTGGGTGACGGCGATGGTGGCGGCGAAAATGGCCGTGAAACCGCCTACCCAGGCCACCAGTTCCATCACCGGCGGCACGGAGTGGAACATGAAGAGCACGCGGCCGACCAGGTAGACGCCCGCTATAACCATGGTGGCGGCGTGGATCAGGGCGCTGACCGGTGTCGGGCCCTCCATGGCGTCCGGCAGCCACACGTGCAGCGGGAACTGGCCGGATTTACCGATGGGTCCGAGGAAGAAGAGCACGGCCACCGTAATCAGGAGCGGGATGTTCTGGTACTGGGGAATCTGCTGGGACAGGGACGAGATGGACAGCGTGCCGAAAATGAGCTGCAACGCCAGAAGCCCCAGCAGAAGGCCGGTGTCACCGATCCTGGTGGTGATGAAGGCCTTCTTGGCCGCCTGGCGGGCGGAGATCTTATGGTTGTAGAAGCCGATCAGGAGGTAGGAGCAAACGCCCACGCCCTCCCAGGCCACAAACAGCTCCAGCAGGTTGGCCGAAGCCACCAGGAGCAGCATGGAGGCACCGAACAGGGACATGTAGGCGAAAAAGACGGAAAACCCTTTCTCCCCGCGCATGTAACCCAGCGAATATATCTGGATGAGAGACGCAATCAAAGTCACCATGAACAGCATCATGGCCGACAGGGGATCCAGCTGAATACCCACGTTGACGATGAAGCCCGGCATGGAGAGCCAGCGGATGGTGTAAACCAGCGGGTGGTTGATGAGTTCGGGATGCTGCAGAACCCCCGCCACCACGAAGCTGGCGATGATGAAGCCGGACACCATGGCGCCGATGGACAGGGTAGCCGACAGCCACTTCCACTGCTTGGTGAAAAGGCTGATACAGGCGAAGGCCAGCGCCGGCAGGAGGGGAATCAGCCAGGCATGATACATGAAATACTCAACCATTTCCTTATCTTGACACCTGCCTTCCGGACGTAATAACCAGGAGAACCGTTACCACTTCAGCCAGTCGAAGTCGTCCAGGTTGACCGACAACCTGTGACGGTAGATATTGATGATGATAGCCAGGCCTACCCCGACTTCCGCCGCCGCTACCGTTATCACAAAGATCGCGAAGATCTGGCCGGTGAACAACTGCGGCGTGACGAAGCGGGAAAAGGCGATCAAGTTGATATTGACGGCGTTGAGCATCAACTCGATGCACATCAGCACGGCGATGGCGTTCTTCCTGGTCAGGGCGCCGAAAAGGCCGATAAAGAACAGCACCGCGGACAGAAGCACGAAATTAGTCGGGCTAATCGCGAGAGCGGGCACCGGGCTTCACCTCCTTGGCGAGGACAATCGCCCCGATTAAGGCCACCAGAAGCAGAACGGCCGCAACTTCGAAGGGAATGACGTACTTGGACAACAGAAGTTGGCCGATGTACGCGATGGTGTCTGCGGGCACCGTCCCGCCGGAGACGAACCAGTCGGCCCGGTAGGTCATACCGCCGGTCAGCGCCAGCAGCACGATTACCACCAGGGTGGCCAGCTTCAGCTGGTTATTGAAAAGCAGGCACTCCTTTATGTCCGGTTTCTGGGTCAGCATGACGCCGAAGATGACCATGATGCTGACCGCCCCGGCGTAAACCATGATTTGCACCAGGGCCAGGTAGTCGGCGTCCAGGAGAAAGTAGAGGGAAGCTATGCTGATGAAGCAGACCGCCAGCCAAAGGACCATGTGCACCAGTTGTTTGGAAGCCACCACCAGGATGGCGGTGAAGATGATGGCTGCGGAAATCAGCCAAAAAGCTCCCACCTGAAAGATGCTAGTCACCGGCCGTCGCCTCCTTCCCTGATTCCGCCGGCTCCATGTCGCAGGCCGGGCCGCCTTGTCCCTCCGCCAGAAGAACGAGCGGCAGGTCCTGGCGCCGGTAACCGGCCATCTCGAAATCCTGGGAGAACTTGAGCGCCCCCTTGGGGCAGGCTTCCACGCAGAGGCCGCAGAACAGGCAGTACTGGATGTCCATGTGGTAGCCGGTAAGCACGTTCTTCTTGTCCACCTTGGTCCGGATGCAGTTGATCACCCGGTTGGGGCAGGCGTTCTGGCAGATGCCGCAGGCTATACAGTTTCCGGCGTCCAGCGTAAACCGCCCGTGAAAACGCGCCGGGATGGGAGCACTCTCGAAGGGGTACTGGACGGTAACCTTAGGCTTGAACAGTTCCTGGAGGGTAATTCCCAGTCCCTTTACCAACCCTTTGCCAAACATGTCATCACCACCCTATCCCGCGAAAGACGTACATTCCGAGGCCCGTCACGAAGATGTTGGCCAGCGAAAGCGGCGTCAGCACCTTCCAACCGAAGTGCATGAGGTGGTCCACCCGCATGCGCGGGTAGGTCCAACGCACCCACATATACAGGAAGACCATGAAATAAACCTTGAGCACGAACCAGACCCAGGTGGGGATGAAGGTCCAGCCGAAGGGAGCCATCCAGCCGCCCAGGAACAGGGTGGCGGCAAAAGCGCTCACCAGTACCAGGTTTCCGTATTCGGCCAGATACCACATGGCAAAGGCCATACCCCCGTATTCGGTGAAGGGTCCGGCAACGATCTCCGACTCGCCTTCCACCAGGTCGAAAGGCGGGCGGTTGACCTCGGCGATGGAGGCGATGAAATAGATCAGGAAGGCCACCGGCTGGGTAAAGATGTTCCAGACATGTGCCTGGGAGGCTATAACGTCCGACATCTTCAGGGAACCGGTGATCATCACCACGCCCAGAACCGAGAGCACCATAGGGATCTCGTAGCTGATCATCTGGGCCACGCCGCGCATGGAGCCGAGCAACGCATACTTGTTGCCGGAGGCCCAGCCACCCATGAACATCACGATGATGGAAACCGAAGATACCGAGAGAAAGAAGAAAATACCCAGGTTGAGATCCACCGCGATCATCCCGCGCCCGAAAGGCACCACCGTGAACAGAACCAGCGTAGGCACGAAAATCAGGACGGGCGCCAGCAGGAACAGAATTGCCTCGGCGTTCCTGGGAATGATGATCTCTTTGCTGATCAGTTTGCCGAGGTCGGCAAACGGTTGTAAAAGACCCGCCGGTCCAACCCGGTTGGGCCCGATGCGTGCCTGGAACCAGGCGGAAAGTCTGCGCTCCAGCCAGACCAGAACCACCAGGTTCAGGAGAATAAACACCAGGGCGGCCACGGCCTTGACGATCATCAGGACGATTTCGTTCAAGAGAAGCGGGGCGCCCGCCAGGGCCAAGAGCCCGGCCAACCAGTTGCCGAACTCGACGAAAATTCTATCACCCATACTCTTCTCCCCTAATTCACGTATTCGTTAGCAGTCAACTTCTCCCAGCACGATGTCCAGGCTGCCCAGAATAGCCACCACGTCGGCTATCTTCCAGCCCTGGACCAGGTCTGCCAGCACCCCCAGGTTGATGAAGGAGGGCCGCCGCACATGCATCCGGTACGGTTTGGGAGAACCGTCACTGACCAGATAGTAGCCCAGGATGCCTTTGGCCCCTTCGATCTCGTGGTAGACCTCGCCGGCCGGCGGCTTGATGACCTTGGGCACCTTACCCAGATGCGTTCCCTCGGGAAGCCCCGCCAGAGCCTGCTCAACGATGCGTAACGATTGACGCATCTCAATCATGCGCAGACGGAACCGGTCGAAGCAGTCGCCGTTTTGCCCCAGTGGCACTTCGAAATCGAAGCGGTCATAAACGCTGTAGGGCCGCGCCTTGCGCAGGTCCCAGTTCACCCCGCTGCCCCGGAGGTTGGGGCCGCTGATACTGTAGTCGATAGCTTTCTTGGCATCCAGAATGCCCACGAACTTGGTGCGGGCCTGGAAGATCTCGTTGCCGGTGATCAGGCCGTCGTATTCGTCAAGGGCGGCCGGCAACTCCTTCACGAGCTTCTGCGCGGCCGGGAAGAACTCCGGCGGCAGGTCGTCGGCCACGCCGCCCACCCGCATGTAGCTGAAGGTCAAACGCGAACCGGAGGCCATCTCCAGAAGGTCCAGTATCTTCTCCCTATCGCGGAAAGTATAGAAAAAACCGGTCAGGCCGCCAATGTCGGCGCTGTAGGAGCCCACCGCCACCAGGTGACTGGCGATGCGGGAGAGTTCGGCACAGATGACCCGGATGTACTCGGCCCGCTCGGGTACTTCCACCCCCATCAGCTTCTCCACCGCCATCACGTAGCCCATGTTGTTCAGCATCCCCGCCAGATAATCCATGCGGTCGGTGTAGGGGATGACCTGGGTATAGGTGCGCGCCTCGGCCAGTTTCTCGATGCCGCGGTGCAGGTAGCCACACACCGGCTGGGCGTCCACGATGACCTCGCCGTCCAGGGTCGCAATCACCCGGAACACCCCGTGGGTGCTGGGATGCTGCGGCCCCATGTTCAGTACGTAGCGGTCCGTCTTGATGTTCTCTTCCAGGCGGTCCCGCATATCCAGTTCAGTGTTCAATCCCTACCACCTGCCCACGTGAAATCTTTCCGTAAAGGATAACCGTCAAAGCCGTCATGCAGGAGGACGCGCTTCAACTCGCGGCCCGTGAATACCACCCCGACTAGGTCATAAGCCTCCCGCTCCTGCAAGTCGGCGCCCGGGTAGATTTCCATGACCGACGGGATCCGGGGGTCGTCCCGCGGAATGTCGCAACGGATCGTCAGTTGGTACCCGTACAAGAAGGAGACAAGGTTATAGACCACGGTGAGGTGGTCGGCATAGTCGGTGGCGGTCAGATTGGTAAGAAAGTTAAAAGCCAGGTCCGGATCCTCCTTGAGCGAGCGAAGCAGGGCCGGCAGGTCGTCCCCGCCCACTATGACGGCATCCTCGAGGACATTCAGCGAGGGCAGGCTCTCACCCAAAGCAGCCAGACGTTCGGCCACCTTTTCGCTAGGCATGGGAGACCACCGCCTTTCTCCCCTGCACCTTATCCCGGAGCATGAGCATGCCGTGGATGAGGGCCTCCGGACGGGGCGGACATCCCGGGATATACACGTCCACCGGTACCAGTTTGTCGACGCCCGGCACGACGTAATAGGAGTCCACGAAGGGGCCGCCGGAAATGGCGCAACTGCCCATAGCGATCACCCACTTGGGCTGGGCCATCTGCTCGTAGAGCCGGACCACGAACGGCGCCATCTTCTTGGTCACCGTACCCATCACCAGCATGACATCCGACTGGCGCGGCGACCAACGGGCCATCTCGTAACCGAAGCGGGACATGTCGAACCGGGGCATATTGGCCGCCATGATACCTTCGATGGCGCAACAGGCCAGACCGAAGCCGAAGGGCCACAAGGAATAGCCGCGGGACAGGTCGAGAAGCTTCTCCAGAGGTCCTATATGAATGAGCCTCTTGGCCTCCTCGATGACCACCTTGTTGTTGGTCAGGGTCTCAATCGCATGGCATTCCTTCTTTGTATCCACTCCTACATCCATTCAAGCGCACCTTCCTTCCAGGCATACCACAGACCTAGAACCAGGATAAAGATGAATATAATCATTTCCACAAACGCGAAAAATCCCAGGCTCTTGAACCTGACGGCCCACGGATAGAGGAAAACAGTTTCTACGTCGAAAATGACGAAAATCAGGGCATACATGAAATAGCTCGCCCGGAAGCGGATCTTGACCGGTCCCACCGTTTCCGGACCGCACTCGTAGGTCTCCGTTTTGACCGGAGACGGGTAGCGGGGATGAATGGCAAAACTGGTGATAATGCCCCCTGCCGCGAAGATCACGCCGATGATGAAGAACAGGAATACCGCTGCCCAAACCGAAAGCAATCTACTCCCCCCTTTCTCTCTATAAGATAACCTGCTAACCTTCCGCCAACCCCACCCCCTTCGTAACATTTATCCCGGGGTCAGAATACCCTTCTCCGCCCGCTGCGACCTCCAGGACCGCCCGCACGGGGGCAAAGCTTTGGCGGTGCCAGGAGCATGGTCCACAGGCAGCAAGAGCCTGGAAGTGT
>DATKUX010000185.1:0-9912 GCA_035530395.1 Spirochaetia bacterium
ATTTCCCTGGAGTTTTATGGCCGCTTCAGTCCGTGTCTAGTGCGCCGGGTTGATGAAGAGAACTATTTGACCATGGTTCTCCCTGTTCGGCTCGGTTGAGGCGAGGTTTCGTTTTAGAAGGAGAGGCTAAAAGCTGTATATCAAAAAGCTCGGTCTCTTGAACTTCAGAAACTATCAACGGTCCCTTTTCTGTCCGGAACAGGGAATAAATTTTCTAATTGGCGCCAATGCTCAGGGTAAGACCAATCTTCTGGAAGCGGTACTCATGGTAATGTGGGGCCGCCCGTGGCGGGGCGTACAGGAAAGCTACTTGGTCAACCGGTCGGCGGCCGGCGGCGGTGTCAAGGCGGAAATTCACCGTGACGGCGGGGACGATGTAGTCGAGGTCAGGCTGACCAGGGAGCAGAGGAAATTAAGGGTCAACGGACAGGAGGCAGGCTGCGGACAGCTGCCGGGACCGGCTGCTTTAAGCGTTTTTACGCCCGCAGACCTTTTGTTGGTGCAGGGATCGCCCCAGGAGAGGCGGCGTTTTGTGGATTCGGAGGTCGCTGCCCTCAACCACTCCTACGCCGGTTTATGGCGCCGTTATCAGAGGGCCCTATGGCAGAAGAGCAAGGCTCTGAGCGCGCAGCGGGGCCGGGGACCGGAAGTGGGTGTTTGGGACGAGCAACTGGCCTTTTATGGCGCACGAATCCAGGTTTTGCGCAACCGCTGGCTGAAGCCCTTTGGAGGGGCAGCCCGTGATTTATACCGGGAGATCAGCGGCGGCGGCGAGCTTACGCTGGATTTAACGCGATCTTTCGCCGGGGCCGACGGGGAAGACGAGTGCGAAGTAGAAAAGGGTTTTGCCGCCGCTCTGGCGGAGGAGTCCGCCCAGATGACGGGTGGCGTAACGGTTGGCCCTCACCGGGACGATCTCCAACTGGCGGTCGGGGGTATGAACTCTCGGTATACCTCCTCCCAGGGGGAACAGCGAACGGTGGTCCTGGCATTGCGTCTGGCCGGTCACCGGTTGCGCCGGCAGGAATTGGCCGAGGATCCGGTCCTGCTCTTGGACGACGCCTTTTACGAACTGGACCGGGGCCGCCAGGAAAGACTTCTTGGTGTTCTGTCCGGCGGGGGTCAGGTGCTGGCGACCGCCGGGTCCGCACCCGGGGAAGGCAGGGTTTTTCGCATCGAGGGTGGAAGTATCTCCGGTTGAGAAGTGTTTGGAGGATTGTGGCATGTTTTTACATGTGGGCGGCGACGTTATGGTGGCCAAAAAGGATATCATCGCCGTGATCAGCGCCGAGACCAGGAGATCCGCTATTACCAGGGAATTTTTCGATGTGGCCAGGGACGAAGGTTTTTTGGTCCACATTGCCCGGGAGGGGAAGGAAAAATCTTACGTATTGACCGGCCGTGAGATTTACATTTCCCCTATTTCCTGCAGCACCTTGAAAAAAAGGTGCACAGGCGTCCTTGCCCTGGTGGAGGAATGACACCACCCGGTGAGACCGGGAACAATATTTGCTTAGATCCGTTCAAATGGGGAGGACGTAAATTTGCCTGGGGATGAGATAAAATACGGAGCCGAGGAGATTCAGGTCCTGGAAGGCCTGGAGGCCGTAAGACTGCGGCCTGGTATGTACATAGGCACCACGGGCCCGCGGGGGCTTCATCACCTGGTTTACGAGATTGTGGATAACGCCATTGATGAAGCCATGGGCGGTTTTTGCAACCGGATAGAAATCACCATCCGGCCGGACAATGCGGTGACGGTGTGGGACAACGGCAGGGGCATTCCGGTGGATATGCATTTAAAGATGGGTGTCTCCGCGGTGGAGGTAGTGCTTACCGAATTGCACGCCGGCGGCAAGTTCGGCGGGTCGGTCTATAAGGTCTCGGGCGGTTTGCACGGTGTCGGCGCATCAGTGGTCAATGCGCTGTCGGAGTGGCTGGAGGTCGAGGTTCACCGGGACGGACGGATCTATAGCATGAGTTTTGTACGGGGGGCCAAGAGTTCCGAACTCCGGGTCATAGGTGAAGCCACCGGCACCGGTACCCAGATTACCTTTAAGCCGGATCCGGAAATATTTGAAAGCCTGGTTTTCAGCTATGAGACGCTGGCCGAGCGCTTCAACGAGCTTTCGTTTCTTAACCCGGGCGTGCACATCACCCTTAAGGACGAGAGGGGCGAGGGTCACGAGGACTCCTTTTCCCACGAAGGCGGCTTAAAGGATTTTGTCGTCTACTTGAACAAGGCCCGGGAGGCTATCCATACCAAGCCGGTTTTTGTCTCCGGACAACGGGATCAGGTTATGGTGGAATGCGCTCTGCAGTACCATGACGGGTACACCGAAGATGTCTTTTCCTACGTCAACAACATACATACCGTGGACGGCGGCACCCACGAGGCCGGCTTCAAGAGCGCCCTCACCAGGGTGGTTAACGAGTATGTCAAGAAAAATAACCTGGCCAAAAACGACAACGGGGGTTTGAGTGGTGAGGACATCCGCGAGGGTGTGACCGCGGTTCTGAGCGTCAAGGTACCCGAGCCTCAGTTTGAGGGCCAGACCAAGACAAGGCTGGGCAACAGTGAGGTCAGGGGTATAGTTGACTCCGTGGTGGCGGAGGGTTTGAACGTCTTCCTGGAGGAGAACCCCCAGGTGGGGAAGAAACTGGTGGAAAAGTTTCTCACAGCCGCGCGGGCGCGCGAAGCGGCCCGCAAAGCGCGGGAGTTGACCAGGCGTAAGAGCGCCCTGGAGAGCGCGGCGTTACCGGGCAAGCTGGCCGACTGCAGTGAAAAGGATCCCAGTCTGTCCGAGTTGTACCTGGTAGAAGGAGACTCGGCCGGCGGTTCGGCCAAGGGCGGCCGCGACCGGCGCTTTCAGGCCATCCTGCCCCTGCGCGGCAAGATTCTCAACGTAGAGAAGGCCCGTCTGGACAAGATCCTCAACAACGAGGAGATCAAGTCCCTTATCACCGCGCTGGGCACCGGTATCTCCGACGAGTTCGATCTGGGCCGGGCCCGCTATCACCGGGTCATTCTCATGACCGATGCCGACGTGGACGGCGCCCATATCCGCACCCTGCTGCTGACCTTCTTTTACCGCTATATGCGGCCGCTGATCGAGGCCGGCTACGTGTATATAGCGCAGCCACCGCTGTACAGGCTGAAGAAGGGCAAACGGGAAATCTACTTTTTCAGTGACAAAGAGATGGAGAAGTTCGCCGGCCAGGAGGGCGGCAACAACTGGAACGTGCAGAGGTACAAGGGTCTCGGCGAAATGGACCCCATTCAGTTGTGGGAGACCACTATGGATCCCGGTAGCCGGACCGTGCTCCAGGTGAGTTTGGAAAACGCCATTGAGGCCAACGAGATCTTTAGCACCCTAATGGGTGACCAGGTCGAGCCGCGGCGCCAGTATATTATGAGTAACGCCCACATGGTAAGGAACCTGGACGTATAGGGGCTTGTAGCTAAAACATCTCCCCGGCGCGATCCGGGGAGATGCGGTCTAAAGAAGGCCGTTCGAATAAGACTGACCGGCAGGTGGCCGGTTTTCCTTTTTCGGGGGGCTGAAGAAGGCCCCCGTTCTCAGCCGGCAAAAGTTAGGTTGAATACTTTAATACACTCTGCAATATCTTCACTGGAAATATCCAGGTGGGTCACCAGGCGTACGATATCCGGACCCATGGCTACTGTCTTTACCCCCCGGGCGGCCAGTCGTTGGACGAAGTCCGCAGCCGTCAGGCCGGGTTTGCATTTCACCATGACCATGTTGGTCTGCACCAAGTCGAGGTTGACCTCCAAAGAGGGGAACTCCGCCAAAGCTTCGGCCAGCCTGCGGGCGCGGGCATGATCTTGGGCGAGACGTGGAATGTTCTTCAGGGCTACCAGCCCGGCCGCCGCCAGGATGCCCGCCTGTCGCATACCCCCGCCCAGGGCCTTACGGTACCGGCGCGCCTGTCCTATGAAATCCCGGCTGCCGGTGAGCAGGGAACCGACCGGTGCCCCCAGACCCTTGGAAAGACAGAACATGACGCTGTCGGCATACTGCGTGAATTCGCGTGCGTCGCAACCGGTAGCCACGGCGGCGTTGAATATCCGGGCTCCGTCCAGGTGCACGGCCAGGCCTGACCGTTTGGCGCAGCCGTAGATGTCCGCCATCAAAGAGGGCGGTATGATAACCCCACCGCCCCTGTTAAACGTATTTTCCAGACAGACCAGGCGAAGCCTGGGAAAATGGATGTCCGGTGGACGGATGGCCCGCAGCAGGACTTCCGGGCCCTGTTGGGACAAGAGGCCCTTTACGGGTTTTAACTGAACGCCGCTCAGCATGGCGGGAGAACCGGCCTCGTAGTAGTAGATGTGCGCCTCGTCGTCCAAAATGACCTCATCGCCCCGCTGGGTGTGGGTCAGTACGGCGATCTGGTTGCCGGCCGTGCCGCTGGGCACGAAGAGGGCCGCTTCCTTGCCCGTCAAGGCGGCCGCCAGTTCCTGCAGCCGGTTGATGGTCGGATCCTCGCCAAACACGTCGTCGCCCACCTCGGCCCGGCTCATGGCCACCCGCATTTCTTCGCTCGGCAGCGTGACGGTGTCGCTGCGCAAGTCTATCATTCTCATAAAAATCTCCTTTGAAATAATCTTCACCCCGGTTGTGGTTAAGGCTACGGCCAGACTATTTCCAGTTGCTGGAGAAGTTTAGTATACTAAACTTCTTATCGTGGTTCAATGTTCAGGAGGCATTTTCCGGTCCCGGCCGGGGAGTCATCTAATGGGTGTCTCTGCCTATGCCGGTCTGGAGAAATTGGTTGACAAGCTCCCCCATTTTCAAGAGCTGTACCCTAATTTGCTTTAATTGAGCTGGTGAGAACACGCCGGGGTTTCTCCTTATGTAAGTGATTCTCTTGTTGATATCGGCAAGGGCGTTGTCCACCGGGGTCAGCACAATCCGGGACTGAACGACCAGCTGATCAAACCTTTCGGCGACCTGCACTCCGTTCAGCTGATGTCCCTCCATTTCGTCAAGTAGTTCGTACATAAGACGGTCATCAAGCCTATGCAGACGTCTCAAGGCCCGGATGTGGTTTTCCGTGACAAATCGCATGTGAGCTATCCTCTCTATCACGTCTGAAGGCAGTTTGCCTACGGACATTATCTGGGAGAGTCGGCCCGCCGTGACTTTCAGCTTCTCCGCGATATCGACCTGCTTCAGGCTGAACTCGCCGATCATTATCGTGACCCAGCGGTAGTTCTCGTACTCGCTGAGGTTCTGGCGCCTGAAATTTTCGTCGAAGGCCATGATCGCCGCCGTCATATCGTCGACGTCATGTACGGTGGCCTTGATGGTTTCGTGTTCCAGAAGCTTTACCGCTCGGAGTCTGCGCTCGCCCGTGATGAGTTCGTAGCCTCCGTTCCTCGACCGGACAGCGATCGGGTTGATCAGGCCCAGGGTGCTTATACTGTCGGCCAGGGCCCCGATGCCGGCCTCGGAGAACCTAGTGCGCGGCTGGTACGGCGAGGGCGAAATCAAATCGACGGGTATGCTATGCACGTCCCCCCCGGTGGGGCGGGGGGTTATGTCTATCTCTTCAAGGGCCGGCTCCCCTGCTTCCAGAGGTGTTGCCTGCCTGGTAAACTTACGAATGTTAGTCGCCACTAGCAGCGGCCTCCTCTCTGGCTAGGCGTATTTCTATCTCCTCGACGAACTCGTCGAAATTCTCCCTCGCCGACCGGGCATTCTTCTTTTCGTAAGTTGCGGCGAGCTTACCCAGGACGGCAGCCTCCCGAATGGAGGTGTTCCTGTAAATAATGTTTTGACACACGTATTTCCCGAATACGGGGTGCTCCCTAAGCTGCTCTTCAAGAGCCCTTTCCACCACAGTTCGCCCGCCCTTTTTACCCCAGTCATAACGATTAACGATGATGCCGAGCACAGAAACATCCCTGTCGTAATCTTTCTTAAAACCCACTATCTTCTTAAAGAGGCTTTCCAGGCCGGTGAGCTCGAGGTCACCCAACTCCACAGGAATGATGATGTGGTCGCTGGCGATCAGAGAGGCCTTGGTGTTATACTCGAAGGCCGGTGGTGTGTCGATGATGATACGGGTGTACTTACCCCTGACCTCGTCGAGGATTTTAAGGAGGAAGAACGGAAACTCCTTTTGCCAGTACCGCTGCAGGTCTGCGCCATTGAAGACCGCAGCGTGGTCCTGGAGCCAGGTACTGATCTCCGAGACCCGCGAGTCGCAAGGAATGAGGTCTAACCCGTAACTGGTCTTGAGGACTGCTTTTCGGATGCTGTATTTGGGCTTGTCCAGTAGCATCATCCGAATTTGGTCGAGGAGGAGATGGTACATGCCGACGCTGTACTGTTCGGGGGAAACGCCGTAGGTCCTCGTGGCATTACCCTGGCTGTCCATGTCGATCAGAAGGACCTTTTCGCCCCTTTGGGCCATGCAATAGGCAACGTTGCAGGCCGTCGTGGTCTTGCTTACCCCGCCCTTGTTATTGGCCACCGCTATGACGGGCATCTTTTCCCCCCCAATGCCAGGAAAGGCGTTTAGGATTCCTGCACGAACCTCTCAATTTGAAGGCGTAGCCAAGCCGACGGGTTGATGGCCCGCGTGCGGCATTTCTCGAAGAAGCACTGCTTTAACTTGTCGTCTACCCGGACCATGATCGTTTTTCCCTTGATTTCCCTCTGGTCGTTTCTTTGGGCTTCCACCAACCGCAGCCCCCCTTCTCGGACTTCCCTAAGTTTATCTGGTTTCTTTTGCCATGTCAATACATGTACACACAAAAACCTCTGGAGTGAGGCCGGCATAAGCACATTCCAGAAAAGTCAGCACATCCCTTGACTCTCCCCCGCAGGAATCTTTTATAATGGCATGGGAGGCGTTGGGCGTGGAACTGTATTCTATCGGTCAAGTGGCCCGCCAAACCGGCGTGTCCGTGAAAGCGGTCCGTTATTACAGCGATATCGGCCTTCTTCCGCCCGTCCGGGTCAGCGAGGCTGGGTATCGTTTATATGGCGACAGCGAATTGACGCGCCTGCAACAGATCGCCACTGTGCGCTTTCTGGGCGCTTCCATCCAGGATGTCAGGGAACTGCTGGCCGATGAAAAGGCCCTGACAGATTTTCTAACCGCCCGGGCCGGGGCGGTGGATGCCGAGATCGAACGCTTGGGCAGGTTGCGGAAGGTCATATCGCAAGCCCGGGAGGATGTTGAGCGGCGGGAGGATCCGCGGCAATACCTGCAAAACTTGAAAAGGGTCGCCGGTATGACTTCCGAGGAGAGGGGTCGGTGGTGGGCCGGGAGATGGCGTAAATTACTGTCCGGCTATCCCGTGCCCGAAGAATTTGTGGCAGATGCGGAGAAGAGCAGGGAATCCGAAGCCAGTCAGGGTGAAATGGGTTTGATAATGGCAGCTCAAAACGGCCGGGACGAGGAGTACGTGCGCGAAGGCAATGAGCGTATGGCGCAGAGCAAGGGAATGGATTCTGCTGGGCTGAGGGCAAAGATTGAAGACATGATGAACCGTTTTCGCCTCGTCGTGCATAAGAGTCCCGGGGATCCTGCGGTGCAATTGCTTGTCGATGAATATGTCGCTTTTGCCGTCGGTTCGGTTAGTGAAGCCGGCTTAAAACGGACCCTGGACCTTTTAAGTCAACCACTGTTTCACCGCATGTTCCAGATGGCGGATATGACTGATCCCGACGCCCAGGGCGAGATGTTCCATCGACTGATTCTGGAAGCAATGAGGTTCCGCCTCGAACGTATCTCGGTCACAGATGATCCCGGCCTTGATCGCTGGGTTGCCAAAGTTCCGTCTGGCGCGGAAGTCCCGGTTTGAAAATCGATGGTGCCTGGCCGGTACCTCGTTGGGGGATGAGAGCATGGAAACGGCTATCCGGGTGGAAAAGTTGAGCCGGCAGTTCGGTCCGCTTCGAGCGGTGGCTGAAATGTCGTTTGAGGTGCCGCGGGGCACCATATTCGGCTTCCTGGGTCCCAACGGGGCCGGGAAGAGTACCACTATCCGCCTTTTGCTGGGACTGCTGCTACCGTCAGCGGGACGCGCCGAGGTTTTGGGCTGCGACTGTTCCCGCGAGGGGGAGAATATCCGGCAACACACGGGCGTCGTGTTTCACAACGATGGGTTGTACGACCGGTTGACGGCCGAACAGAACCTGGCCTTCTATGCGCGGGTAGCCCATCTGACAGAGGGGGAGGGAAAAAGAAGGGTCGGAGAACTTCTCACTCGGGCCGGATTGGCCGGACGCGCGCGGGAACCGGTCAGGCGGTTCAGCCGCGGGATGCGGCAAAAGCTGGCTTTGGCCCGCGCCCTTCTGAGCTCACCGTCCGTTTTGTTTCTGGACGAACCTTCCAGCGGGCTGGACCCGGCAGCCAGTGCCTCGCTGCACGCCGACCTTTTGGATCTGGCTGAAGAGAAAGGCGTGACCATTTTTCTGACAACTCACAATTTGAGTGAAGAGCAAAAACTATGCCACCAAATCGCCGTCATACGCGACGGCCGGATCGTGGCAGCGGGCAACCCAAATAAGCTGATGGAAGAAATGATCCAGAGCCCCGGGGTCAGGATCTTCGGCCATTTTGGGGACGGTGATTTCCCTGCCCTTTTGGCCGATTTCCCGGGTGTGGCCGGTATGGAGAAAGGGGAAGACAACCTCCATCTTACGCTGGAAGCCGGGGCGTCCATATCGGACATCCTTAAGTTCGTTCTGGCGTCAGGCGCGGAGATCACGGAGGTCATCCGCGACCGCGGCAGCCTGGAAGAGGTCTACCTGGCCTTGATGGAGGAAGAGGAAAATGACCGATTTTAAGGCAATGTTCCTCAAAGAATGGCAGGAGTTGTTCAATATTCCAAAACCGGGCCCCGGGTTCTTATGGGCGTTGATGGCCACACCGCTCGGAAGGTTGCTGATCCTGGTGGCGATGCTCATTATTACCGTGGGAGCGATGGGCGACAGTTTTCTGGCCAATGCCGGCACGCTTGGGTTGGTGTTCCTGATCCCCTTCCTATTCGTGAGCACCATCGTCGTCGACTCTTTTGCCGGTGAGCGTGAGCGGGGTACTCTGGATACCCTTCTCGCCAGCCGTCTGCCGGAATGGGCCATTTTCTTCGGCAAGGTCGGTGCACCGATAGTAGCCGCTACCCTGGCTATGCTGGCCGCATCCCTCGGGTCGTGGATCCTGGCGCTGTTCATGTTCGGTAGTCGGGCGGCCGCCGTTTTCCCCCCGTCCTTTTTAGGGGCCATACCCTTTTCCACCCTGCTCGTCGGTGTTTTGGGCGCCGGAGTCAGCGCCCTTGTATCGGAACGATCGGCCAGTGTCCGGAACGCCCAGCAGGGCGTGACCTACGGGGCACTGGGGGTGTCGTTGGTAATAGCGCTTCCCATCAACAGTTTGCCGGCGTCGGTGCGGCAGCATCTTCTGGCAATGCTTCTGTCCCTCTCTCCCGGTTTGACTACGGCGGTCCTGCTCACCGTTCTTATTGGCTTGGATGCCCTTTTGCTCTATATCGCCCTGCGTCGGTTTGTCCGGCTGCGGTTGTTCGACCGGTAAGTTGTCTTTCTGTGCCGGGGCAGTGTCTCGTGTTCACCCTTTGCCTAAACACACTGCCCGGTCAGTAGTAAGGGGATTGATATATCTTCATCAATTTCGTCCCACCGCACACAGTAACCACCGTTTCGCAAACGCCATTTTTTACGCTGTTCTTGTGTCGCCGTTGCTAATCTTGGGAAATAATCTAGCGGGAATGCCAATCTCCCCCCGCTGGAAAGGATAAAAAGCACTTCCTTGTCTGTAAACTCGATCCCATTGGCTACAGGCAAGGCATAATATTCGACTGCCATTATATATTTCCACCCCTCCTAATCATTTCGTCCCATGCCATCATTATTT
>DATKUX010000186.1:0-13968 GCA_035530395.1 Spirochaetia bacterium
TACAAAAAACCACTACGGCCTTTCCATAGATATCGGCACCACTACCGTAGTAGTCTATCTGGTAGATATGGATAGCGGGAAAATCATCGATTATACCGCCGGCTATAATGGACAGGTAAAGCTCGGCCAAGATATTCTTACACGCATATATCTGGCAGCTACGCCGGACGGCGCAGAGGAATTAAAAAAAGCCGTTCTCGGGACTCTAAATCAGCTTATAGAAAGGATAGGCAACAGAAACAATATTCCGGCCGGAGAGATCAGTGCCGCGACCATCGGTGCCAATAGTACCATGATCCATCTGCTATTGGGATTGGACCCGTCCAGGATAGCCGTAACCCCGTATATTCCTGTGGTAAATAATCCAGGTCTTTTCAAGGCGGCAGAAGTCGGTCTGGAAATTAACCCGCTTGCTGTGGTTTACCTTATGCCCGCTGCTGGAAGCTATGTGGGCGGTGATATAGTGGCAGGCGTACTGGCCAGCGGTATGCACCGCTCGGCGGAGTTGACTCTCTTCGTCGATATAGGTACAAATGTGGAGGTTGTTTTGGGCAATAAGGATTGGCTGGTCGCTTGCGCCGGTGCAGCTGGGCCGGCACTGGAAGGCGGAGTGGCGCAAAGCGGCATGCAGGCACAAAGTGGCGCTATTGAAAGTGTACGCATAGATCCCCTCACGGGTCAAGTGCATTATACAACTATTGGCAATACCCCTGCTAAAGGCCTATGCGGTTCGGGTCTAATCGACTGTTTGGCTGAACTGTTTTTAGACGGAATAATCGACCGGGCCGGGCATTTCCAAAATAGTCAAAAAGAATATATACTAGTACCCGCCGATAAGTCAGCTGAAGGCAAAGACATATTGGTCACCCAAAACGATATTAATAACCTTATGCGTACCAAAGGAGCGGTTAATGCTGCCCTTGACCTGCTTCTTGAGAGTGTGGGACTTGATTTATCGGTAATTGAGCGCTTTTATGCATCCGGTGCCTTTGGTCACTACCTCAACCTGGAATCAGCTGTTACCATTGGAATTTACCCCGATCTGCCGCGCGAAAAGATGGTGCGGATAGGCAATACTTCTGGCGAAGGAGCACGCATGGCCCTGGTCTCAAACCAAAAACGCCGTGAAGCCGAAGGAATAGTTGGAAAAATGACTTATTTCGAACTGATCGCAAGCCAGGAATTTATGATTTCACTGCAAAAAGTACGATTTGCCTGAAGCATATACCATGGTTAGTGGCGGGCAGGCGGCCGGCGCCCCATATCGTGTAGCCGGTACGTGGGCAAAAGGGTTTTCGCAGCAGAATCATTTATGAACAAGTTTGTGGGCAGTATGTTTTTGCCCCATACCAACCTCGATTATTTCCCCTCGGTAAAGAAAAAGATTCTCAGTCGCAAAAAATACCTTGAGAGTCGCGAATTGTATGCCCAGTTATGACTGTACTCCTAGGTAGTACCATAGAGCCTCTGCCATAATAGCCTCACCCCCCGGAAATAGGGGCAAAGGCGGTGTAGTCAACGAAATGGATTATATTGACATTGATTCTATGCATTAACATGAGCTAATTGAATCAACCGTTTTCGTAGTCTATGCCATGCACAAGTGCTACAGTAGATGAGACTGTCTTTGAATCGTTCGAAATCGAAATAGAAGTTGTTGTGAACGGCCCTGCGTACGGTTTCCTCGGAGGGGTGCAGCTTGTAACCTGTAGTATCTAACCGGAGAATGACCGGGCGTAGTAGATTTTCCGTCCAACCACGTAGCAAATCGCGCAGAAGGAGTAGGCGACTCTCCTTCTGAAAGCCGCGAGGATAAAGTCACCGTCCGCCGCAAGGTGATGCCAGGCAGGGTGGCAAGCAAGTGTTGGGGCCGCAACATCAAGTGAACTCTGCCGCGTCGTTAGGAATCCCCGCTTAAATCTGGCTAGCGGGACAGAGGAGGAGTCGAGCCCGGTCCAAGAGGGCGAAGAATGGTAGTCCAGGGAAGTGATGGGAATGTGCACATGGATGGCCTCCCGGCGTATGGGAGACGGCACCGACACAAAGATACTGCAGTAAAGCAAGGAAGGGCTCGCGCCCCGCCCGGAGGGTCCCCGAAGGGCAAGGCCACCTGTATAAGCGCAAAACGTGAAGTCAGGTGGTGGGCGCGAGTCTGGCGGATCAGGCCGTAGTAAGCGAAGACTGGACCCGACAGAATAACGGGACCAAGAACAGTCGGGCAGGATGCCGGAAAAACCGTCTTAGCTACCACTGACCCCTCATCCCCGGCGGCTGGCCCGGTTTTTTCGTGCTGCCGGGTTGCGCGGGCGGGCAAGTTATGCTACGATGGGGCTGCAACCGATGGTATCCCTTGGGGAACCATACGGTTCGGGTAATACGTTGGTCGAAACAACTGCATAGCCGCTTGGAGCCGGGATGGACCGAGACGGATAGAGAGAAAATAACCTTTTCGGGTGTCCGGAGAGGTTTTTTTGTCGTCTGGGGGTTTTGGAAGCGGCTAAAGGAGGAATGGCGGATGACAAAACCGGCTCTGGCTTTTGTAGGTACCGGCAAGGTGGGTTCGGCCCTGGCCATCCGGCTGCATCAGCGGGGCTATCCGGTGGCCGCGGTCTACAACCGCACGGTGGAGAAGGCGGACAAGGTGGCCCGGGAAACCGGGGCGGTGGTGGTTGCCGACCCGGCCGGGGCGGCTCGGCTGGCCCGGGTGGTCTTTATCACGACCTCGGATGGGGTCATCGGTACCATGGATGGCATGATAAAGGAGGGGGGCGGTTACCGGCAAGGTCAGGTGGCCGTGCATACCAGCGGGGCCCAAAGGGCGGCTGTGCTCCAAGGGGCCGGGGAGGCCGGGGCTCTGACCCTGTCGGTGCATCCGCTGCAGTCCTTCGCCGGGCTGGAGGCCGCCCTGCAAAACCTGCCCGGCTCCTGGTTCGCCGTGGAAGGGGACGAAGAGGCGTTCGAACTGGCGCGGGAGATGGTGGGGGATTTGGACGGCCGGGTGTTTCAAGTTGATACGGCGGCCAAACCGCTGTACCACGCGGCGGCCTGTGTGGCTTCCAACTACCTGGTGGCGCTCATGTACCTGGCCACCGGCTGGTTTGGGGAGTTCGGCCTCGGGCGGGAGGAGGCCCTGGACGCTCTTTGGCCTCTGGTCCGGGGTACCCTGAACAACATGGAGAAGGTCGGCGTGGCAAGAGCACTGACCGGCCCGGTGGAGAGGGGGGACGCCTCCACGATTGCCGGCCACCTGGCTGTACTGGCGTCCCGGGGGGGACAGGAAGAGGATCTTTACCGCCGGCTTGGCCGGTACACCGTTGGGGTGGCCCGCGCCAAGGGAAGCATAGATGAACAAACGGCCACCGTACTGGAAAACCTTTTCTTGGGAAAAAACAAGATCGAGGAGGATTAACCATGTCGGAAAAAGTGACTGTAGCCGATTTCAAGCGGATGAAAGAGGAAAAGACCCCCATAACCATGCTGACCGCCTACGACTACAACCTGGCCCGCCTGGTGGATGACGCCGGCATCGACAGCATCCTGGTCGGGGACTCCCTGGGGAACGTGGTCCTGGGTTACCAGTCCACCATTCCGGTGACCATGGAGGATATGTTGCACCACGTCAAGGCGGTCAGCCGGGGGACCAAACGGGCCCTGCTGGTGGGGGATATGCCTTTCCTCTCCTACCACCTGTCCCGGGAGCAGGCCATGGCTAACGCTGGCCGGCTCATGCAGGAAGGCGGCGCCCAGGCGGTTAAACTGGAGGGAGGCCGGGAGGTGGCCGGCGCCATCCGCGGGATCGTGGAAGCCGGTATTCCCGTGGTGGCTCATTTGGGCCTGACTCCGCAGTCGGTAAACCAGTTGGGCGGCTTCCGGGTGCAGGGCCGGGACGAGAAGGCGGCCCGGAAGCTGATCGAGGACGCCGTGGCCGTGGAAGAGGCCGGGGCCTTCGCCCTGGTGCTGGAATGCGTGCCGGAGGCCCTGGCGACTTATCTTTCGGGGAGGCTCTCCATCCCTACCATCGGCATCGGGGCCGGCGCGGGCTGCGACGGCCAGGTGCTGGTTACCACCGACATGCTGGGGCTCTACGGCAACCAGCCGCCCCGTTTCGTCAAGAAGTTTGTCAACCTTAACGGACAGATCCGGGAAGCCCTGGCCGGCTACCGGGAAGAAGTCCGCGCCCGTAGTTTTCCGGCCGCGGAGCATACCTTCGCCATGCCGGAGGGCGTACTGGAGAAGGTTACGAGGTAGATCTTGACATTATATCCTGCCAGTAATATACTGTGGGGTAAGATACCCAAGTATATTAAGGAGGGTAAGAAATGTATGACGTGGTCCTTTCCAGCAGGGGGCAAGTCGTGATACCGGCCGAGGTCCGAAAGGAATTGAACCTCAAGGAGGGAGACGTCCTCTACGCCTATGTCGAGGATCGCAGCAGGCTGGTCCTGAAGGCAAAACGCAAGGAAAAAACCGAGGAAGACGTTGTTACCCGGACGGCCGGTTTGTTTGCGGATATGGAGATGACCGGGGCCGAATACGTTGAAAACATCCGCAAGGAGTCGGGCAGGAGGCTGGATGAGCTTGAAGATCGTCGTTGACACCAACATTATTGTGGACCACCTGCGGAATGTTGCCCAGGCTTCCAGCGTGCTAAAGGACATCGGAAACGGCAACTTCGAAGGGCTTATTTCCACAATAACGGTTTTGGAGCTGATGGCGTCCCCTGCTATGACGGATGAGCGTATCGAGGCGGTGAGAAGCCTGCTCGGTATTTTTGACATTATTGCAGTCAATTCTCAGATTGCTTGGGTTGGAGGCCGCTATTTGGCGAAGTACCGTGCTTCGCATGGCCTTCAACCAATGGACTCCATAATTGCCGCCACGGCTTCAGAAAATGGGGCAGCCTTGTTTACTCTAAATCAGAAACACTTTAGGTTTATCGAAGGTTTGGTTGTGGTCAACCCGTACGTTGTTTGAGGCCCGGATTCTCTCCGGGTTAAGAGCGCCAACTTGGCCGAGTTCCTGTCTCCATCTTGATTGGGGGAGTCTTGGTGAACACAGTGGAGACCATCGCCAACATCCGTGCCCAGGTGGGCCGGGCACGCCAGGATGGCCTCGTGGTGGGTCTGGTGCCCACCATGGGCTACCTGCACGAGGGGCATCTGGCCCTGATCCGCCGGGCCCGGGAGGAGTGTGGCCTGGTGGTGGTGAGCATTTTCGTCAATCCCACGCAGTTCGGCCCCGGCGAGGATTACGAGGCCTACCCGCGGGACATGGAACGGGATGCCGCGCTGGCCGCAAGGGCCGGGGCGGATATCCTCTTTTATCCTTCCGTCAGGGAGATGTACCCGGGCGGCTATACCACCTATGTCGCTGTGGAGGGAATGACCGCCAAGCTGTGCGGCCTTTCCCGGCCCACCCATTTCCGGGGCGTGACCACGGTTGTGGCCAAGCTTTTCCACATCGTGGAACCCGACCTGGCCTTTTTCGGGGAGAAGGATTATCAACAGTTTCTGGTGATAAGGCGGATGGTGACCGACCTTAACCTGAAGGTCACGGTGGTGGGTGTCCCTACGGTGCGTGAACCCGACGGGCTGGCCATGAGTTCGCGTAACGTCTACCTGGACGGGCCCCAGCGGGCCGCGGCCACCGTCCTCAGCAGGAGCCTGGCGGCCGCCCGGGAGGCGTATGCGGCGGGGGAGCGCAGGCCGGTCGCCCTGACCGGCCTGGTCCGGGGGATGATAGAAGCCGAGCCCCTGGCGGCGGTGGATTATGTGGAAATATACGGGCTGCCGGATCTGGCCGATATAGGCCGCCTGGAGGGTCCGGCCCTGTTGGCCCTTGCCGTCCGCTTCGGGCGGACCAGGGTGATCGACAACACCGTTCTGCAGTAGGCCTTATTTTTTACGATGGCAGTGCCGCCCGGTCCGGTTCTTGGCGCTGCCTGCTTTTTTTTGTCGTCATAATGTTGTATGATACTTTCTGAAAACAATGTTGACGCGGGAGCGGCTGGAAAACGGACTTGGACTCGCCGGCCGCCCATGCAATGTAAACCCCGGTAGCGAAAAGATGAAGCTGGACGAGCCCTGAGAGGTCCTGACGGACCTGACGGGCGGCAGTGGGCCCACTGTCTGTACAATGGTGTCAGGGGCTGGAACGGACGCCGTGGGGCCGGCACACAAGACAAAAAAGGGCGGACGGTGTTGAGACGGTGGAAGACAAAGAACAGTTGACCGGTGAGATAAAGGAACTGAAAAATAAGCGTCGCGCAGTGATTCTGAGCCACGTCTACCAGCGGCCGGAGGTGCAGGACGTCGCCGATTTCGTAGGTGATTCGTTGGAACTTTCCCGTAAGGCGGCGGCGACGGACGCCGAGGTGATTGTCTTTTGCGGCGTCCATTTTATGGCCGAAAGTGCGGCTATCCTGTCCCCGGACAAGGTGGTCCTGCTGCCGGACCTGGAGGCCGGCTGCCCCATGGCGGACATGGTGGACGAGGTCGCCCTGGCGGCGCGCAAGAAAGAGTTACCCGGGGCCCTGGTGGTGGCCTACGTCAATACCTCGGCGGCGGTGAAGGCCGAAAGTGATGTTTGTTGCACCTCAGCCAATGCGGTCAAGATAGTCTCTTCCCTGCCCCCCGGCCAGGAGATCCTGTTTATCCCGGACCGTAATCTGGGCCTGTGGGTCCAGCGGCAAACCGGGCGGCCGATGCACCTCTGGGAGGGGTACTGCAATACTCACCACAAACTTAAGGCTGAGGACGTCCGGCTGGCTCGCCAAGAGCATCCGGACGCCGTGGTTCTGGCCCACCCCGAGTGCGCGCCCGAGGTGCTGGACCTGGCTGATGCGGTTGCCTCCACCACCGGCATGCTACGTTTTGCCATGGAGAGTGGGGAAAAAGAGTTTATCGTGGCTACCGAAACAGGCCTGTTGCACCCTATGCGCAGGGCCTGCCCGGATAAGCAGTTTTACCCGGCGGCGAGCCGGCTGGTTTGCCCCAATATGAAGCGGACAACCCTGGAGAAGGTAAGAGACGCGCTTTTGACTCTCCAGCCCCGCGTTGCGGTGGCCCCGCAGGTGAGGGAAAAGGCTCTGCAGTCGCTGGCGCGCATGCTGGAACTTTCTTAGGAGGCCGGGCATTGGAGCAGTTATTTCTGGTCAATTTCGACACCCGTAGCCTTCCGGTGGAGGAAGTAGACTACCTTGTGGTCGGCAGCGGTATAGCGGGTCTCTATACCGCGCTGATGGCCTCCCGTGACGGCTCGAGGGTGGTGGTTCTGACCAAGGCCCGCATCGACGACGGTAACACCGAGAAGGCCCAGGGGGGCATTGCCGCCGCTATCGGCGAGACCGACTCGCCGGCCCTGCACCGGGAGGACACCCTCCTGGCCGGAGCCGGTCTCTGTGATCCGGAAGCGGTGGAGGTTCTGGTCACGGAAGGGCCGGACCGGGTGCGGGAATTGATGCGCCTGGGAGCGGTTTTCGACCGTGACGCCGGACGCCTGGCGTTGACCAGGGAAGGTGCCCACCGCCGCCGCCGCATCCTGCACGCCAGCGGTGATGCGACGGGCGCCGAGTTGCAGCGGGCACTGAGCACGCGCGTGGTGGGAGAAGGCCGGGTCAAGGTATTGGAGAACCACTTTGTGGTGGACCTCCTGGTTCGTGAGGGGATCTGCCACGGCGTTTTGGTTCTTTCCCGGAGTACCGGTAACCTTTCCGTGTTTCGGGCTCGCGCGACTGTCTTGGCCAGTGGGGGCCTGGGCCAGCTTTACTCTTACAGTACCAACCCGGCGGTGGCCACCGGGGACGGCGTGGCCCAGGCCTACCGGGCCGGAGCCGAGGTCATGGATTTGGAATTTATCCAGTTCCACCCCACGGTGCTGCACCGCGCCGGCGTTTTGCCCTTCCTCATCTCTGAAGCGGTGCGGGGCGAGGGGGCGTTTTTGCGCAACAGCCGGGGGGAACGGTTTATGCCTTCCTATCACGAACTGGCTGAACTGGCTCCCCGGGACGTGGTCACCCGGGCTATCCTGAGTGAAATGGAAAAGACGGAGACCGGCGAAGTATACCTCGACTTGAGTCATTTGGATCCCCGGATGATCAGTAAAAGATTTCCGACCATCGGCGCCACCTGTGCGGGCTACGGCCTGGACCTGGCACACGACCTGATACCGGTGGCTCCCTGTGCCCATTATTCCATGGGCGGGGTTAAAACCGGCCTCCATGGACAAACCAGCGTGGAGAGGCTCTATGCCTGCGGTGAAACAGCCTGCACCGGCGTCCACGGTGCCAACCGGCTGGCTTCCAACTCCCTGGTGGACGGCCTGGTATTCGGCCGGCGCATCGTGGAACACGCGGCGACCTCGCTGCGCGCGGCGCCTGCTCCTCGCGAATTTGCCTGCCGGGTGCGCCGATTGGCAAAACCGGCGGACTTTGCCGGTCTGAAAGAGCGCCTGCGGGCGGTGATGTCCCGCCAGGCCGGACCACTGCGGGACGCGGCCGGCCTGGCCGGGGCCGGGGACTGGCTGGACGGTCTGGACTCCTTGAACCAGGTGGCGGTGGAGACGGGTGAGGAAATGGAACTCCTGAACATATTAGAGGTGGCCAGGTTGATCACCCAGGCCGCCGCAGCCAGGCGGGAGTCCCGCGGCGCCCATTTTCGCCGCGACTTTCCCCAAAGTAGCTCCGGTTGGGAAAAACACCTGCTTTTTAAACGGTAGGGGGGCAGGCATGAACTTAGACTTGAGGGCACTGGCTCCTTTGATCGATACCTGCCTGGCCGAGGACATCGGCAGCGGGGATTTGACCACGCGCGCCCTGGTTGTGCCGGGGACGCAGGCCGCGGGCCGGGTGGTACTGCGGGAGGTCGGCGTGGTGGCCGGCTTGCCGGTCGCGGCAGAGGTTTTCGGGCGCCTGTCCCGCGATATCGTTTTCCGGCCCCTGGCCCGGGACGGGGAAAGTTGCCCGGCCGGCCGGGTTCTGGCCGAGATCAGGGGTGACGCCGCGGCCATCCTGGGCGGGGAGCGGCTGGCCCTCAACTTGCTGCAGCGGATGAGCGGCATAGCCACGGCTACGGCCCGTCTGGTGGACCGGGTGGCCGGCTGCCGCGCGCGCATTGTAGACACGCGGAAAACGACGCCCGGACTGAGAATTTTGGAAAAGTACGCCGTGCGGGCAGGGGGAGGCGCCAACCACCGTTTTGGCCTGTTTGACGGTGTGTTGATCAAGGACAATCATCTGGTTCTGGCCGGCGGCGTCGGACCGGCCGTTCGGGCAGCGCAGGGAAAGGCGCCCCACACTGTGCGCATCGAAGTCGAGGTCGAGGACCTGGCCGGCGTCGAGGAGGCTCTGGCGGCCGGTGCCGATATCATCCTCCTGGACAACATGGACGTGGATACCATGACCAGGGCTGTTGCCCTGGTCGGCGGACGGGCCCTGACGGAGGCCTCGGGCGGAATCACCGAGGCCACTGTGTCGGCGGTGGCTTCCACCGGCGTGGACTTCATCTCGGTGGGAGCCCTGACTCACTCGGTGCGCTCTCTGGACATCGGGCTGGATTTCGGCAGGGGGGAAGATTTTGACTGAGCCGGACCACCTTTTGAGTGTACTGAGGCGCCATGCCCCGTCCTTCGTCTCCGGGGAGGAAGTCTGCCGGGAATTGAACGTAACCCGCCAGGCCGTATGGAAACAGGTGCAGGGTTTACGCCACCAGGGTTACGGGGTGGAAGGACGTCCCCGGCAGGGTTACCGGCTTCTGTCCTCGCCCGACCGGCTGTTGCCGGCCGAGATACAGTGTGGTTTGGGCACCGTGGCCCTGGGGTGCCGGATTGTCTACTTGGAGAGAGCCGGTTCCACCAGCGATGTGGCCCGCGACCTGGCACGCCAGGGGGCTCCGGAGGGCACCCTGGTGGTGACCGAGGAGCAGACGGCCGGCCGGGGGCGGCGGGGTCGTTCGTGGAATTGCCCCTTTGGCCGGGGACTGCTCTTCTCGCTGGTTTTACGCCCGCCGGTCCGCCCGGCGTGCGCGCCCCAGGTGACCATGGTGGCTGCCGTGGCTCTGGCCCGGGCCATAGAAAAGGTCACCGGCCTTGCCCCCGGCATCAAGTGGCCCAACGATCTCCTACTGGAGGGTAAGAAGGTCTGCGGCATTCTGACGGAAATGGATGCCGAACCGGAAGTCATCAACAGCGTGGTAATAGGCGTGGGGCTTAATGCCAACCTTGCCGAAGGGGAGTTGGAGCCGGGCCGGGCTACTTCGCTCAAACTCCAGGCGGGGAAGGATATTGGGCGGGTGCGGCTTTTGCAGGAGGCCCTGCGCCAGTTGGAAGAATGGTACCGGATCTGGCAGGTGGGCGGCTTTACGGTCATCCGGGCTGAGTGGGAAAAGCGCTCCGTCACCCTGGACCGGTTGGTCCGGGTACGGCTGGGTGATATTTCTTTGGCGGGGCGGGCGGTCGGCGTGGACGAGGAGGGGGCGCTCCTCCTGGAACTGCCTGACGGGGCAACACAGCGGCTTTTGGCGGGTGAGGTTACTTTCGAGGACAGCTACGGACGCGGGCCGGGGGAGGAATGGGAGTGCAGGCGCGGATAAGCGGCACGCTGATCCGAATAATGGTCGGGGATATCACCACATGTCCGGTGGAGGCCATCGTCAACGCCGCCAACTCGGGGCTCCTGGGCGGCGGGGGCGTGGACGGTGCCATTCACAGGGCCGGTGGGCCTTCTATCCTGGCCGAGTGCCGCAAGATAGTAGGGGAAAGGGGCTCCCTTCCCGCCGGGCAGGCCGTGATAACCGGCGGGGGCAACCTGCCGGCGCGCTGGGTCATTCACACCGTGGGTCCGGTGTGGCACGGCGGTGGTCACAACGAAGACGAACTGCTCAGGGCCGCCTACCATAGCAGCCTCCGTTGCGCCGTGGAACACGGCGTCCGGTCCGTGGCGTTCCCGTCCATCAGCACCGGGGCCTACCGGTTTCCCCTGGAGCGGGCCACCGTTGTAGCCCTGGCGGCGGTACGGGATTTTCTGGCCGGTCAGCCCCTTTCGGAAGTGGTTTTCGTCCTGTTCCACGGGGCTGACCTGGACGTCTACCTGCGCACCTGGCCCGGCATCTTTCCCGGTACGGAACTCGCCGGTGGGCCCGAAAATACATAGGGGAAGCGGTGGCTAGTCATGATTCTGGCCTGTGACGTGGGCAACACCAACATAGTGCTGGGACTCTTCGAGGGCGAAAAACTGGTACACAACTGGAGTGTCGCCACCGTTCATTCGCGGACCGCAGACGAGCACGGCATCCTTTGGCGCCAGTTGTTCTATGGCGTCGGTCTGGAAACAGCGCTGGTGGATGCGGTGGTGATGTCTTCCGTCGTACCTCCTCTGCAGCAATCCTTGGAGGAGACTTTCCTGCGCTATTTTCGCCTGAAACCCCTGGTTATCGAACCGGGTGTCAAGACCGGCATGCCTCTTAGGGTGGACAACCCGCGCGAGGTGGGTGCGGACCGGATCGTCAACGCCGTGGCCGCCTTCCATCTTTACGGAGGACCTCTGGTCATCGTCGATTTCGGGACCGCCACCACCTTTTGCGCCTTATCGAAAAAGGGGGAGTACCTGGGCGGCGCTATCGCGCCCGGCATCGGCATCTCCACCGATGCCCTGTTTCTGCAGGCGTCCAAGTTGCCACGGGTGGATATCACCCGGCCGCCTTCGGTGATCGGCAAAAACACCGTTCACGCCATGCAGGCCGGCATCCTGTACGGCTTCATGGGCCAGGTGGAAGGTGTGGTGGGAAGGATGAAGAAGGAACTCGGTGCGGCGCGGGTCATCGCCACCGGAGGCCTGGCCGAGTTGATCGCCGGGGAGACATCCATCATCGACCGGGTGGATCCCTTTCTAACCCTGACCGGGCTACGCCTCATTTTCGAGCGGAACCACGATCCGGACCGGAAAACATGAGGATGGAAGGTTTGGAACCGGCCGAGCCTGCGAATGCGGCTACCCCGGCAACGGACCCTTCCCGGGACGGGCAGGGCGCCGGGTTACCCGGGGGAAGCGGTGGCCGGTCATGATTTTGGCCTGTAACGTGGGCAACACCAACATAAAACTGGGCCTCTTCGCGGGTGAGCAGTTGGTACACAACTGGCGTCTGTCCACCGTTCATTCGCGCACCGCGGACGAGCACAGCATTCTTCTGCGCCAGATGTTCCTCGGCGCCGGCCTGAACACGGCGGTGGTAGAGGCGATGGTAGTCTGTTCGGTGGTGCCGCCTCTCCGGCGGTCGCTGGAAGAAACCTGCCGCCGCTTGTTCGGCTTGCAGCCTCTGTTTGTCGAACCCGGGGTCAAGACCGGCCTGACCATCCGCGTCGACAACCCCGGCGAGGTGGGGGCGGACCGGATCGTCAACGCCGTGGCCGGCTTTGAACTCTACGGGGGACCTCTGGTGATCGTTGATTTGGGTACAGCCACCACTTTCGGTGCCGTATCGCAAAAGGGCGAATTCCTGGGCGGGGCCATTGCCCCCGGCATCGGTATCGCTACCGAAGCCCTGTTCCGGTGGGCATCCAAGTTGCCCCGGGTGGGCATAGCCGGACCGCCTTCGGTGATCGGCAAGAACACCGTGCACAGCATGCAGGCCGGTATCCTATACGGTTTCGTGGGTCAGGTGGACGGTGTGGTGGCCCGGATGAAGAAGGAACTGGGGCCGGCCCGGGTCATTGCCACCGGGGGATTCGCCGGGCTGATCGCCGGGGAAACCTCCATCATCGACCAGGTGGATCCCTTTCTGACCCTGACGGGACTGCGAATCATCCACGAACGCAGCCGGGGGGGCTGGCGGGAAACATGCTGATAGAACGTCTGGGAGCGCTGGGATCGGTTTTTCCGGCTCCCCTGGCCGGGGTAAGTGACCGGGCCTTCCGGATTCTGGTCCGGGAGGCCGGCTGCTCTTTGGCCTTCAGCGAAATGGTCAGCGATCTGGCCCTGATTCACGGCAATGCGGCCACGTTGGCCCTTCTCGACCAGCGGGGCGAAAACGGCCCGCTGGCGGTACAGATTTTCGGCGACGAGCCGGAGAGTATGGCCAGGGCGGCGCGCCTGGCCGTGACGGCCGGGGCCGCCCTGATCGACATCAACATGGGCTGTCCGGTGCCCAAGGTGGTCAAGGGCGGGGCCGGGGCCGCCCTGCTGCGCGATCCGGACCGGGCTTTGCGCATAGCGGCGGCGGTGGTGGAGGCCGCTAACGTGCCGGTAACGGTCAAGCTGCGGCTGGGCTGGGATGAACATTCGGTCGTCGCACCGGAGTTGGCCGTCGCGCTTGCTGGGGTGGGAGTACGGGCGGTCACCGTACATGGACGCACCCGGCAGCAGTTCTATAGCGGCCAGGCGGATTGGCATGCCATAAGGGCGGTGCGGGAAGCGGTGAAGATACCAGTCATAGCCAATGGCGATGTGTTTCAGCCGGAGGATGCCGGCCGCCTGCTCGCCGCAACCGGCTGTGCCGGCGTGATGATCGGGCGGGGAGCGTTGGGCAACCCGTGGATTTTTTCCCGCACCATCCGCTATCTGGCCTGCGGTGAGCTGTTGGGCCCGCCGGATGCCGAAGAGCTGTTTGAAACGGTTCAAAGGCACCTGCTTCTGAAAATGGAGGTTCGGGGGGAGCGGATGGCCGTGCTGGAGATGCGGAAACATTCTGCCTGGTATGCCCGGGGGCTCAGAGGAGCGGCCCGTTTTCGCGAGCGGATCAACCGGGTGGACACGGAGTCCGAATTCCGGGCTGTGTGGAGCGAGTTCCTGGGGCAGGAGTAAAGGATCCGGGTCATTCTCCCGGGGAAGCTGTAAAGATTGAACCTCCCATGATTGGAAATCACGGGATTCCTGCTTCACCGGGCCGAGCCCTTCCGAAGAAGAGGTCTTACCAGCCCTCCACAGGCTATCCCCGCCGTTCCTGCGGTTGTCTTGGACGTTGCGCGGACACGAGGGGT
>DATKUX010000187.1:0-4391 GCA_035530395.1 Spirochaetia bacterium
CGGAGCCCGCACGGCCAGACCCTGCACCTCCAGACCCTCCTCACTGAGGCGGCCCAAAAGGCGCAGGACCGGACCCAGTTCCCGGCAGTATATGCTAATACCGCCGCCCTCCTGCTCCAGGCGGCCCAGGTCTGCCAATTCCCGCAGGGTAGCAGGCGGGATATCCGCCGCCTCGAACTGCACCCGGTAGTCGATCTCCGCCCCCGCAATAAGGCGCCCGGGGCTGTCCAGGGCCATGATCCGCCCGTGATCCAGAATGGCCACCCGGTCACACAGTTCCTGGGCCTCCTCCATGTAGTGGGTGGTCAGGACCACCGTACGCCCCTCGTCCCGCAGCGAACGCACCGTGTCCCACAGGCTGCGGCGGGCCTGGGGATCCAGCCCCATGGTGGGCTCATCGAGGAACATCAGACGGGGATCGTTCACCAAAGCCAGGGCCAGGGCCAATCGCTGCTGCTGCCCGCCGGAAAGCTTCTTTACGTATACCCGGGCCCGTTCTCCGAGCCCTACCCGGTCCAACAGTTCCGTCGTGTCCAGCCGCTGCCGGTAAAATGAGCCAAAGAGATCCAGGATCTCCCGGACCGTCAGGGAGTCCAGAAAGGAGGTACTTTGCAACTGAATGCCGACCAGTTCCTTGATGCGGTCCCGGTCCCGCTCCGCATCGTTCCCCATGATCCGCACCGTGCCCGAGGAGGTCCGGCGCAGCCCCTCGATTATTTCCAGAGTGGTGGTTTTCCCCGCCCCGTTGGGCCCCAGGATCCCGAACACTTCCCCTTCGGCCACGGAGAAGGAGACGCCCCGCACCGCATCCAGGTCGCCATAGCTCTTACGGAGATCCTGCACCTCCAGCACCGCCATCCGCTTCAACTCCTCCCCTATCACTAACCAGGGTCAATACCCACCCCCCGGGGGTAACCAGACAATTATCACTACAGGACCCGGGTCCAAAAGTTTCAACCCACGGACCCCTGCAGAGGGCGGCGCACAGGGATGAGGCAGCGTCCCGGCCATGGCCCCGGTACCTGGGAACCCTTGTCATACGCCCTCCCGAATATTTCACTACCCCCCGGCCGGTATCCTTTATCGCCTCCCGGGTTTTTCATCCGGGAGCGGCGCCCCGCAGCAACCGCTCCAAGGCCTCCAGGTATTGCCGGTACATCCTGCCGCCCAGGTCCGTTATGGTCCAGGTAGTATGCGGCCGGCGGCCCACGAAGCCTTTTTCCATCGACACGTAGCCCGCCTCTTCCAGGATGCGCAGGTGCGACCCCAGGTTCCCGTCGCTGAGGCCCAGGGCCCGCTTGAAGCGGGCGAAGTCCGCCCTCTCCTCCACGGCCAGGATGGCCATGATGCCCAGCCGGGCCTTGGCGTGGATGGTGTCGTCCACCTGGCTCAGAAGGTCGTCAGACATTGCTCCCACCCCGCCGGGCCAGCAGGCCGGTGGCGATCAAGGCGCCGCCGCCCAGCAGCCCCATAATGGCAGGGCCAGCCGGCGAGCCCAGCCCGGTCAGGGGGATGCCGAGCCCCAAAAGGACGAGCCAGGCTCCCAGTATGGTCATCCCGCGGCCGAAAAGGAAGCCGCCGGGCATGTACCAGGCGCCGACCCAAACCGCGCTGAAGTAGCCCCAGAACCAGGGATTCGTAACAACCAGAAAGCCCATGACATGCGCCAGAAAGAGTACGGCCGCCCCGTTGCCGAACACCGCGAGACCGGACCACAGCCACAGACGGACCAGAAACGGCATGGGACACCCGGCCAACCGAACCTGGCGGAAGGCGACGGCGGCCGTGGCAATCAGCCCTGCCGCCACCAGGACCGCCCATAAGTCACCTCCGTGTCTGCCCGACAGCAGGCCCACGGCCTGAGCTAAAAAGCCAACCAGCCACACAGCCCCCCACACCACCAGATACCATGCCATCTGGGCGACGTGGCCGCGGGCGTGTACCACCAGCGACTTGAGATACTGGACGTCCTCAAGTGCTTCCTTGGTTTCCATACAACATCCCACCTCCAGAGTACTCTGTTATGTAGAGTATAAGGAAGTATGGACCCCTTGTCAAGCGCTCCGCCGTAATCCGCATAAGGGCTCTCCCCGCCTGGGCCCAGCCTCAAGTGCCCTTCGCCATGAAGCTGCCGCAGGCTGGGTGCCACCGCCGGTACCAGACGGTGAAGACGAAGGTGGGTACCAGCAGCAGGTAACGCGGCACAATCCAAAGAACGTCCTCCCCAGGCCCTCCAGGTAAGCCGTCTGCCCGCTCAGTTCGCCCCTGGCGGCACACCTCCGAAGGGGTGTGAATGGTGAGGGAAGGTGCCGGGACTATCCCCTCGTAAGCCTGGCAACGGCCGTCGGCGATACGCAAAACGAAATCCCCCGCCTTCCGCGCCCCCGCCTGCGGTCCGTATTCCCGGTCTTTCCGCGCGGACGGCCGTTGACGGCCAGTATTCTCAACCTTGCCCGCCTCCTTCGTACCGGCCCCTCCCGCCCGGATAATCCACCTCTGAGCCGGGGCGGGGCTCTGCCAGGACCGCCGGCTTTTCGGTAACATCCGTCATCTGCTTCAACTCTCCTCAACTTCTCAACTCGCGGCCTTACCGCTGTAATACCATCTTAATCGTAGAACCCCGGGTACGGGATGTACCCGGGGTCACAGTTTACAGCATGAAAAACCGTGACCGAAGTCACGGTTAAAAAAGGGTAATCATGCCATTGGTCACGGTCAAACCAGCTTATTCTGGGTCGCATACAGGGCAATCTGGGTCCGGTCCCTTAGATAAAGTTTGCTTAATATATTAGTTATATGATTCTTTACCGTACCCTCCGAGATAAACAGTCGCGCCGCTATCTCCCTGTTTGTCATTCCCTTACCGATCAGCTTTGCGATCTCCAATTCCCTGGGGGTAAGATCTGCAGTTGCTTTAAGTTGTTCAGCATTGTCCTCATCCTTCGGAGATACGCTCAAACCCTTTACCACCCTGGCCGCAACAGCCGGGTGGATCAGCACGCCGCCTCTCGCAACAGTCCTAATGGAGTTGGCAAGTTCGTCCGATTCTACATCCTTAAGCAAATATCCCTTGGCACCGCTCCTCAAAGCCGGAAATATGTATTCATCCTCGCTGAATGTAGTAAGTATTATAACCTTTATCTCGGGGTATGCCTCACAGATCCTCCTGGTTCCTTCTGCTCCATCAATAACAGGCATCTTTATATCCATCAGCACAATATCAGGCCTTAACCTTTCAGCCATCTCGCATGCTTCCTCGCCGTTCGAAGCTAGGCCGACGACTTTAAGATCACTTTCCATCTCAAGGATTAATTTCAAACCATCCCTTATGATAGACTGGTCATCTGCTATAACAACCCTTATTTTATCCATCAGACAACCTCCACAGGTATTGCAACGTTAATTAAAAAACCGTTGCTACCGGAGAAATCAATCCTTCCACCCAGGGTGCAGATTCTCTCTTCCATTGTCTTTAGACCTATACCCTTGGTAAATCCATCGCACCCTTTGCCGTTGTCCTTGATCACTAGCTCAATAGAATTCTTCCGGAAATATAGATCTATAGACACCGTATCCGCCTGTCCATGTTTAACGCAATTGGTCAGAGCCTCCTGAACAGTGTTATAAATGGCAACATCAACGGAGGGAGGTAACATATATTGTTGCTCCGAAACGCTCAACTTTACGTGCGTCATGGTACTCTTTTGGAAATATCTTGCCAACTCCTCCAAGGCGCGTATTCCTGTCAAACCCTCAATATCAGAAGGCTTAATAGCCCTGACATATCTCCTGACCTCGGACAGGGCATTTTGGGTAAGCATGGAAGCCTTCTCAAGTTCGATCTTTGTCCTCCCCGCGTCCCTGTCAACCAATTTGCTGCATATGCCTATTTCTATGATGAGTGCGGTTAAATGGTGGCCAAGCTTATCATGGATTTCTCCGGCCAGCCTATTTCTTTCACTCAAGACGGTAATATTCTCCACGTTCTTGGCATATACCATTAGTTTCTTATTTGTTTCCTCGAGCTCATCCTTTGATTTATTAAGTTCATCGTTGAGGGACTGTATTTCTATTGTTTTCTCACTCTCAAGTCTCATCACATATGCCGCACTCGCGAAAAACAACATAATCACCAGGCTTATGGCCCCATTGATTAATAGATCCTTTAGATCTCCGAAGTCGGCTTTGGGGGTCCACAGGGAAGCAATGAGCCCTAAATAGATCGGTATTGACATGAAAAGAGCATAGCTCAAAATGACTATCTGCTTAGCTCAGGAAACTCTGGATCCCGCGTCCGCCGCCAGGTACAGCCTGCCGACAGGGTTCTCTGGGCTGGCCGCGAAACAGAACATGGCATTGCTTGACGGCCGGATCTAACGCTGAGTGTGACG
>DATKUX010000188.1:0-9670 GCA_035530395.1 Spirochaetia bacterium
GTCCACCCCTTGCGGGCATTATACCATACGGTCATTTCCAAAAACAAGCCCCTTTTGCCATTTTTTCTAACATTGGGCCAAAAAATATTGCCGGCCTTACCCACGACTAAATGTCACGGGTGTGCGGCCGGCATTCATCAAAAAAAGATCCCTTGCGGGATCTTAAGTCTATTTGTTCTATTTGTTGCTGAAGCGGTCTTCATCCCGGCCGCAGCCGCTGGGCGGATTCAACTCACTGATCCGCTTCATTTCTTCTTCATCCGCCAGTTCTGCCATTTTCTCTTTGTCCAGTTCTTCCTGTCCTGCTTTCCTTTCTTCGCTCATCTTTACCACCCCCTTCGGATTATACTCGTGGCACTACTCCTGTGGTACCGGACACCAGCGTTGCGCTATGGGCATGCGGCGACCCTGACCAAAGGCCTTAGAGGTCACCCGGAGGCCCGGGGCAGCCTGGCGCCTTTTATATTCGGCCCGGTCCACCATGGCGGTTACGGTTCGCACCAGGGCGGGATCGAAGCCGGCCGCGACCATATCATCTACCGATTGGTTATCCTCCACGTAGGCCCGCAGGATGGGATCCAGGACCGGGTAGGGGGGCAGGGAGTCCGCATCCCGTTGATCCGGGCGGAGTTCCGCTGAGGGAGGTTTTTCGATGATGCGGGCCGGAATGATTTCGTTCTCCCGGTTGATGTAGGAGGCCAGTTCATAAACCATTTCCTTGGGGATGTCTGCCAAAACCCCCAGACCGCCGGACATGTCCCCGTAGAGGGTACAATAGCCCACCGCCATTTCCGATTTGTTGCCGGTGGTAAGTACCATGGACCCCTCCCGGTTGGACAAGAACATAAGGATGTTGCCCCGGATGCGGGCCTGCACGTTTTCCTCGGCCAGGTCCTCTCTGGCGCGGCCTGACTCGTTAAAGGCGGTGAGATACGACTGGAAAATATCCTCCAGCGGGATCACGCGGGAGGGTATACCCAGGTTTTTCGCAAGGAGTGCGGCATCCTGGCTGCTTTCTTCCGACGAGTAGCGGGAAGGCATGATCACTCCCAGCACGTTGGCCGGACTCAGGGCGGCGGTGGCCAAAGCGGCGGTAACCGCCGAATCAATACCGCCGGAGAGGCCGATCACGGCCCGGCTGAAGCCGGTCTTGCCCAGGTAGTCGCGGATGCCTAAAACGAGCGCCCGGTAAACCCAACCAGCGTCTTCAGCGGGCAGAGCCAGAGCATGTCCCGGGTTGGACGTGTCAATCAGGGCGAAATCCTCCTGAAAGGCGGCCAGGTATTTGACCAGGCGTCCCCCGGCATCGAAAACCATGCTCTCCCCGTCAAAGATAAGGTCGTCATTGCCGCCGGCCTGGTTCAGGTAAAGGACCGGCTTTTGGTACTTGGCGGCTATGGTACCAACCATTGCGCTGCGGAGGGTCATCTTGCGGTAGTGGTAGGGAGAGGCCGACAAATTAACGATGAGGTCACAATCCTGGCGGCAAAGCTCTTCCACCGGGTCGACCGGGTAAAGCCGGCGGTTCCAGAAATCCTTGTCGTTCCAAATATCTTCACATACCGTGAGGCCCAGCGACAAGCCGCGAAAGGACACCGGTTTCCGCCGGGTGGCCGGGGTAAAGTAACGGCTCTCGTCAAACACATCGTAGTTGGGTAAAAGGCTTTTGTCCTGGCGGCCGGCGATCCGGCCATCCGCGAGCAAAAGGGCCGCATTCCGAGTGAAGGCGGGATTTTCCGGGTCCGGCTGAGGTGCTCCCAGAATGCACGGCATTTCCAGACTGGCGGGTAAGAGGACTTCATTCAGGGCCTGGTCGACATGTGCCAGAAAATCGCTGCGGTAGAGAAGGTCCTTTGGCGGGTAGCCGGTGACGGACAACTCCGGGAAAACGGCCAGGTCCGCTCCCTGCTCACGGCTGCGGTGGAGAAAGGACAATATTTTGGCCGTGTTGTACCGGATATCGCCGATGACCGGGTTGATCTGGGCCAGGGCTATGCGCAAGATTTTTTCCCCCCATTTTCTGCCCCTATTATATTCCCCGGCCGGGCAGGCGTAAATAGGGCCGGCCTAAACAGCGGGCCGCGGGGCCCTAACAATTCCTTAATCTGAAAATTTCCTTAGAACTTAAAGTAAAAACAACATGTCCTTAACGTACAATTAACATTGTCCAAGTATGCTAAAGCTAACCAGTCGGCTGTCAAAATCATTTTACAAGGAGTGGAAGTTTTTTGCGCAAACCAAAGGCCTGGAAACTACTGACGGGTCTAGCCGTGGCGGGAGTACTGGCCGTCTCCCTGGCCGGGTGCGGCACGTCATCGAGTACCGGTCCCTCATCAGGCGGCCAGGTGTCTCTTCTGGAAACCGGTTCCACCTTGCTCTATCCTCTCTTTAACATCTGGGTACCCGACTATACGGCCAAGAATACCAATATCCACATCACCACCCAGGGCACCGGCAGCGGTACGGGAATCTCCCAGGCCACCAACGGTTCGGCCCAGATCGGCGCGTCCGATGCCTATATGAACGATGCCTTCCTGCAGAAGACCCCGGGCATGCTCAACATCCCGATGGCCATTTCCGCCCAGCAGATCAACTACAACGTTCCCGGCCTCAACGACGTTCATCTGAAGCTGAACGGTCCGGCCCTGGCCAAGATCTACAGTCAAACCACCTATTGGGATGATCCGGCCATCGCGACCCTGAATCCCGGCATGAAACTTCCGCACAAGGTCATCGTTCCCGTTCACCGTTCCGACGGTAGCGGCGACACCTTCATCTTCACCCAGTACTTGACCTTCAGCACCCCGTCGTGGAAGGCAGGTCCGAACGCCGGTTTGAACATCAGCTGGCCGGCGGTTCAGGGCGGCGTCGGCGCCAACGGCAACCCCGGTATGGTGCAGGCCCTGCAGCAGAACCAGTACTCCATCGCCTACGTGGGTATCAGCTGGCTGGATCAGACCAATGCGGCCAAGTTGGGCGAAGCTCAGTTGCAAAACTATGATGGCAACTTCGTGCTGCCGACACCGGATACCATTCAGGCCGCGGCCAACGCCTTGTACAAAACTACGCCGCAGGACGAGCGCATCTCCCTGGTCTTTGCTTCCGGAGCCAACTCCTACCCCATCATCAACTATGAATACGCCATCATCAACCAGAAGCAGGCCAATGCCGACACGGCAACAGCGGTGAAGAACTTCCTGACCTGGGCTCTGTCCCCGACCGGCGGCGGTTCGACCACCTACCTGGATAAGGTGCACTTCCAGCCCCTGCCGCCTTCCATTGTGACCCTGAGCCAGAATCAAATAAACAAGATTGGGAGCTAGGATTTGATATGAGCCGTCCCACCCCCTGGCGTGAAAGTCTTATCAGGGCCACTAGCGGCATATGTGCCGCCAGTGCCCTCTTTTTTCTTTTTGCCGTCCTGGCGGTCATGTTCGTTTTTGCCTGGCCGTCCATCATTTTCAACGGCTGGCATTTTCTCTGGGGTGTGCCCTGGAGCATCGGCAATCTTTACGGCGGGAATTTTGTGGTCCATAACGGGATTGAGGCCCCGCAGGGCGCCGAATACGGTATGCTGGTCTTTCTGGTAGGCACCGTCCTCACTTCCCTGATCGCCCTGGTGGTGGCCGTGCCGGTCAGCCTGGGGGTAGCCGTCTTTCTCACCGAGGTGGCGCCGGCCCGCCTTGCTGCGGCCGTGGGGGTGCTGGTGGAACTCCTGTCCGGGGTGCCCAGCGTGGTCTTCGGCCTGTGGGGCGTCGAAGTGGTGGCGCCGCTGGTGGGCCACGGCCTGGGAATCTTCCTGACCCGTACCCTGGGGTTCATCCCCTTCTTTGCCGGGCCGGTGGGTACCGGGGTGGGCCTCCTCTCGGCAGGTCTGGTGCTGGCGGTCATGATCATCCCCATCATTGCCGCCATCAGCCGGGACATCCTGGCCAGGGTGCCCCGGGACATGAAGGAGCAGGGTCTGGCCCTGGGCGTGACCCGGTGGGAGTTGGTGCGCACCATCGTTCTGCCCTATGCCAGAAGCGGCATCATCGGCGCGGTGGTGCTGGGACTGGGCCGGGCCATGGGGGAAACCATGGCCGTGTTGATGGTCAGTGGTTCGGCCATCAACATATTGCCGCATAACGTCTATAGCCCGGTGGGCACCATGGCCGCCAACATCGTGGCTCTTTTGGACAGCGCCATGACCGATTCTACCGGTATGGCCGTCCATGCCCTGGCTGAATTGGCTCTGGCTCTTTTCATGATTACCCTGATAGTTAATTTACTGGTGCCGGTGGTGACCAGCGGTGTGAACATAATCGCCGGAACGGTACCGGGTGCCGGGGGAGAAAAGCATTGAACGGTAAAACCAGCGCCGGCCGGCGCATGAAAAACCACTTGTTGACCGTCCTGGTGGTCGTGGCCGCCCTCGCTTGCCTGGTGCCGCTGGTGGACATAGTGTGGATCGTGGCCGCCAAGGGTTTGGCGGCCATGTCCTGGTCCCTTTTGACCACGGTGACTTCGGGCGTGGCCGGGGGCCTGGCCAACGCCATTTCCGGCACCATCCTGCTGGTGGTGCTGGCGCTGGTGTTTGCGGCCCCGCTGGGCATTATAGGCGGTCTGTTTCTCAGTGAATTCGCATCCACCCGCGTGGCCTGGTTTTTGCGCCAGGGAATCGATATTCTCAACGGGGTGCCGTCCATCGTACTGGGCTATTTCGGCTACGTGACCATGGTGGAGTGGCTCGGCTGGGGTTTTTCGTTGCTGGCCGGGGCCATCACCCTGACCATGGTGATGCTGCCCTACATCATGCGTGCGGCGGAAATCGCCATGACCCGTGTGCCTCGAGGCTGGCGCGAGGCCTCCCTGGCCCTGGGCGCGACCCACTCGACCACCGCCTTTCGCATTGTCCTGCGGGGGGCCCTACCGGGCACCCTCACCGGTTTGATTATCGCCGTGGGCCGGGCCATGGGTGAGACCGCGCCGCTCATCTATACCGCTGGCTGGTCCAACTATATGCCCACCGCCAGCCTGACTCATTCGCCGGTGGGCTATCTTACCTACGTGGTCTGGACCTTCATCGAAGAGCCCTTCGCCTCGGCCCATGCGCTGGCCTATGCGGCCGCCCTGATCCTCATGCTGATGGTCCTCGCCTTCAACGTCGGAGGCCGCCTGCTGCTCAAGCGGCGCGCTTTATAGGTTGACCGGCGGGCCGGGCAAAAACACCTTCACCGGCAGGGGTTTGCTGGAAGGCGTCGAAGTAGGGTATAGCCCGCAAGACGCCATTTGTGGGCTGGCATTCTGTCCGCGCTTTAATCTATCCCGAGGTGGATCGTTGTTGTACAAAAAAATGGCGGCAACCGGCCTGGTCCTGGCGCTGAGTGTGGGGCTGGCAGCCGGTGGGTTTGCTACCCGGAGTCAGGCGTCGGCAGGGGCGGGAGCACCCGGGACAGGCGGTGTCACCATAAAGGACCAGGAAATTATGTTCGATATGCCCAGGTTGCTGGAGGAAATCCATTATCCGCAGGTCCGGGGATTGAACGACAAGTCCGTGCAGGACAGGATCAATGCTGTTTTTCAGGACGCGGGAATCAGGGCGGAAGACGAGGGCTACGACAACGAGGTTGATCTTCCCCCGGGTTTTGGGTATGCTATATCCTGGTCTAATGCATCGCCAGTTCGGGATCCTGCATGTCGAAATGGCCGCCGGGGCATGTTATGTCGGCGGCGCTGTGGAGCCCCGGGGCGGGTCGGTAATATTTGTCTGAGGGAAAAGGGATTTCCGCCGCCTGAGTGAAGATACCGGTTGACGCCAGGGAAATTCAGCGGGTTAGGGAGGCGGCCATGATCCGGGGTGAGTTCCGGGCCGACTGATTTTACTTGACAAAATTACTATTGGTTTTTATAATTCTATTTTAGAAAAAAGACTGTTTTGAGCACTGTCAAGGAGGAGGTCGTGGCAGTGCTTTAAGATTAGTTATAGGGGTTTTTAGCCGCATATTCAAGGGGCACGGACATATTTTAAAATAATGCAAATTGGCGGTAAGGGGACAGAACATGAAGGAAAAAGAGGTACTCTTGACAGTCGGCGGTTTAAAGAAAATGGAGAGCGAACTGGAGCGGCTGAAATCGGTGAAGCGCCGGGAAGTTGCCGAGCGCATCAAGCAGGCCATTGAATTTGGGGATATTAGCGAGAACTCGGAGTACGAGGATGCCAAGAATGAACAGGCTTTTATCGAAGGTCAGATTTTAACCCTGGAAAAAATGTTACGCAATGCCAAAATAATTGATGACGAGAACATTGGGACGGACGTGGTCCAGGTCGGGTCGGCGGTCCGGCTTAAAGACATGGAGTCCGGCGAGGAGGAGACTTACACCATCGTGGGTTCGGTTGAGGCGGACCCCCTGGCCTGCAAGATATCCAACGAATCCCCGGTCGGTAAAGCCATCCTGGGTCAGGGCAAGGGCCAGGTTGTGGAGGTCAAGGTTCCGGCCGGCGTTTATCGCTACCAGATTACGGACATCGCCGTTCGTGGCATGGAAACGGTCCAGCATTGACACGGGGCGGCAAAGGGGAGCAGTTGCCTTGGCTGAAATAGGGAATGAGAAGGAAAAGAGCCTTAACCAGGAGGCTGCCGCATCAGGCAGCCTCACCGAGGTCCGGCTGGAGAAGATGAAGGAACTGGCCGGCAAGGGGATTTCCCCGTATGGCGGGCGTTATGCCGCCGCGGCGTCGGCCGAAGGTATAGTGGAAAACTTTGCCGCGCTGGAAGGGCAGAAGGTGACCCTGGCCGGTCGCATAACAGCCAAACGAAGCCACGGCAAGGCTGGTTTTGCCGACCTTCTGGACGGGACAGGCCGGATTCAGATCTATGCCCGGCGCGACGACGGCGGGGAGGACCTCTACTGGCTGTTTGAACGGCTGGATATCGGCGACATTGTCGGAGTGGCGGGCAGTGTTTTCCGCACCAGGAAGGGCGAGATTACGGTGGCCGTGGACAAGTTGGAGATGTTGACCAAGTCTTTGCGGCCCCTGCCGGAAAAGTGGCACGGACTGACCGATGTGGAACTGCGCTACCGCCAGCGCCATCTAGATCTGATCGCCAACCCGCAGGTCCGCCGGACCTTCAAGCTCAGGTCGGAACTGGTCCGCTTTCTGCGTAATTTTTTGGACCAGCGCGGTTTCCTGGAAGTCGAGACGCCGATGATGCATCCGATTCCCGGCGGTGCTGCGGCCAGGCCTTTTGTCACCCATCATAACGCCCTGGACATGGAGCTTTACCTGCGGATCGCCCCCGAGCTTTATTTAAAGCGCCTGCTGGTAGGTGGTCTGGAAAGAGTCTACGAGATAAACCGCAATTTCCGTAATGAGGGCATCTCCACCCGGCACAACCCGGAGTTCACCATGCTGGAGCTTTACCAGGCCTACGCCGATTATCACGACATGATGGATCTGGTCGAGGAGATGATTCCGGCTGCCGCACGGCACCTGCTGGGGCAGGTGCAGGTAAGCCGCGAGGGCGGGGATCTGGACCTCTCGCCTCCCTGGCCGCGCCTGACCATGGTGGATGCGGTGAAGGAGTTCACCGGCCTCGATTTCGGGCTTTTATCCACCGACGAGGAGGCCCGGCAGGCCGCCGCCGGCTTGGCGCCTGTTGAGCCGGGGGATACCTGGGGCCAGGTTTTGAACAAGGTTTTTGAAGAGAAGGTAGAGGAGAAGCTGATCCGTCCCACCTTCATCATGGATTACCCGCTGGACATTTCGCCCCTGGCCAAAAAGATAAAGGAAAGCCCGCACCTGACCTACCGCTTTGAGCTGTTCATGGACGGGCGGGAGCTTGCCAACGCTTTTTCCGAACTGAACGATCCGGTGGACCAGCGCTCCCGTTTTATGAAGCAGGCGGCCATGCATGCCGGTGGCGACGACGAGGCCCACCGGATGGACGAGGATTTTCTGACCGCCCTGGAGTACGGTATGCCGCCGGCCGGCGGCATGGGCATCGGCATCGACCGGCTGGTGATGGTTCTGACCGGGGCGCCTTCAATTCGTGACGTCATCCTCTTCCCCTTGCTGCGGATCCGGGAGGAGACGCTTCCGACCGGGGAATGACGCCTCAGCCCGGCATCGTGGTCAAACCCAAGCCCCCCTTCGACCTTCTTCTGGCCAGAGAGGCTTACGGTCATCTAAGGGACGCTACCCACCGGTGGCTGGAAGACGTGTACTGCACCACGGTTCTCATCGACGGCCGGCCGACGGTATTGGGCGTCCGGGAGACGAAAGCGGTGGCCGGCTCCTGCTTGGCCGTAACCAGTTCGGACGGCTGTTTTCCCCCTGTCGCGGAATTTCGCCCGGTACATCTGGGTGCGCGGAGCGGGCCTTTGCCGACACCATGCCTTACGACGACCTGGCGGTGCGGAAGCAAGTCGGGCGGTTCAACAGGACGGAGACATCGCTCCGGTCGAGTTGAGCAAGGCTGTGCTCGACCGGTGGCGGCCGTACCGCCGGCTGGCCGGCTACTACTGCTCCTGGACGCCTTCATGCCCCGGGAAAAACAACATGCGCGGGTTCAGCGGAAGTCAGGGGCCTGATGCTGGGGCCGGGAGCCCTTCCGGGCGGCAACTTTCCCCTTGTGTCCGACCTCGTCATGTGCAGCTGAAATCTTCACATTTCTAGCACCGTTTTGTAGGATCATGGCAGCTTTTCGCTGATCGGCATTTTCAGGCAATGGGGTGGTACGGCGGGTCGCAAAGCAACCGCGACTCAGGCATCTCCCAGGCTTTTTCCTCGTTCCCTGACCTTGACGTTTAAAACCGGGTCGGCCGCCAGGTGATATTTGTGCATCTTTCTTACAGCCGTAGACTGGTTTACACCCAGAGCCTTGGCGACATCGTAAGTATTGCGGAACTTGCGGTAGGCCATCGTGATCAACTGCCGCTCCAGTTCCTCCCTCGCTTCCTGCAACGGACACAAGTCGGAGACGACAACCTTACTGGCAGGGGCCCTGTCCACCAGCATATAATCCGGCAGGTGGCCTTCCGTGATCAGATCTTCATCACAGGTGACCATCAACCTTTCCAGGATGTTCTCCAATTCCCGGACGTTGCCGGGCCAGTCGTACACACCCAGGATCCGCATTACACCGTGCGCTATTTTCTTATTGGCATTAAATCTTATGTTCAGCTGCTTCAGAAAGGAGACGATCAGTGGGGCGATGTCCTCCCGGCGGTATCTCAGGGGCGGAATTACCAGGGGCACCACGTTGAGGCGATAGTAAAGGTCCTCGCGGAAGGTGCCGTCCGAGACCATCTTCTGGATGTTGCGGTTGGTAGCGGCAATAAACCGGACGTCGGTGCTTACCTGCCTGTTTCCGCCGACACGGTAATATTTCTTTTCCTGAATCAAGTTAAGCAGCTTGACTTGAATATTTAAAGGGAGTTCGGCCACTTCGTCGAGAAAGACCGTTCCGCCATGCGACACTTCGATAAGACCTTTTTTCCCCTCCTTGTTGGCTCCGGTAAAAGCACCCCGCTCGTAGCCGAATAATTCGGACTCAAGGAGGGTTTCCGGAATGGCGCCGCAATTTATCGGGGTGAAGGGGGCTTCGGAGCGCTGGCTGTGTTTGTGAATCCTGGCCGCAATGAGTCCCTTCCCCACTCCCGATTCCCCTGTAATCAGGACCGTAGA
>DATKUX010000189.1:0-2097 GCA_035530395.1 Spirochaetia bacterium
GCACGCCGCCAGCGTTAGTCCTGAGCCAGGATCAAACTCTCCATCAATATCTTGATGGACCGCTTGTCGATCCATGCTCTCGATTGTTAAAGAACCCTATCCTTACTGGCATTTCCACTGTTCAGTTTTCAAGGACCACCGCCGCCCTCGTAGAGGCGACTCTGTTATACTACCACAGCCGCCATGGACAAGTCCAGCTGTAAATTATGGAAAAGCGATCGCCGCCACGACTCGAGGTCACGCGGACCGCCGTTTCCCTGACGACGAACCTTCGCATTACCCAAAAAAAACAGGCCCTGGCTGGGCCCGAATCCAGTTCGCCGGTTTTTTGCCTAGGCCGGCGGCGGGGCAACGGTGTAGGTAAAGATATTCCCCGCACTATTGGTCATCTGATAGAGATAGGCATAAGGTGTTGGGGACGGGGCAACCGTATCAGTGGTTGTGGCTGTAAGCTGAAACGAGGTGGCATTGTAGTTCGTCGCATCAATGTTCTCACTAGTTTTAATCGGTATTGTTTTAGTTATGTTGCCTTGGTGGTCGTAAAACGCAACATTGATCACATCATTGGCACTGGCATTATTGAAAATGATGTCCACTATTTTTATTGTCGGATCGGTTGGCGACGTATCAAGCTGCCCTACCTGGCCCATACCGCCCACATAAATATTTGACGCACCGGTCGTCGGGACTGCCGTAAAAATGACCTGATTATCGCCGACCGCAAAGGCGTGGTAGACTTCCTCGCCGACCATGCTCACCGTGCCGGTGGCGCCAGGCTGGTCCGGCGAGGAAGACGATGCCGCCGCGTCCGGCGGCGCGGAAGCTCCGTTTGTCAGGCTGCACCCGGCCGCCGACGCCAATAAGGCCAGCGTCATGACGGAAACACCTATGGAACGCAAGATACTCCTGGCCACGTTTCCAGACCCCCTCTGTATCCTTATTCGGCCGGAAACGGCCCGAACTTGACCAGAGCCCCGGGGTGTCTATTTCCTTAACGCAGAAATTATGTAAATGAGACAGGCCCCTTAGCGGGCCTGTCTCCTGCGGTTAAGCTGTTTGTTCGTCTGAGCTTTCTGATCAGGGACAGGTAGACACCAATCCCCCGTCCCCTATGGGTTCTGCTCCCCTGGCTGTTGCCAGGTGGCCGCCAGGAGCAACAGCGCGGGCGCCGCCATGCCGGCCGTATAGGCCAACCACCGGAAGTACTGCGCGAAAACGATATACGACTCGTCGACGTTGCTCCACAGCAGATTGGCCACGATCAGGACACCTATTCCCACGGGCACGATGAGGCGGCGGAAGTCCCGGTCCATGGTTTCGGCCAGGGTGGCACTTACCAGCCAGTAACCAAGGCCGGCTTTCAACACCAGGCTGAGAAGCCACCCAACGACCGCCAGGGCGGTGAGCCATCCGGCCCGCCCGAAAACGCTGTCCTGAATCAACTGCAGGGAGGGCAGGAACGTCGCCGCCACCACCGGAGCCCCGTGGATACCGATAGAGAGTATGCCCACTCCCATTAGAACAGCGACCAGGAAGATGGTGACGAAAATCCAATTGACCGCACCGGCGGCATTTTCGGTCCGCGGCAGGAAAAGCAGCAGGATATAGGCCAGGGAAAACCTCTGCATTAACGTACCGGCTCCCCGCAGGACCGGCAGCCAGCCGTGCGTCAGGAAAGGTGTATAGTTGGCCCAGTTCACTTTGGGCAATACGGTCAGACCGACCACCACGATCAGGACGATGGCAACCACCGCGCCGTACTCACTCAGCCGGCCCAGGCTGGCCAGCCCCCGGCGGGCCAGGTAGCCGGCAGCCAAGGCGCCCAGGACAAGGACGGCCAAAACCACCAGCTCGGGCCACCGGAAGGCTGTCCGGCCGACCACAGCCGCCTCGAAAAGCGGCCGGGCCGCGCCGCCCAAGATGATTGTTAAGAGATAGACCGCTCCCACCGCCTGACCTAGCAGGGGTTTACGAATTACGAAGGTCAGGAAGGCTCCAGCCCAACAGAATCGAGGCATTAAGAGGCCTCGGTTGTATTACCCCCCCAGGGCATATTTCGCGATGTCCAAGATTTCTATGATCCTCCTTTCCTGGGGC
>DATKUX010000190.1:0-24720 GCA_035530395.1 Spirochaetia bacterium
AGGAAAGCTTTTACCACAATTTCGGCGATTTCAGTAACTGCCTGATATTCCGGATATTAATGGCCAAACGGCGGCGTACCCAATACTGGTACCGCGACCATGCCGCTTAAGCCAGTAAAACTTTCAACTCTCAAGATAATAAGTACAAAAGAAGCAAACAGTTTTTGGGGATTATTAAGTTGGTGATGTTCCTTATTTCAGTTGTGAATCCAGGACTTTTAAGCCTCTAACATACTGCGTACGATTTTTATATAATTTAACGTCAGAGTGCTTTATTGAACTTCCTAATATTGTATTTTTGAGGTAAAGGGAGTGTACACCTGAATTGCCAGAATATGTTAATAACTTTTTAGTGGCAGAGTTCCGATATCCTTTTTCAGCCTTATACCTAGATTATAAAGGGCGCTTGGCTCATTCTTTATTGGACACTTTCCCATCAATTAACTTTAAGAATAACGACATTGAAATGCATAATGATAAAGGCCTTATGTTAATGCTTACTAGTACCATGGCTGGGATTGCGCGGGGCGAAGACGAGGTTGATCTTGATGACTATTGTGCTCTTTTACAACGATTTTTTGTAAATACCACCAACCTACTGGAGATAGGGAACAAGATTACTTCTTTTGTCTGTGGAACTGAATATAGTGTTATTTTTTCCGATAATGATGAGCTAACTCTGTTCTATAGTAAGGCCGTAAACACTAATTGGCTCTTTCGACACAGAGAAGGCAGCGTTAATGAATTGGATTTTGAGGTAAGTCTTCAGAATGACAACAAGACGTATTCGATTAAAGCTAGTGAACAAGATGAGCTTAACTATGATATCTTGTTTAATCTATATGTGCCCTATGTTAATGGATTGACGTTTAGCGATGTAGTTAATGAGTTGTTATCATGGAGCAAGGAAACATTAGTCAATATGTTTAAATAGAGACTATATTGGAGGTGCGGGGAAGATGGCTCAGCAAAATTTTTTGGAGGAATGGCCGGGTTTGCGCGAATACGTGCAATCGCCCCGTATTACCATGACCCAAAAAGGGAAGGATAACAGGTGGACGAGTCGAGCTGGGTCAAAAAAATCCAATATGGTTAAGGCTAGGAATACAGCTGTTCCGGTGTTTGGAAGGGAAAAATTGATTACGATACCGAGAAGTATGATGCCCAATAATGAAGGCAGATCCATGCTAGATGCCTTGCGTAGCAAAGCTGCGATGCTGAATGCTGGGGTTACGGTAGATAGTCGCGTTATGGCTGGAACACCAGTAGTTAAGGGAACCAGAACCCCTCTGTATATGATATTCGATTATCTAAGCGAAGGCTTTTCAATAGATCAGATAAGAGAATATCATCCGGCGCTAACCGATGAGAACATTAAAGATGCTCTAAGGTTTGCGTCTTTCGCCCTTAATTTAGATAAAGACTAGGTGCCTTGCGGATGGAATTTTTAGCATATATCACCTATAACGTGCAAACTTCTCAGAACCAAAGGCCTTACGGTACATCATATATACGTCCATGATGTTAGTCATTTAGTTAGCGCGCCTGTGGATATTTATAACTATGCAAACGAAAACAACTATACCATTGTCACCATTAACAGGAAACATTTCAAAGTATTTGATGCCAGCCAATGTGGAAGCATCATTATGCTTAAGCTTAATCCTACTACATTTGGAAATGTTAATAATATGCTAGAGACATTTATCAATGGCTACGACGTTGAATCGTTCCTTGGTAAGTCGATTACAATTACAAGGTTGGCACCGAATAAAATCCTTGTCGGCAAGTAATGACACCAACCACCACTTCTTGCTGAAAGCAGATAGATGAGTTGATAGGGTTCGCAAGAACCCTTGCTACAGGCGGGCTCTGGGGTTCTTGTTTCAAGTCCTGTCATCCCGACCAAGAGAATCACAAGAAGCCTTGATAATCAGTGCGTAAATGAGGCGGGTAGATGGGACGAAGGTGCTCGTTCTTACCCGGGGAGATCTGGCGGCGCGCCGGTTACACCGGCAACCCCGGCCGAGAGGTCGGGTTTGAGCAGCTAGAAGTCAGCAAAGGCCATACTACCTGGCAGCGGCCGCTGTCAGCCATAATTCTTATCCTTGCAGGGCAGAAATGTGGACAGAAATGATTCGGCCGACTACCCCGACTTTCGGCGCACCAGGGCTGGCCGGAAGGGCAGGGAGCGGCTGACTTGGAGATGTCGAGTATTGACCATAATCGAACAGTGGATCCGGACGGAACGGGCCATGGAGATCGCCACGGCCGCACTGACGGCAGGGTTATCTGTCGAGTTGATTAGCAATGTTACCAAGCTGCGCCGGGACACCGTGCTCCGGCTGAAAAAGGGAGAAGATGGTTGGTCAGAACCGTGTCCCGTCGAGTTTGTAGCCAAGATGGTTGAACTGTTGAAGGGGACCGAGCTCGAGAAGCAGATGCGAGATGCGGCCACGGCAGAGGTGGTCGACGCCGCGCTGGAGGAGGGAGTGTGCGTCGATACCGTTGCCAAGATTACGGGGCTGGCTCAGGAAAATGTCCTCCGGCTGCAGAGCGAAATGGTGCCGAGCGGGGATCACGACGTTGCATGGCCCGCAGAGGCCGAGGCCCGGAGGTAAGCTGCAAAAAAGAGGGATGAGCGTTGAAAACTGGGGGACTGGTAGGACCGTCGTAACGGCCAGGTCGGAGTCGCCGGTGTCAGCCTGGTATACCTTTTCACGAAAAGAATTTCTGTGACGGTGCATTACCTCTCGTGGCCGATTGATTTTTGGCATTATGTTCTCAAAGGATCAAAGCGTTAAAGGGGAATATAATTATGCCGTTATACTGCGTAAGACTGCCTGTAGCTGGGTCTGTTGGCCTTAAAGTTCAGGCCGGTTCGGAAGAAGAAGCAATTGAGAACGCATTCAAGGCTTTTATTATTGTTGATCAGATAGACGATATTGGGATATATAAATCGCTTGATGAGCATTTTGCTGTTACTGAAACCCATGCTCCATTTCTAAAGGTAGCCGTAAAACAGATTAACGACTGGCGAGATAGGTGTGCCCCGCCGGATGAAGAAGACGACGAATGACCGCATGGGAGGCGTGACCAGCGCCCGGGCGCGGCCACAAGGAGGACCCTTGTTAGGACCCTGGCGACCAGGCCGGGTCACCACTAGGAGCACCGGTGCCCGGGCCAGGTCCTGATCGTGCGAGAAGGCCTGCGGGATTCACCAGGACCCTGACGGCGCGGTCGTGCCGTGGCGCCGGTAGCCAATCACCAAAAGGAAAGGATTGACCAAAAGAGGCCAATGATATAATATCGGCGATGGAAGACTTTACACAGGTAGGAAAGGAGGTTATACCGATGGAGGAGATCCTACGAATCGTCGATCAAAAGAAGGACGATATTGACAAGGCGAGGCCTCTGTCACCTGAAACGCTGCAGTCTCTAAAAAACGACTTCACTATTCGTTATGCCCATGAAACCACGGCCATAGAGGGAAATACCCTGACCATATACGAAACCAAGGTGGTCTTGGAGGATGGTATCACCATCGGCGGTAAAAGTGTCCGAGAACATCTTGAGGTTCTTAATATCCGGGACGTGCTAAAGTGGCTGGAGAACGTTGTGCAAAAGAAATCTCCCGTTACCGAGGACGCGGTTAGGGAAATACACCGGATAGTGATGAAAGGTATCCTTGACGAGGATGCCGGCTTCTACCGTCGCCATGCGGTATATATCTCTGGTGCCTGGCACGTTCCGCCCAATTGGATCAAGGTGCCGCAGTTGATGAACGAGTTCTCCGCCTGGTTGGAACATGGGCCCGGGGAGGATCACCCTGTCGTCTTTGCTGCAAAGGCTCACGTTGAGCTAGTAAAGATCCACCCGTTTATCGACGGGAACGGGCGGACGGCCCGGCTCCTAACCAGCCTGCTGCTTATGCGGTCCGGGTACCCGCCAGCCATGTATACTTCCGGCAGTCGGCAGGAATACATGCAAGCCTTGGATGAGGCTCATATGACCGGAAATTTATCTCGCTTTGTGATTATCACCGCCAAGGCTGTGGAATTCATGGAGGATCGTTATTTAAACATGATCCGCCAGGATAACGAAGCACAAAGTTCCACCCCCACGTGAAATAATAGGCTTGCACAATGCTTGCAAGTGTAACATGATGTTACACTTGCCCGGCTGATTAAGGGGCCCATTTAAGCCTGTGCGTCTATGTGGTATCGGTCCGGCGTGGGCCCCCCCGGGTTTCCCCGAAATACCCCCATATCTTGAGACGCCCAGGTTCCCACCTGAGTGGTTAACGGCACTACGACTACAACTGGGTACCGCACAGAACCTGTCGGCAGCCCTACCACTACCGGCCGTTCTCCCTCTTGTTCATGTGCCTTAGGGATGTGAGATGGCAGCCGTACTATGAGAATGTCGCCTGGCGCAACCGCGTTGCTCACTTGCCGCCATCCACCACCAACCCCTTATCGGGATCAAATCGCACGGGACGGACAGGTGGCGGGTCGTCCGGCCCCCAATCGAACGGCGGTAACGGACATCCCAGGTCACTATCGAACCACGCTTTATCCAGAAGATATTCCAAAAGCCGCTGGGCCGTAATTTGTCCATTGGACGGTGGAGATCTTCTCCTATCGACATGATCATCACCTCTAAATACTTATACCACACAATTGGATTTTCGGCATTTGAAGACCGCCGTGCTTTGGCGCTGCATGTTTGATGGATGGCGGCCGCCAACAGCAGGGGCCTCTCCACGACTACAATCCCGCAGCTTGGTACGTGGAAGAGGTCATCGAGTGGAAGAGTGAGCCTTGCGCAGAGCGCGCTGGGTCGCTACCGCACCGGCCTTCGGTACCATATACCCCATACCGGCGGTTTGCTAATCCAGATCGTAGGGCCACCCCTGCAGGCCACCCTCCACGAATCGCACATCCCTGAAACCGGCCCCGGTCAGGATGCGCATGGCCTCGTAGGCGCGGGTACCCAGAGGGCAGATAGTAACGACGGGTTTATCCCGGGGAATCTCTGCCAGACGGGCTCGCAATTCGCCCAAGGCAAGCTGGATGACCCGGGGATCGCCGACGTAGCGGTATTTGAACTGTTCCGGCGTCCGGACATCCAACAGCACAAAGTCCTCGCCCGTCGCCAGCAGGTCGTGCAGTTGTCCGGCTGTCATGGTAGCGGCCACGCCGTCCAGCTTGTTACGTACAATGTTGGCTGTTTCCTGAAGGGGGTCGATGGGGGTGTTGTACGGCGGTGCATTGTCCAGATCAAGACTGGCCAGGTCGTCCACGGTACCGCCGAAGAAAAGGGCGGTTGCCGCCGTGTCGATGCGCTTGACCACGTCACCCTGGCCGACGCCCTGGGCGCCAAGTAACCTGCCGCTGCTCTTATCGACCACCAGTTTAAGGATTATGTTATCATGACCGGGGAAATAGTGGGCACGATCGTGGGCTGCGTTCACGGCGCAAACCGTCTCGTAGCCGAGGGAGCGCGCCTGGTCCTCTCCCAGGCCGGTGCAGGCTACGTTCCAATCCATAATCTTCATGACCGAGGTGCCCAGTACGCCCTTAAAAGTCGTCCGCCGTCCGGCCAGGTTGTCCCCGGCCACCCGCCCCTGCTTGCCGGCCGTGCCGGCCAGCGGCAGGTATACCGGCTGCCCGGAAACCAGGTGCCGGTTTTCCACGCAGTCGCCCACGGCGTAAATGTCGGGATCGCTGGTCTCCAGGTATGCGTTGACCGCGACAGCTCCGGTTACGCCGATGGTCAGGCCGGCCCGGCGGGCCAGTTCCACGTTGGGACGTGCGCCCACGGCTATGATGACCAGTTCGGCAGCCAGGGAACCCTGGTCGGTTGTCACCCTGGTCACCTTACCCTCTGCGTCACCCTCCAAGCCCAGTACCTGCCGGCCCGTGTGCATTTCGAGGCCGACTTCCTCCAGACGGTAGGCCAGGAGGGCCGCCAGATCCCGGTCCAGCATGGCGGGCAGGATCTGCTCCTGCGCTTCGACGACGGATACGGCCAGCTTGCGTTTGATCAGGGCGGCCGCCGCTGCCATGCCGGCTACGCCGGCGCCGATGATGACCGCCTCCTGGCCTGCTGTAAGCTGGTCAGCCAACTCCCGGGCGTCTTCGGGGTTGTTGAGGCGGTGCACTCCTTTTAACTCCAGGCCGGGTAGGGGTGGAACGAAGGGACCGGCTCCCGTGGCCAGGACCAGCTTGTCGTAGGGGATGGTGTATGTCTCCCCGCTTTCCAGGCTGGTAAGGGCTACCTCCCTCTTGTTCCGGTCGATGGCTGTTGCTTCGGTGCGGCTGAGGACCCGGACCGCCTTTTCATTAGCGAAATATTGCTCGTCCCGCTTAGCACCGTAGGAGGTGATGAAAAGCTGGTTGATATCACGGATCTGGCCGCTGACGACATAAGGCAGGCCGCAGCCGGCGTAGGAAATGAGTCCGCCGCGTTCGATAATGGTGATGTCCGCATCCGGCAACAGTCGCCGGGCCCGGGCGGCCACCTTGGGACCGGCGGTCACGCCGCCTATGATCACTATGCGCAAAGAACCCCACCTCCTGCATACTCGTCATTAATTATAAACCGGGGTTTGGGGCGGCGTCCAGACTTTTGGTAATGGAGAATCCGGCGTATAAGCGGGTAAAGAAAAACCCCCGTTGCGGGAGGCTACCTTACAAAACGGTTTCTCTTCGCCCGGGGGGAGGCACGTCAGGTTCCGGTTCAATCCGCGGTGCCGTTAGTAAACCACCCGGGATGTGCCCACGGCGTCCCGTGCGTCCAAGAGCCCGTTACCCTGGTCCGGGCGGTCGAAACGCAGGTCGCGGCAGCTGTGGGTGATGGCTCCTTTTACCTGGTCCGGGGTCAGTTCCGGCTTCGCCTCCAGGATCAGGGCGGCCAGCCCGGCACACATCGGGGTGGCCATGGAGGTGCCGGAAAGGGAAAAGTAATAGCGGGCCACGCGGAAGCGGGGGTTATTGCGGTCCAGAACCGAGCCCGGGGTGCGCAGGGAAACGATGCCGACGCCCGGTGCGACTACGTCGGGTTTGGCCAGTCCGTCCCTGGTGGGTCCCCGGCTGGAAAAAGAGGCTATGGTATCGTCGTCGGGAGGAATCGTCCGGTGATCGTCCTCCGCTCCTACGGTTATAACGGCCGGAGAGTAGCCTGGCGACTCGACGGTGCGGCCGGCCGGGCCGTCGTTGCCGGCGGCAGCTACCACCACAAGCCCCGCGGCCCAGGCAGTCCCCACGGCGATGGCCACCGGGTCGTCCCGGTAGGAAGCGGTGGCCGGGCTGCCCAGCGACAGGGAGATGACCCGGATTTTGAGGGCGTCCTTTTGGGCCAGGCACCAGTCGATGCCGGCAATGACTGTGGAGAGAAGGCCGCCGCCGTCCTTGTCGAGTGCCTTTACGCCGACCAGACCGGCCTCCGGCGCGATGCCGCGGTAGCGGCCCCGCAGGCTTCTGCCGTTCCCGGCGATGATTCCGGCGCAATGGGTGCCGTGGCCGTTGTCGTCGTAGGGAACTCTCCTGCCGCCCACCAGGTCGTGGAAGGCCACGATCCGGCTAGTCGGCCGGACCAGGTCGGGGTGGGGATGGATGCCCGTATCCACGACGGCCACCACCACTCCTTTGCCGCTGTAGCCCTGTTTCCAGGCGGCGTTTCCTTCCACCGCCGGTACGGCTATGTCCAGGTTGGTGTGCACGGGCCGGTCCAGCCAAATGCGCCGCACGGCTTGGTTGCCATCCAGCTTTTTCAGGGCCTCCAGGCCTGCGGTGGCGGCAAAAGATTTAATGAGGGGCAGGTGGTGGTTAAAAGTCAGATCCCTATGACCGGCTGTCATCCGGACCAGGTCCTGGTCGTAGTTTTTCCCCTCCATTTGCACTATGACGGGGACGCGGAACTCGCCGCGGGGAATCAGCCTTTGCAGGGCAGTTTTTTTTCCGTTGGCCCTGCAGTTATCGCACAAATGCTTTTTCAAAGCCGCGGACATCTTGCGGCTGGCACTTACCCAGATCAGGTGTTCAGGGTACATAGCCGCCTATCACCTCGCATTTCCTTGCTCCAGGCTATGCCGGAGGGGTACCGGGGGTTACGGTGACACCCTACCGACCTGGATGGTCGATATTCGACCCCCAGCGGCTGCATTTTTGGCCTGAATGGAATTGACAGGCCGGGGATCTAGCTGTAAGCTAGATAATGAATGAACACTCAGTCACCTTGGAGGGGAGGATGATTCTCCGCAAAGCACTCACAGCGCCGGGAAGCGCTGTTTAAGCGAGGAGGTATTTGGTTATGGATTACCCCTATCCCTGGTTGAAATCTTATCCTCCGGGCGTGCCCGAACACTTGGAATACCCGCCGGTGGTGTTGCCGGACCTGCTCAGGCAGGCTGCCCGGGACTATCCGGAAAAAGAGGCCCTTAGCTTTTACGACAATCCTGTGACCTACAGTGTGTTCTACGGTTACGTCAGTCGCTTTGCGGCCGCCCTGGTCAATCTGGGCGTACAAAAAGGGGACCGGGTAGCCATAATGGGCCCGAACTGCCCGCAGTGGGAAATCGCCTTTTTTGGGGCCCTCATGGCGGGAGCGGTCGTGGTGCAGACCAACCCCATGTACCGGGGCAGGGAACTGACCTTCCTGTTCAATGATTCCGGGGCTAAAACCGTCGTGGTTTACAAGCCGCTTTTGCCTCTCATTCTGGCCACCAAAGCGGCCACCGGGGTGGAGCGGGTGGTGGCATTCGACTTCGTGCCGACCTTCCAGCCAGCCGGCGAAGGAGTGGAGGTGTTCGAGCAGATCATAGCCGCCAGTCCCAACCTCCAACTGCCTCCGGTCGACCTGGAGGAACTGGCCATCCTGCAATATACCGGGGGAACCACCGGGGATCCCAAGGGGGTAATGCTGACCCATCGTAACCTGGTGGTCAACACCCTGCAGGCGCTGGCGGCGATGACGCCACTTTCTCCCCGCAAGGGGGAGGAGGTCATGCTCACCGTCCTGCCGCTATTCCACGTTTACGGCATGACGGCCGCCATGAACCTGGCGGTGGCCCTGGCGGCCAAACAGGTGATTCTGCCTCGCTTCGAGGTGGGTGAGGTGATGACGGCCATCGCCAAACACCGCGTAACTTATTTCCCCGGTGCCCCGACCATGTACGTGGCGGTGAATAACTATCCGGGTGTGGAAAAGGCCGATATCAGCTCGGTCAAGGGGTGTCTTTCCGGGTCGGCGCCGCTGCCGCCCGAGGTGCAGCGCCGCTTCGAGGAGCTGACCGGGGCCACCCTGGTAGAAGGCTACGGCCTGTCCGAGGCCTCGCCGGTTACCCACTTAAACCCTCTGGGCGAAGTGCGCCGGGGGGGCAAAATCGGCTTGCCGGTGTCCGATACCGTGGCCCGCATTGTGGATGCCGAGACGGGGACCCGGGAACTCGGCCCCGGTGAAGTCGGGGAAATGGTGGTCAAGGGGCCGCAGGTGATGCAGGGATACTGGAACAAGCAGGAGGAGACGGCGGCGGTCCTGCGGGACGGTTGGCTCTACACCGGAGATCTGGCCACCATGGATGAGGACGGCTTTTTCGCCGTGGTGGACCGTAAGAAGGACCTGATCATCGCCGGTGGTTTCAACATCTACCCGCGGGAGGTCGAGGATGTCATCTACGAACATCCCAAGGTGAAGGAAGCGGCGGTGGTGGGCATTTCCGACCCCTACCGGGGTGAAACGGTCAAGGCCTTTGTGGTCCTGAAGGAAAACGAGAGCCTGAGTGCGGATGAACTCATCAGTTTTCTGCGCGAGCACATAGCCTCCTTCAAGGTACCGCGCCAGGTGGAGTTCCGCAGCGAACTGCCCAAGACCATGGTGGGTAAGGCCTTGCGGCGGGTTCTGCGCGAGGAGAGCGACGCACAGGCAAGGAAAGGCGAGGAGGTGTAAGATCCGGCTTTCACCGGATCGATCCATGACTTTAAGACCTATTAGGAAGGCGGCAGTATTGGGGGCCGGCGTGATGGGCAGTGCGATAGCCGCCCATCTGGCCAACGTAGGTATCCCCACCCTTCTTCTGGACATCGTTCCCCCGGGGGAGGAGAGTCAAGACCGCTTCACGCGTAACCGGCTGGCCGCCGGCGCCATAGAACGCCTCAAAAAGACCAGGCCGTCGCCCCTTTACCGGGTTGACCGGGTTTCCCTGATCACACCGGGTAATCTGGAAGACGACCTCGGGCTTCTGGCCGGGGTTGACTGGGTGATCGAGGCCGTGGTGGAAAACCTGGCCCTGAAAAAGGAACTGCTGGGCCGGGTGGCCGCGGCAACCCGGCCGGATACCATCATCAGCACCAATACATCCGGGTTGCCGGTAAACGCCATTGCGGAGGCCCTGCCCGGGCCGGCGGCCCGGTATTTTCTGGGAACCCATTTCTTCAACCCGCCCCGGTACATGCGCCTCCTGGAAATAATCCCCGGTAAGGCCACCGCGCCGGAAGTGGTCGACTACATGATGGACTTCGGCTACCGCGTCCTGGGCAAGGGCGTGGTCCTTTCCAAAGATACCCCCAACTTCATTGCCAACCGGATCGGTACCTACGGCATGATGGATACGCTCCGGGCCACCGTGGAAGAAGGGTTTACCATCGAGGAAGTGGACGCCCTGACCGGCCCCATCCTGGGCCGGCCGAAAAGCGCTTCCTTCCGTACCCTGGACATGGTCGGCGTCGATATCCTGTGGCACGTGGCCAAAAACACCTACGATGCCCTACCGGACGGCCCGGAACGGGAAGCCTTCCGGCCGCCGGACATCCTGGACCGGATGGTGGCGGGGAAACTTCTGGGCGACAAGACCGGTGGCGGCTTCTACCGCAAGGACAAGGCCGGGATTCACGCCCTGGATCTCGGCACCATGGAATACCGGCCGCAGGCCAAGGCCAAGCTGCCCGCACTGGAGGCGGCGCGCCAACTGCCTGATCCAGCGGCACGGATAAAAGCCCTCTTGAACGCCAAGGACCGGGCCGGCCGGTTTGTCTGGCGCCTGGTGCAAAACGTCCTGCTCTATTCCCTGGAAAAGTGGGAGGAACTGGCCTTCGATATCGTCGCTGTCGACCAGGCCATGCGCTGGGGCTTCAACTGGGGCATGGGGCCCTTCGAGCTGTGGGACGCGATTCAAGTGGAGTATACCGTCAAACGTTTGACCGCCGAAGGGGTGGCCGTTCCGGACGGGCTTTCCCGGATGCTGGCCGACGGCGTGAAATCCTTCTACCGGACGGACGGGATCACCCGCTACGCGTACAATCCCGCCACCGGCGCCAGCAAGGTGATAGAGACCAGGCCGGACTTCATCTTCCTGCCGGACTTGAAGGCGACAGGCAAGACCGTCTTCGGCAACAGCGGCGCTTCCCTGGTCGACCTCGGCGACGGTGTGGCCTGCCTCGAGTTTCACTCCAAGGAGAATTCCATCGGTGCCGACATCGAGCAGATGATCATGCGGTCGGTCCAAGAGGTCGAGGCTAACTTCGCGGCTTTGGTGCTGGCCAACCACGGACGCAACTTTTCCGTGGGGGCCAACCTGGTTATGATCATGATGGAAGCGGAGGACGACAACTGGGACCTGCTGGATGTAGCGGTCCGGCAGTTCCAGAATGCCGGGCTGGCCCTCAAGTACTGCCTGCGGCCGGTGGTGGCCGCTCCCTTCCAGATGGCCCTGGGCGGCGGCCTGGAAATGTGCCTGGCCTCCGACCGGGTGCAGGCCTTGACCGAGAGTTACGTGGGCCTGGTGGAAGTAGGGGTGGGTCTGTTACCGGCGGGCGGCGGCGTCAAGGAATTGCTGTTCCGGGCTATGGAACACGTGCCTGACCCTTCGCCCAACGTCAATGTCGACCCCACGCCTTTCGTGGCCCAGGCCTTTCAGAACATTGCGACCGCCCGGGTATCGACCAGCGCGCCGGAGGCAGTAAAGCTGGGTTACCTGAGGCCATCCGACCAGATTACCGCCAATCCCGATCGGCTCATTTACGAGGCCAAGGAAACCGCCCTGGGACTGGCCCGGGTCGGTTACCGTCCTTCCAATCCGGGGCAGGTGCGGGTGACGGGCCGGGCCGGTATCGCCGCTCTCAAGACGGCCCTCTACGGAATGCAGGAAGGCGGCTTCATCAGCGAATACGACTTCCGGGTGGGTTCACAGGTAGCCAACGTCATCTGCGGCGGCCCGGTCACCCCTGGTACGGTGGTCAGCGAACAATACATCCTCGACCTGGAGAGAGAGGGTTTCTTAAGTCTCCTTGGTGAACCGAAAACACAGGCCCGCATCAGGCACATGCTGAAAACGGGCAAGCCACTCCGGAATTAAGGGGGGAGCACTGGATGCGCGAAGCTTATGTGGTTAGTGCCGTCCGCACGCCGGTGGGCAAGTCGGGACGGGGCAAGCTGAGGAATACACGACCGGACGACCTGGCCGCGGCGGTGGTCAACGAAGCGATAGCCCGCGTGGCGGGTCTGGATCCGGCCCTGATCGAGGACCTGGTCCTGGGTTGCGCCTTTCCGGAGGCGGAGCAGGGTATGAATGCGGCTCGCGTGGTGGCTATAAGGGCGGGGCTGCCGGTCACCGTGCCGGGTGCGACGATAAACCGGTTCTGCGCTTCGGGCCTGGAGGCCATCGCGATAGCCGCTACCAGGGTGATGGCCGGGATGGCGGAAATAATGGTGGCCGGCGGGCTGGAGAGTATGAGCCTGGTGCCCATGGGCGGCAACAAGCCCGCCCCCAACCCGTACGTGGTGGACAATTTTCCGGCGGTCTATATGTCCATGGGCCTGACCGCCGAACGGGTAGCCGCCCGGTACGGGGTGACCCGCGCCGAGCAGGACGCCTTTGCCCTGGCCAGCCATCAGAAGGCGGCCGCCGCCCAGGACGCCGGCTACTTTGCGAAGGAAATTCTGCCGGTCACCGTTGAGGAGGTTGTGCCGGCTAAACGGGGCGTCGAAGTCAAGAGTTCCCTCTTTGCCGCCGACGAGGGCGTGCGGCGGGAAACGACCCTGGAGGCCCTGGCCTCGCTCAAACCGGTCTTCCAGGCGGGCGGCAGCGTCACGGCGGGCAATTCCTCCCAGACCTCGGACGGGGCCGCCGCGGTGGTGGTCATGAGCGGGGAGATGGTCAAAACCTTGGGCGTCAAGCCCCTGGCCGTTTTCCGTTCCTATGCCGTAGGCGGCGTGGAACCGGAAGTGATGGGTATCGGGCCGGTGGTGGCTATACCCAAAGCCCTGAAAATGGCCGGTCTGAGTGTGCAAGACCTGGACCTGGTCGAGTTGAACGAGGCTTTTGCCTCCCAGGCCCTGGCCGTTATCCGGGAAACGGGGCTTGATCCGGCGCGGGTCAACGTCTGCGGCGGGGCTGTCGCCCTGGGTCACCCCCTGGGGTGCACCGGGGCCAAGCTGACCACGACTCTGGTGCACGGCCTGGCCCGCACCGGCGGGCGCTACGGCCTGGTGAGCATGTGTATCGGCGGCGGCATGGGTGCGGCCGCGGTTTTGGAAAGAGTAGGCTAAGGGGAAAGGGGTTGGCTTTAAGATGACCAAGGGTGGTTCCTACCTGATCGAGGTTACCGATCCGCAATCCGTCTTCACGCCGGAGGACTTCTCCCAGGAGGACCGGATGGTGGCCGATATGGTGGCCGATTTTACCCTAAACGAGATAATGCCGGTTACGGACGACATGGAGGCTCAGAAGGAAGGCCTCATGAAAAGCCTGATGGAAAAGGCCGGTGAACTGGGCATCCTGTCCGCGGACATTCCCGAGGAGTACGGCGGCGGCGGCCTGAGCAAGATCGTTACCACCATCATCACCGAGAACATCTCTATGGGCGGCTCCTTCGCCGTGGCCCAGGGGGCCCACACCGGCATCGGCACTCTGCCCATCGTTTTCTTCGGCACCGAGGAACAGAAGAAGCGCTACCTGCCCGATCTGGCCAGCGGCAAAAAACTGGCCGCCTTCGGCCTGACCGAGCCGGGTGCCGGGTCGGATGCCCTGGCCGCCCGGACCAAGGCCGTTTTGAGCCCGGACGGCAAACACTACCTCCTGAGCGGCGAAAAGATGTTTATAACCAACGGGGGTACGGCGGAAGTATTCGTCGTCTTCGCCAAGATCGACGGTGAGAAGTTCACCGCCTTCATCGTGGAGCGCGGCACGCCCGGCTTTTCCACCGGGGCTGAGGAACACAAGATGGGCATCAAGGGATCTTCGACTTGCAGCCTGATCTTCGAGGACGCCCCGGTGCCGGTGGAGAACCTGCTCTTCGAAGCCGGCCGCGGCGCCTCGGTGGCCCTGGGTGTCCTGGACATCGGCCGCTTCAAGCTGGCGGCCGGGGCCATGGGATCTGCCAAGGCGGCCCTGGGGGTGGCCGTGCGCTATGCGGCGGGGCGCGAGCAGTTCAAGACTCCCATCATCAAGTTCGGCCTGATCCGGGAGAAGCTGGCCCAGATGGCCGCCCGCACCTACGCGGCCGAGAGCGCGGTCTACCGCACGGCCGGTCTGCTTGAGGATGCCTTGCACGGCGCCTCCACCGGGGCGGAAACCGTCACGGCCATGGAGGAGTACGCCGTTGAGTGTTCGGTGAATAAGAACCTGGCTTCCGAAGTTCTGGACTATGTGGTGGACGAGACGGTCCAGATCCACGGCGGCTACGGCTACATCAGCGAGTACGCGCCGGAGCGCTACTACCGCGACGCCCGCATCAACCGCATTTTCGAGGGTACCAACGAGATCAACCGCCTGATCATCCCGGGCACCCTCCTGCGCCGGGCGGCCAAGGGGCAGATCCCCCTTCTCCAGGCGGCCCAGGCCTTGAGCCGGGAAATCTTCGACCTCGCGACCCTGGACGCCGGTGAGGGGGTCCTGGCCGCCGAGGTGCGGATGGTGGAGATGGCTAAGAAGATGTTCCTCATGGTGGGCGGGTCCGCCGCCCAGAAATACCTGGATAAGATAGCCTACCAGCAGGAGGTCATGGGGTATCTGGCCGACATGGCTATCGAGATCTTCGCGATGGACAGCGCCGTCGCTCGCGCCCTCAAGGCGGCCGGCCGGGATGGTGCTCCGGGTGTCAAAGCGTCCCTGGCCAAAGCTTACGTCCACTCGGTCTTCCCCAATATCGAGCTGTGGGGCCGGAAGGTGTTGGCCCATATGGCCGAGGGTGACGAACTCCGCACCCAGCTGTCGGTGTTAAAGCGGCTGGGCCGCTACGAGCCCTGCGACCTGATCGCTTTGAACCAGGAAATCGCCGACCGGGTGAGTGAAGCCGGGGGGTACGTAGTCTAGTCATGGCTGCAGAAGAGGGCGGCGAGAAGAAAAACACCGACAAGTACCGCGCCATTATCGAGGCGGCCATCCGCGTCTTCGGCGAGCACGGGTACCACAACGCCCGGGTGGTGAAAATCGCCCGGGCGGCGGGGGTGGCCGAGGGCACGGTCTACCTCTACTTCCGGAACAAGGAGGACCTCCTGGTCTCGGCCTTTCGGGAGAAGATGGACGAGTTTACCACCAGGGTGGAGCGGGAACTCGCCGGACTTGGCGAAGCGGGCGCGGCCGAAAAACTCCGGCGGTTGGTGGATATGCATCTCCAGCGGCTGGGCGGGGACTATACCCTGGCACTCTTCTTCCAGATCCACCTGCGTCAGCCGGAAGATACCGTCCGTACCGCGATTGCCGGCCCTCTGGCCCGCTACGCCCGGGTGATCGAGGCCCTGGCGGAGGAGGGCATGGCTGCAGGCGAATTTCTGCCCGGCCAGAACAAAAAGCTGATCCGGCAGATGGTCTTCGGAGCCATGGACGAGGTGGTGTCCAACTGGGTGCGTGCCCGGGGCAAGTACTCCCTGCCGGAGCAGGCCGGGCCGGTGTTTGCCTTCCTGCTGCGGGGGCTCGCCGGGCGGAGTTGACCCGGACAATTGGGCGGCCGGTGGGTCGGTATGGACCCGCCGGCCCCTTTTGTTTTTTGCGCACAGTTTGTGCACTTCGCACTTGTATTGGGGACTATTTTTGGATACAATGGTGGGGTGGTACCATGAATTATGGAAAATACCGGGCGCGGGACGGAGGCGGCGGTTTGAAGAAGGTTGTCAGCGTCAGCCTGGGCTCCTCGAAGCGGGATCACAGCGTGAAAGTCCAGTTTCTGGGCGAGTGGTTCGAGATCACTCGCCGGGGCACCGACGGGGATTTCCAGCGGGCCGTGGATCTGTTGCGGGAGTTGGACGGGCAGGTGGATGCCATCGGCCTGGGCGGCATCGACATCTACCTGCGGGTGCGGGACCGCCGCTTTGCCATCGCCGACGGTCTGAAATTGATGCAGGTCGTGGAAAAGACTCCGGTGGCTGACGGCAGCGGTCTTAAGGACACCCTGGAGCGGGAGGCGGTCTACCGCCTCAAGGAGAAGGGACTATTGGCCCCGGGTCTCCCCGTACTGATGGTTTGCGCCCTGGACCGCTTCGGCATGGCCGAGGCCCTGGTCGAATGCGGCTGCGACGTCACCTTCGGGGACCTGATCTTTGTCGCGGGCATGCCCTACCCGGTCAAGACCCTGGTCGAACTGGAGGAACTGGCGGTTAAGATGCTGCCCCAGATGGCGGGTCTGCCCTTTCACCTCCTCTACCCGACCGGCGAAAAGCAGGATACGGTGGACGACAAAAAAGCCGCCTTGTTTTTACCCTACTACCGGGATGCCCGGGTCATCGCCGGCGACTTCCACCTGATCCGGCGCTACCTGCCGCCGCAGCGGGCCGGCCAGCTGGTGCTCACCAACACCACTACCCGCGAGGACGTGGAACTCCTTAAAGAGCGGGGGGCGGGCATACTGGCCACCACCACCCCGGAACTGGAGGGCCGTTCCTTCGGCACCAACGTCATGGAAGCGCTTTTCCTGGCTTTCCTGGGCAAGGCCTGGGAGGATGCCACCCGCGAGGATTACCTGGACCTGATGCGCAGGCTGGAGTACCAGCCGCGCCTGACTTATTTTAGCGCCTAGGGGGTTATAACTTGGCGACCGGCGATGAAATAGCCCAGAGCCTGCAGGCTTTTTGCGAGGGCTACAACAACAACCAGCGTCTGAAACAAATGAACCGGGACTGGCAGCGCATCGTCCTGGTACAACCCGAAGATTTGACCGATGCCTACACCCTCAGCCTGGCGGGGGAGGAACTCTCCTATCGTCCCGGGGCACCGGATGCGCCCGATCTGAGGGTGGTGGCCCAAAGCGATATCCTGACCGACCTTTTCTGGGGGGACATCTCCCCCACCGGTCCTTACATGGATGGGACTCTTAAGATTTTCGGGTCCGAGGAGGACATTGTCCGCCTGGACATAATTTCACTCTTGATCTGGGGTAGCTGATATGCCTGAGTTAAAGAGGGTGCTCACCCTCCGTACGGTGGTAGCAACCAGCGCCGGGCTGACCCTGGCCACTTCCTCGTTTGTGGCGGCGGCCCAGGTGGCTTCCATGGTTCTCGGCGACTCGGCCTGGCTGGCCATCCTGGTCGGCGGCCTGATGTGTTTTGCCGCCGCGGCCTGTTTTTCCGAACTAAACGGCCTGTATCCCTCGGCGGCGGGCATCCGCCTCTATTTTGCCCGTGCCTTTTCCGACAAGATGGGTCTGACCACGGCCATCCTCTACATGGCCGTCATTATGAGCGTGTTCGGGGTGGAGAGCTACGTCCTGGCCGCGGCCCTGTCCCAGGTGCTGCCGGGCATACCGCCCCTGATCTGGGTGGTGGGCATGCTGGCGGTGGTCTGCGTCCTCAACATCCGGGGGGTCAAACTGGCCGGCGGATTTCAGGACGCCATCACCTATGCGTTGATCATCTCCCTGGTGGTGCTGGCGGTTATCGCTCTGGGGCGCGTGGGCTTCCACCTGCACACTCCCCTTTCTCCCGGTCCGGCCGGCGGCTTCGTCCAGGCCGTGGCGGTAGGTATCTTCCTTTATATTGGCTTCGAGTGGGTGACGCCGCTGGCGGAGGAGGTCACCAAGATCCCGCAGATCTCCCGGGGCATGATGCTGGCCCTGGGCATGCTGTCTGTGGTCTATGCCTTGTTTACCATGGCCATGTCCAGCTACCTGCCCCACAGCGTGCTGGCCCATTCCGCCGCCCCGCAAATCCTCTTTGCCCGCCGGGTTTTCGGTTTGGGCGGGGCGCTCTGGATGGTGGTCCTGTCCGTCGGGGCCTCCATCACCACGTTCAACGCCGGCCTCATCGGCATCTCCCGCTTCGCCTACGCCTCGGCCCGCGAACTGGCCCTGCCGCCCTTTCTGGCCCGGGTCAGCCGCTATTTCACCCCTTGGGCGGCCGTCGTCACCGTATGCGTCCTCGGCCTGGCGGTCGCGGCAACGGTGCTCCTTACCGGGCGCTACCTCGTGCTGGTGGATTTGGGGGCGGCGGTGGAGTCCCTGGTCTACGCCCTGACCGGTCTGGCGGTTTTGTCCTTGCGCCGGCGGGAACCGGATAAGGAGCGGCCCTACCTGGCGGGCCGGAGTCGTCTAATCCCCCTTGTGACCACGGTCATCTTCTTCGGCCTGGCTCTTTCCGTCTTCCTAACCGACCAGATGGCTCTGTTATACCTGCTCAGCGGTCTGTTGATCTGTTTTTTATATGTTACCTACGGAGTACCCGCCTTGCGCCGGCGCTACGGCCGGCGGCCCACCCGCAGCAGGCGTCCGGCGCCGGGTGCCAATGTTCCGGAAAATCGCTAAAGCCGTGGAGGAAGTTCTATGAGGCTTACGCACGCTACCGATTACGCCGTCCGGTCAGTGCTTTACCTGGCTACCCTGCCCAAGGGGACCATGGTGGAAGCCGGCGAGATTGCCGCAGCCCAGTGTGTCCCGCTTCGCTTTCTCTTAAAGATCTTCCGTTCCCTGGCCTCTGTGGGCATCGTAGGCTCTCAGCGGGGGCCGGGAGGCGGCTATGTCCTCCTTCGGGACCCCGCCGAGATCACCCTCCTGAACATTTTCGAGGCGGTGGAGGGGCCGGTGGCCATCAATCACTGTCTCATGGACGGGGATTTCTGTAGTCGGCACGCGGCCGACTACTGTCCGGTGCGCAAGGCCCTGGGTTCGGTCCAGCAGGTGCTGGCCGACGAACTATCCCGTTATACCATCGCCTCTTTGGCCGCTGACGAGAAGAAGCCCGGGCTGGAATAAGCGTCATTTGCTTTCTCCGCATTGTTTTTAGCCGCTGTTGGAAATAGTCCTGGTGGGGTGGAACACGCCGGCCGATATGGCTGAGAATTATCTTGAATCCTTAGTGGACGGGTAGCGGGACCCGCTCTTCTTACCCAGCGTGCTTGACGAGGGCGACGACCACCGTCGCTATCACTGCGGCGGCCGCCATCACTGTGGTCACGATGGTGGTGATGGACCACCTGGTCAGGCCCGTGACCTCTTGGTGAAGTGTTTTGAAATCCTCTCTGGTCTCGGTGCGGAGTTGACCGATCTCCTGGCGCACGGCCTTGAAGTCGTCCTTGGTCTCGGTACGAAGCTGATCGATGTTCTGGCGCACGGCTTTGAAGTCGTCCTTGGTCTCGGTACGGAGTTGATCGATCTCCTGGCGCACGGCCTTGAAGTCGTCCTTGGTCTCGGTGCGGAGTTGATTGATGTTCTGGCGCACGGCCTTGAAGTCGTCCTTGGTCTCGGTGCGGAGCTGACCGATCTCCTGGCGCACGGCTTTGAAGTTGTCCTTGGTCTCGGTACGGAACTGGCCGATCTCCTCTTTAAACTCCGTGCGGAGTTGGTCGAATGCGCCGCGCACGGCGGCCTCAAGACTGGCCCCGAGTGACTTTATGTCCTCCCTGGTATCGGAGCGCATCCGCTCCAGAGCAGCCTCGGTCTTTGCGTCCCGCAATTCGATTGCGGCCCTGAAGTCCCGCTGCTCCTGCCGGATGTTCCTGATTTCCTCCCACATCTCCGACGTACTCCTGGTTTGCAGGGACAGCCTGGAGGGCGGCTTGCCGGAACCACCTTCGGCGGCTGCGGCCGCCTCGCGGCGGGCCAATGCGACGGCCTCTTCGGCGGTCATTCCGGACACCACCTTTCCATTATTTCGTTGACTGGATGATACCACGGCCTGGCAACAATTGCAAGGTGTTTTCTTGTTTAAGTAAGAAAGTTTGGTCCCCGGTGATATTTTGTCCAGGCATCCTGTCGTCGAGACCGCTCGGAATGTCTGCGGTTCATCATGACTGGCGGCAGGAATCGGCACGGTCGGCGGCGAAAATCCCCAACGGGTACGCACCCGAGTTCCGCGCCACGGTTGGCGCAACGTTCCCTGCCTTCGCACTCTGATCCCGCACGGAGGTATTCCATACGGATAGCAACCAGATCTTCACCATCCGGGTCAACCGAAGTTTCCTGAACACCGGCTACGTCCTGCTGGATGGCGAGCTTCAGAATCTCCTGGCTCCCTACGGCGGCCGGGATATCAAGGTGGACCTAGGCATAGGCCGCCTGCTTCGCGGCCGCCTCAACGCCGGGGCCAGCCTGCTGAAGAGCAAGGAAGTGGCCGAAACAGTCTCCCTGGCCGAGCAAAAGGAGATCTACGGGATGCTGGGCGCCGACGGCACCCTGTTCTTGCGTCCCGATCCCTCGGCCTTCGAGGCGGTGACCGGGCAAGAGCCGGGGCGGAAGTTGCCCAATATGACTGAGGATAAGCTTGAGGAAATCGTCCATAAGGTCGTGCTTCAGGCCGGCGTAAAGCCAGGAACCGGGATGAACACGACACAAATAATGAAAAACGGAGCGAGACAGCGCGGTGGAGGGTTGGCCGCCGGGCAGCGGAAAAAGCCTTCGCCAGGCCGTCGGCAAAGCCAGGCAACCAGTACGAGAAAACGGGCCCAGACATCCGGATCGGGGGAGCTTTCCGCTCCTGTCGAGCTGCCCTCCCTGCCTCCGGTCACGGTCTCCTTCGCGCCGGAGGAGGACCGGACTGTCCTGCAGTTGGCGGCCCGGAGCGCGGCTTCGCCGCCGGCCGACCTTTACCTGCACCGGCAGGCCCTTTCCCTGTTGCTCTCCCCCGGCTTCGATACCCTGATGTCCGTCAGTGCCGCCCGGGATATCCGCCTTCTGGACTATCAGCTGGCCACGGTGCGTCACGTGCTGAAGAACCTGCGCGGCCGGGCCCTTTTATGTGACGAGGTGGGGCTGGGCAAGACCATCGAGGCTGGCCTCATTATGCTGGAATACCTCCTGCGCGGGCTGGTGCGGCGGGTGCTGATCCTCACCCCGCCCTCCTTGGTGGAGCAGTGGCGGGAGGAAATGCAGGCCCGGTTCAACCTGGATTTCGTGACTTACGACTCGGCCGTCTTCAAAAGTACGCCCCGCCCCTGGGCCAATTTACCCCGCATCATCGCCTCTCTGGATACGGCCAAGCGGGAGCCGCACAGGGACATGGTGCTGGAGGAGTTCTACGACCTGGTCATCGTGGACGAAGCGCACCATCTCAAACAGAGCCGCACCCAGTCCTACCAGCTGGTGAGCCGGCTCAAGAAGAAATATATCCTCCTGCTCACGGCCACGCCGGTGGAAAACGAGCTGGAGGAACTCTTCAACCTGATCACCCTACTGCAGCCGGGACAACTGGAGACGGCCGCCGCCTTCAAGAAGAAGTACATCGCCCGGGGCGATCCCCTGCAGCCCCGCAATACCGAAGAGCTCAAGAAGCTGGTGCGGGAGGTCATGGTACGCAACCGGAGATCCGAAACCGGCGTCATAACTTCCCGGAGGCGGGCGGAGGTGGTGGAGGTCGCTCCCTCCCCGGAAGAGGCCCTCTTCTACCGCCGCCTTACCTCGTTCATCCGTGAGCACTACGGGAGGGAAACCGCCAAAAGCACGTCCCGGTTCGTGCTGAAAACCCTCCAACGGGAAGCGGGCAGCAGTATGGAGGCGGTCCTGCCCACCCTGCACAAGCTTGCCGCAGGCGAGGGCTACCCGCCGGACTGGCGGGAGATGTTTTTCTCCCTGGTCGCCCAGGCCCGGGAAACACCCCGGCAGGCCAAGGCGGTCGCCCTTTTGCGCATCCTGGCGGGGATCGGCGCCAAGACGGTGGTCTTCACCGGTTTCCGGGAGACCCAGCGCTACCTGACCGGTCTCCTGCGCCGGGAGGGACTCTCTGTGGCCGAATTGCACGGCGGCATGCGGCGAGCCGAGAAAGAGGAGCAGGTGTCCCTCTTCGCCGGGGAGGCCGAAGTCCTGGTCTCCACCGAGACCGGCAGCGAGGGACGCAACCTCCAGTTCTGTCACGTCCTGGTCAACTACGACCTGCCCTGGAATCCGATGCGCATCGAGCAGCGCATCGGCCGCATCCACCGCCTGGGGCAGGAACGGGATGTCCGCATTTACAACCTGGCGGCGGCAGGTACGGTGGAAGCCGAGATTCTGGAACTCCTGGACGCCAAGATCAACATGTTCCAGCTGGTGGTGGGGGAACTGGATATGATCCTGGGCAACCTGGAGGAGAAGAGGGACTTTGAGGATATCATCATGGACATATGGGCCGGGACTGATAACGAAGAGACCATGCGGGCCGGCATGGAAAACCTGGGCGAGAGGCTGACGGCGGCCCGCCGTCATTATGTGGCGGTGAAGGAACTGGATGACCGCCTCCTGGGTGGACTTCTGCCGGAGGAAGCCTGACGAACGGCGAAAAGGGGATAGGCATGACGCTACCGGTAAAAACCGATCTCAAGTCTTTCGTGACCGGCTTTCTTTCGCGCTCCGGGGGACTGGTGGAGGAGACCGGGTACGCCCTGGTCCAGGCCCTGGTTCCGGATGACCTGGTCTCCCGCCTGGGGGAAAACCTCGTGCTGACCTTCGACTACGAGGTGGCTCGCGAGAATCCGGAAGCCGTCTTCGTCACCTACGGCAGCCAGTTCCTGGACGGTGTCGCCCGTTTGGCGTCCGAATACGGGCGCTTCGCCGCGGAGTACTGCCCCGCCCTGAGCTTCAACCAGAACCGGCGCTTTGAACGGGAGATCGCCGATAAAGTGGAGTTCCTGCGCTGCCGTCCTCCCCGCGTGGTCCACCAGCGGCCGGCTCAGCACATTTTCTGGCGCTTTTACTTTCTGGCCGTCTTCCACTCCTTCGAGCGGACGGAGGAACTGATCCCGGTGACCATGGACGGGTTCACCGGCCTTGCGGTTCCGGATTTCGACCGCTGGTGGGGCGGCGTGGTACCGGTGGCGGAACCGGAGTATGAAATGGGGCGGGCGGAAGGTCTTCCTCTGGATCAGGTCTACGGAGCGGCCTGCCGCCAGGCGGACCTGGCGGCGAGGGAAAGGGCCTCTGACCTGCAGCAACGGGCCACCCGGCAACTGACCCTGGAGTTGGATAAAGTCCGCACCTATTACGGGCAGACGGTGCGGGAAACAGAGCGAAAGCTGGAGTCAGCCGGGGACCCGGCCAAGAAGGAACGCCTCGCCAAGCAGTTGGAAGCGGTCCGGGCCGACTGGCAGCGCCGCGAGAAAGACTGCCTGGAGCGTTACGCCATGGCTGTGGAACTCAAGCTGGACCACCTGGTGGCCTGCTATTTGCCGCGGCTGCACCTCCAGGTGGAGGCGCAGAGCAAGGACCGTCTCTTTAGCACCACGCTGATCTACAATCCTCTTGCTTCCCGGATCGAACTGCCGGTGTGTCCGCTGTGCGGGAAGCCTACCACCCGACTTACGCCCCATGTCGACGGACGACTGGTCTGTCCGGAACACGGGTAAAAGGGAAGGGCGATGGATAACCGGCGGCCATCGACTATAGCCTTTTTGAACTGGTGTGCGAACTTTCAGAAGCTCCTTTGGAATGGATACTTGCCTCTTTGGTGAAATATTGTTACAATATTTCAGGCAAATAATAACCGCGCAATGCGTTTAATACGGCATTTACCTTATTGTTTAGAAGGTGGTTCTGTTATGCCGACCGCTATGGCCGTCGACGAACTGCCGATCTCGTTCGACGAGCAAACCTTTCTCCGGCTGTGCGAGACATACCGCATCGCCGAACTGTCTTTCTTCGGTTCCGTCATCCGGGACGACTTCAATCCGGCTCGAAGCGATGTGGACGTGCTGGTCGAGTTCCTGCCGGACACTCCGGTGAGGACTCTCTTTCTGGACCAATACAGCTGGTTCGCCCTGAGGAGAGACCTTGCGGCGTTGTTCCGCCGCCAAGTCGATGTCGTTGATATACGCGGGCTCGACCGGTACATCAAGGAGGACGTCATGCGCAGGCGGGTAATTGTGTACCGGTCTGCTGGGAGCGGAGGTGCATTGGTTATGCCGAAGCGAAAGGGGTCGGGCGGTCCAGAAGGGGTCGACACCGGACTAGTGGCCGGCGATGAAACCGCCAACGGCTCTGACGGCCGGACGCCTCAGAGAGCGAAGGGCGTTCACGCGTTCGTTGAGAACAAGGCCGCCGCATCCTCCCCATTTTAATAGGGACTACTTTCGGAAACTCCCAACCCTTTGGTATCAAGCCCTCAGAAGAGGGCTCTATCTTTTTCATCCCCGGGCACCTTCAGGGACGAAAAACGATGATTACTTGCAAGATTTCGTGATAATGCTCGATAACCGTAAGTAACTACCCACAACAAAGCATAATAGGACTTGACGTTTTCTGCACGCCCCAAAAATAGAAGTGATGGTATTAAATACCATTAATCTTCTCTTGGGGGTGCACGTTTTGCTCCTTAGCATCAGAAAGCATT
>DATKUX010000191.1:0-10218 GCA_035530395.1 Spirochaetia bacterium
CCTCTGATTCTGCCGTACCTGAACCTGTGACCCGCTGGACGGGGAGGAATCTCTCGCCCTTCAGGACGAATATTTCCACGGTCTTTTCCTTGGGGTCGACGATCCAATATTCCCGCACACCGTATTTTTCGTAGTTCTTGAACTTGGCATTTCGATCGTCGTGGGCGGTGGTGGGGGAGAGAATCTCCACCACAAGATCGGGGGCCCCCTCGATCTTGTCCTCGCCGAAGATATCCAGCCTGTCCCTGGCGATAAAGATGATGTCCGGCTGGTAGGTCTCCTTCTTGTTCAGGTACACGTCGAGCGGAGCGAAACGCACGATGCCCAGGTCGTTTTCGAGAACGAAACTGTCCATCAGGCGGTTGAGGTTCGACAGGACAGATTGGTGATAAGGTTTCGGGGAAGGCGTCAAGACCAAATCACCTCCGATCAGCTGGTAACGCGGGCTCTCCGGCAGTTTGGCGTAGTCCTCATAGGTGTACTTCCCACTGCGGTAGGGCAGGGCGGTTTCCTTGATCTCGTCCACGGTCGACCCTCCTTACGATGCAGCCCCGGTTCTTTGTGTTATCATTATATCAGTGCACGGCCTTCGGTCAAGGCAAAACTCTTGTTCGTGGCCGGGGCTGCTGGCGGCGATCCGCCGGGGACCCACTTCGCCGGTGTTAATTGAAATCCCCGGGCGTGGGAGAATCATGCCCCGAAAAAGCTCTGCCGTCAATAGCCGCACTGGCTAATGCCTCTGCGGTAAAAATACTTTCAGAAATACAAGGAAGGCGGGCCTGGAGGGCCCGCCGGGAAGACGCTATCTGTCTATGGATCACGGTCGCGTGGGGATGGGTTACGACACGGCCGGTTTGCTGTTCACACCGGAACCCGTCAGCCTTCCAGTGCGGTCGGCCAGGTAGATGGAGAAACCGATCAGGCTCAAAACGCTGGCGATGTCAAAGGCCAGGCTGTACGAGAAATGCTGAATCAGCGTTCCCATGGCCATGGCTCCGATGCCGATACCCCCGTCAAAAGCGGCAAAGAAGGTGCCCATGGCGGCGCCAAAGTTGCTTCGGCCCGCGCGGTCCACCGTCCAGGCCATGATGGCCGGCTGGGCGGAGCCGAAGCCGCCGGCGTAGATAATGCCGGCCATAACCAGGATGGGAAAGCTCCGGGTTAGGGCCAGGGTGAAGGTGCCGGCCGCCATCAGGAGCAGGCCCGGGATGATGGCCGCCTGGCGGCCATACCGGTCGGAGATCCGCCCCCAGGGACCGCGGGTCAGGATCAGGGTGGCGGCATAGGCGATGTAGAAGAAGGCGTAGTCCGAAACTCCCAGGAAGGTGCCGGCTATGTGCCTGGCGGTGGCCAGGGTGGGTATGAAGGTCACCACGGTGCCGTAGCCGATGCTGGCGGTGATCATGACCAAACCGGGGAGAAGGGCCGGGCGGCTCAAGAGAGGCCTCTTCACCGGGGCCGGAGGGGGCTGGTAGCATTCCTTGATCGCCCCGACGGTGCCCAGGGCGGGCAACAGGGTGATCGCGGCGCCGATGAAGACGGCCTGATAACCGCCGAACTGCAGGAGAAGCACCCCGATGAAGGGACCGGCTCCCATGGCCACGTCCATGAAGTTGGAGTAGTAGCCCATGGCTTCACCGCGCCGGCGGGGAGGCACGACATCGGCCACCATGGTGCTCACGGCGGTTGTGGCGAAGGCCCAGCCGACACCGTGCAGCATCCGGACGGCCAGGATCCACCAGACTTGGGGCACCATGGGATAGACGAGGAAGGAACCCACAATGATTGCGATGCCGAGCAGGAGAAAACGGCGCCGTCCGCGGTTGTCCAGAAGGTTGCCCACCATGGGCCGCAGCAGGACGGCCACGATGACGAAGACCCCCTGAACCAGGCCCACCGCGGCCACGTTGCCGCCCAGACCGATGACGTAGTACTGCAGGGTGGACATTAGATAGTAGAAACTGCCGAAAACAAGGAAGCCGGTGAAGTCGGCCAGGAGAAAATCCCGTGTCCAGAGACGGTCTTCGGCCATGTTCGGGCCCGCCTTTCCAAAAAAGTTTTGAAAAAAACCTTCTGCTTTCCCAAACCCCCTTTTAAACGGGGGCCGAATCGTTCGCGGGGAGGTCATGCAGGAGCCGGCGCACTTGGGCCAGGATGCGGATCAATTGCTCTTTGTCCTGGGTCTGGAGGCTGGCGAGTAGTCTGTTCATAAAACGGTAGTGTTGCGGAAGTATGCGCTCCAGGAGGCTTTGGCCGCGGGCAGTAATGTTAACCAGGCTCACTCGCCTGTCCCTTGGGTCATTCTGCCTTTCGACCAGGTTCTTGCCGGCCAGGCGGTCGACCAGACCGGTAATGTTGGCCCGGGATACAATCAGGTACCGGCTGAGCTCGGTCTGGGTTAGTCCCTCCGGCCGGGTGGCCAACAACGTCAGGATGTTAAACGCGCTTTCCGAGATGCCGAAGCGGGCCAGGTTGTGCGAGACGGTGTTGAGGATCAGGCTGCCCGTCCGCAGGATGCTGAATACGGCCATTTCCCCGGGCAGGTCGGTCGCCGCCAGGCCGGGATATTTGGCGGCCATCGAGTCCAGGTGGGTGTGGTAGGGCTCCAGGAAAAGGGGGTCCTCCGGCCAGTTTTGGTCCACGGGCGGTACACCTCCCCAGGCCAATATAAGTTAACTAGCTAAATATTAATATGTTTACATTGAGTTGTCAACAAATTTGTGTGGTTCCCGGTCAGAGACTGACAGCATCTTGCGTAACTCTTGACACTTATGGTATTCTATTATTGGGCCCATTTTCCAAAAGATGCCCACCCGGCGAAAGAGAGGAACCCCAAGGAACGGATTTGTTAGTGGTGCCTGGTTTGAGAGACAATAGCGGCTGTAGACCCAGGTAGACCGGCTCGATTTGAAAGGTGACGGATGAACAGATGAGCGTGCGTTTTCAGGACTATTACGAAATACTCGGGTTGGCCAGGAACGCGGAGGCCAAGGAGATTAAGACCCGTTACCGCAAGCTGGCCCGCCAGTACCACCCCGATCTGCAAACCGCGGACAAGAAGAAGGAATCCGAGGAAAAGTTTAAACGCATCAACGAGGCCTACGAGGTCTTGTCTGACCCCGAAAAGAGGGCCAAGTACGACCGGCTGGGAGCCAACTGGCAAATGGGCCAGGACTTCGAGCCGCCTCCCGATATGGGGAATGCGCATTTCTACCAGGGAGGAGAGCGTTTTTCCGGCGGGTTTTCCGACTTCTTCGAGACTCTGTTCGGCGGTGGCGGGGGATTTACCACGGGCGAATTCACGGCTGGAGGCCGCCGCCGGCCCCGCGGGCCGGTAAAGGGGGAGGACCGCGAGACGGAAATCGCCTTGACGCTGGAAGAGGCCTATCAGGGTGGGGAAAAGACAGTCCAATTGGCGGCAGGCGCGGTTTGCGGCGCCTGTGGGGGCACCGGCCGGGCCGGGGAGAGTTTTTGTGCCCGTTGCGGCGGCACCGGGGTGAGTCGTACCCAAACCACGCTGTCCATCAAGATACCGCCGGGAGTGCGGGATGGCAGCCGGATCCGCCTGCGCGGCCAGGGCGGTGAAGGTATGGCCGGAGGAAAACGGGGTGACCTGTACCTGACGGTTCGGCTGACGCCTCACCCGGCGTTCGTCTTGACCGGCCCCGATCTGGAAACAGAGGTGGTGTTGCGGCCGGACCAGGCCGCTCTGGGCGACCGGGTGGCGGTGCCGACCCTGGACGGCCCCGTCTGGATGAAGGCGCCTCCAGGGGTTCACGCGGGAACGAAGCTGCGTCTCAAGGGCAAGGGCTGGCCGGACCAGACCGGACGCGGGGACGAGTACGTAAAAGTGGTCATCGATCTGCCGGAGGACTTGCGCGAGTCCGAGCTTGATCTCTACCGTCAACTGGCCGCACTGAGGCCTGCACCTGGGGGTGAAACCAAATGAAGTTCTACATCAAGTTTTGTCAAAGGACTTTTTCACCGGCGGAGGAAATCTGGCTGCCCGTTGACCGGGAAAAGATATCTCCCTTAACGTTGCAAAAACTGGTCCAGATGGGCTGCGTGGATATTCAGGAGGGTACCGTCCGGGTGGAGCACCTGCACAATATTCTGCGGATGACCCGGTTGCGCCGGCACCTCGGAGTGAACCTGACCGGGGCGGCCGTAATCATGGAAATGCTGGGCCGGCTGGAGGAATTGCAACGGGAAAACGAACGTCTGCGCCGCCAGCTTGGTTTTTAAAGCCACTATTCTTGTCTGCGAGGGATGAAAAATGGATATCAACCACTATACCCAGAAGGCCAGGGAAGCCCTGACCGGGGCCCAAACCATCGCTGCCGAAAGACACCACCAGGAGATCAGCGCGAAGCATCTCCTGGCGGCCATCGTGCAGCAGGAAAAGGGTATCGGACTGCGTTTTCTGGAGAGTGCCGGGGTGGATCCCCGGGCTCTGGGCTCCGGGATTGAGGAATTGTTACGCCGCATTCCCGCGGTAACCGGCAGCGGATCCGAGGGTAGCCTGCGCATGAGCTCTTCTCTGGCCCGGGTGCTGGGCCAGGCCGAAAAAGAAGCCCAGTTCATGAAAGACGAGTTCATTAGCGTCGAGCACGAAATCCTGGGGATGATCGAGCAGGGGGAGGACGACTTAAAGGGCCTCTTCCGCCGTCTGGGTCTTTCCCGGGAGTCTTTCCTGACCGCCCTGCGTTCTGTGCGGGGTAATCAGCGGGTAACCGGTGAAAATCCGGAAGAAACGTATGAGGCTTTGGCGAAATACGGCCGGGATCTCACCGCTCTGGCCCGCGAGGGTAAATTGGACCCGGTGGTGGGCCGGGATGATGAAATCAGGCGGGTGATCGAAATCCTATCCCGGCGGACCAAAAATAACCCGGTCCTGATCGGCGAGCCGGGGGTGGGCAAGACAGCGATCGTGGAGGGGTTAGCCCGGCGCATCGTGGCCGGGGATGTACCCGAAGGGTTGAAGGACAAGCAGATCATCGCCCTGGACATGGGGGCCCTGGTGGCCGGTGCGAAGTACCGGGGCGAATTTGAGGAGCGCTTGAAGGCGGTCCTCAAGGAAGTACAAACTTCGGCCGGTAAAGTTATCCTGTTCATCGACGAACTGCACACCGTGGTGGGAGCCGGCGCGGCGGAAGGGGCCATGGACGCTTCGAACCTATTGAAGCCCATGTTGGCCCGGGGGGAACTGCACGCCATCGGCGCGACCACCCTGGATGAATATCGCAAGCACATCGAAAAGGACGCCGCTCTGGAGAGGCGCTTCCAGCCGGTTGTGGTCAACCCTCCGTCGGTGGAGGACACCGTTTCCATCCTGAGGGGATTGAAGGAACGCTACGAGGTGCACCACGGCGTGCGCATCCAGGACCGGGCCCTGGTGGCAGCCGCCACTCTTTCCGACCGGTATATCGCGGACCGCTTCCTGCCGGACAAGGCCATCGACCTGATGGATGAGGCGGCGGCCAGGCTACGTACCGAGATCGACAGCATGCCCACCGCCCTGGACGACATAACCAGGCGGATCATGCAGTTGGAGATCGAGGAGGCGGCGCTGAAGAAAGAAAAGGATCAGGCCTCCCGGGAACGGCTGGAGAAGATCCGCTCCTCCCTGGATTCCTTGCGCGGCGAGGCCGAATCCATGAAAGCGCAGTGGCAACTGGAGAAACAAGCCATCGGACGCCTGAGGGACCTGAAGAAGGAGATCGAGGAGACCAAGGGCGAGATGGAGCGGGCCGAGCGGGCCTATGACCTTAACCGCCTGGCCGAGTTGAAATACGGGCGGCTGAACGACCTGGATAGGCGGCTGAAAGACGAGGAGGAGTCCCTGGCCCAAAAGCAGGGTTACGGCATGCTACTCAAGGAGGAAGTGGATGAGGAGGACATCGCCCGGGTGGTGAGCCGCTGGACCGGCATACCGGTGAGCAAGCTTCTGGAAGGGGAAAAGGAGAAGCTGGTCCATCTGGACGACGTCCTGCACCAGCGGGTCGTCGGTCAGGACGAGGCGGTGCAGGCGGTGGCCGACGCCGTCTTAAGGGCGCGGGCCGGCATCAAGGACCCCCAACGTCCCATCGGCAGCTTCATCTTTCTGGGTCCCACCGGGGTAGGCAAGACCGAGCTGGCCCGGGCCCTGGCCGCGGCCCTCTTCGACGACGAGCGGAACATGATCCGCATCGACATGTCGGAGTACATGGAAAAGCATACGGTGGCCCGCCTCATCGGGGCGCCGCCCGGCTACGTCGGTTACGACGAGGGCGGTCAGCTGACCGAGGCTGTACGGCGCAAACCGTACAGCGTCATCCTGCTGGACGAAATTGAAAAGGCCCACCATGATGTTTTCAACGTGCTTTTGCAGCTTCTGGACGATGGTCGCCTGACCGACGGACACGGTCGTACGGTCAGCTTCCGCCATACGGTGATCATCATGACTTCCAACATCGGCAGCCACGAAATCCTGGCCGTCCAGGAACACGGCGGCGATCACGAAAAAATGAGGGAAGGGGTTCTCAACCTGCTGCGCCAGCATTTCCGTCCGGAGTTTTTGAACCGGGTGGACGAAACGGTGGTCTTCCACGCCCTGACGGCCGACCAGATGAAGGACATCGCCAAGTTGCTCCTGGCCCGGCTGGCGGTTCACATCCGGGCGATGACCGGGGTCAATTTCGACTGGACGGAGGAAGCCCTCGTCTACCTGGCCCACAAAGGCTACGAGCCCGCTTTCGGGGCCAGGCCTTTGAAACGTCTGATCCGGCAAGAGGTGGAGACCCCCTTGAGCCGCCTGCTGATCAAGGGCGAGGTGGCCCCGGGTGATTCTGTGACGGTGCGGGCCGAGGGCGGCCGGTTTTCCTTCGGCACGGTGAAAGGGAAGGCCCCGACGGCCTAAGAAAAACTAGGTTAAGAATAATTTACCTTTGCCCGCAGGAAAGTATACTTCTTAGGTAGAATATAAGGGCATAGGTCTGGACGCTTGAATTAACCGGAAAATTATCAAAGAGGGAGTGTTGGACTTGACGGAGTTATCGCAAATTTACCGGTGCCGGGTCTGCGGCAATATGGCGGAGATGGTGCATGCCGGGGCGGGCAGCATGGTGTGCTGCGGTGAGACCATGGAACTTCTGGTGGAAAAGAATTCCGACACCGGGATGGAGAAGCACGTGCCGGTCATCGAGAAGGGCGGCTCGACCATTACGGTGAAGGTCGGCAGCATCCCCCATCCCATGGAGGAGAAACACTACATCGCCATCATCGAGCTTTTGGCCGATGGGAAGGTGTACCGCCAGTTCCAGACACCGGGCGACGAGCCCAAGGCCGTCTTCTGTCTCCAGGCGGACCAGGTTTCGGCCCGAGAGTGGTGCACCATCCACGGGCTGTGGAAATCCTGACAGTCCAATTCGCGTTTGCATCTTGCAGGCCGTGGCGGGCCCATTGGATCCCGCTACGGCCTTTTTGTCCCGTGGGAGCCCCCAACCGGGAAGGAGTAAGTCTCAGGGAATCGGCCCAATGACTCTTTGACATATTACTCCTTACGTAATATTATATTACTATCAGGGTAATATTATTACTGGGGGGTGTTCCTTCTGCCCGGCAAACTATTTCCCGTGGGTGGTCCGGTTTCCGAAAAAGATGTTGTGGATAGAGAAGACTTTATCGTCTCTCTTGAAACCAGATTGTTTGACGGCCAGAGCATTATGCTGGCCGGTCCCCGGAGAACAGGCAAAACTTCTTTGGCAGACGAAGTCTTGAGGCGAATGAAAAGACAAGGAGCTTACACTGCAACAATAGATTCTTTCCGTCTTTCAGACAAGAGAGATTTTGCCGTTTCCTTAATTGATGCTTGTCTGGAAAACAGGACAGGTATTCGGAAAACTTTTGGCACATTAAAAAAACAGGTTAAATCTATTGCTGGATCCGCTAAAATGACAGTTAAGCTCGAAGATCTCCAGTTTGATTTCAGTATGTTGCGTAGTGGCTCTAATGATGACGACTTGTTGGATTACGCGTTGGGATTACCAGAAATACTCGCCATTAACGAAAAGAAACATATGGTTGTCTTGTTTGACGAATTTCAAGATGTTTCCCGTGTTACGGATACGGACATTTACAAAAAATTACGTTCCTATTTTCAGCGGCACCAGAATGTATCATATCTTTTCCTTGGATCCAAAGAAGGCATGATGAAAACTTTGTTCGCAAATCAGAAAGAAGCCTTCTACCGGTTTGCCACTATACTTCCGATCCCTCCCATCCCTCAAGAATCTTGGGTTCAATACATTAGAGGAAAGTTCAATGAACAAAAAATAGCGATTGATAACGAAACAGTTATTGAGATCCTGCAAAAAACCGGGGGTCACCCTCAAGATACCATGCTCGTTTGCTCGGAAATTTATTACGCTGTTCTTGAAACGGGCAAAAAACTTCTAACGCCTGCTACTATAAGGAGTGGATATGATCGTGCGTTACTGACCCTGGCGCAAGTTTACGATGAGATACTGGATGAAATAAGTCAACGTGTTCAGGCACGTCAAATATTAAGGAACCTTGCCACAGGCGGCAAGGCTTACGATAAACGATTTAATCCCAATGAGACAAAAAGGATAATAGATGATCTAATTGCCAAAGCCATTATCGAAAAGCATGGGCGCGGTCTGTACAACTTCATTGAGCCAATGTTTCGAGAACATTTGCTACGTCAGTTTGAATGATTTATGGGCCGGCGAGCTTCGGCACATATCCGAACCCTCCTGGCCATATCAGACCGCTAATACCCCATCCTGCTCTATGATCGGATCGATGTTGTTGCCCTGCTGATCCGTCAGCTGAAGATGGAAGCCGAATACGAGGATGAGATCAACGGTATTGTCGGCATAGAGGACACCGTTGTCAACCATGGAAACGCTTGGTCCCAAGTCTTGCGGGTCCAGGTCGACGGCAAATTCGTCAGTCAGGTTGTCGTTGATGTTGCTACCCACCGTCAAATAAATGAACTGGAAGGGAGAGTTTCCGGCTATGACCATGCTTTGACTGGCCGGGTCCCAGAGAATGTTTTGGGCCGGGACCCCGAAAGCCTCCAGGGTAGGTATCAGGGCATAAAGGTGGGGGGTCTGCCCGGTGCCGGGGTAGTAGGGGTTCGTAATCTCAACCGGGTAGGGATAATCTTGCTGGCCGGCCGGCGTTCCGCCGTTGATGGCGGTTATCGTCTTACTGCCTGGTTGCATCGCTACCTGGTCGGCCGTAAGTTCTCCCGGAACGGCTGGGAGCGTCTGCCACGTTTTGACGGTGACCTGGCGCGTCGACCCGTTCCATGCGACGATCGCCCCGAGGGCCTGGGCCACGTCGCGGTAGGGAATCATCAGCCGGCCGGGAGGAACGACCTGCGGTGCCACGACGAACTTTACTCCAATGACGCCTTCCGGTCCTTGGGGGGCGAAACCGTCCTGCGAGGGGTCGGCCGGGTTGAAGTACAGCGTTACGTCCAACTGCGACCCGTCGGCCCGCTGCCGGTAGAGGTCAACCGCGGCCAAAGTGGGCTTGGAACTCCATTGCGGCTGGTAACTGATCCCGCTGTCCGGGATGCCCAGGCTATTGGCCAGATAACGGACCGGCATCAGGGTGTGGCCGCTGACGATGATGGGAGCCGCATCCATCTGGTAAACGCGCCCGTCTACGGTATAAGTGGTGCTGCCGATGGTGAACACGGCCGTCCGCACCGCCGGAGGGGCCTGAGTTACCACTGCGGCGGCAGGGAGCGCCCACGCGGAAGAGCTTGCGTAGGCCGGCCCGGACAAGGTGGTCACAAGCACTCCCAGCGCCGTCAGAAGGGTTAGGAGCCGGTTCCTGGTTACTCCATGCACCCGAAAAGGCATCTCCTTTAGCCAAAAGTGTCTGGAATTTGGCGTCTTTCAACGTCATTCTAGCATGGCCGGCGGATGGGTGGCAATATTTTCTTTTAGGGCCGGGTTTGTTTTGCTGCAGGGAAGGATGGCTGTTGGGAAGGTAAATGGATGTTCAGACCATATCCGGTCAGTTAGGGGAGCGGCCTAAAAACCCGGAGAAAAAAGTCCTGTCCGGCCGCTCCCCAACTCCGGTTTTTAGGATAAAGGGCGGCTAATCCTCGTCTTTTTAAAGGCGGGATACAGCCGCCACCTGCCATGTATGGTTAACTTTTCCTTGGTGGCACTTGCCTTTTTACCTATTTTGTGTTAC
>DATKUX010000192.1:0-18215 GCA_035530395.1 Spirochaetia bacterium
GGCCAAGTTATGGTTGTGAGCCCCCGCATTAGTGACCAGGGCACCCCCCACCGAGCCGGGAATGCCGGCGCAAAAGGCCAGACCGGCCAGGGCCTGCCCGTCCGCCGCCCTGGCCAGGGCGGCCAGCGATGCTCCCGCTCCGGCGAGGAGGGAACTACCCTGCATCTCGATGTGGCCCAGGGCCTGATCCAGCCGGATCAAGAGGCCGCTTACGCCCCGGTCGGCCACCAGGAGATTACTGCCCCTGCCCATGACGGTCACGGGCAGGGATGCCTCCCCGGCCTTGGATAAGAGCGTCGCCAGGTCATCCACCGAGGCCGGCTCCACCATGACGGCGGCCGGACCACCGATGCGCCAGCTGGTGTATTCGCGCAGGGAAACGTTTTCCCGCACCCGTCCCCTGGCGCATGCGGCCACCGCGCGGGCCAGGTCACCCACCGGCAGCACCCCTTTGCCCTTATTCCCCATCCTGCAGGCGGGTTAGCAGTTCCCGGCCGGCCCGGTAAATGTCACCCGCTCCCAGGGTTAGCACCAGGTCGCCGGGCCTTACCGCCCCGGCCAGATAATCGACCACCTCGCGTAACGTGGGTCTGTACATGACCACCCGGCCGTTTTTGCCCTGAAACGCGTCCACGACGGATCGTCCGGACACTCCCGCCAGCGGTTTTTCTCCGGCGCTGTACACGTCGCTGATGATCACCAGGTCGGCGTCATCGAAAGCCCCGGCGAATTCAGCGGCCAGCCGGGCCGTCCGGGAAAAGCGGTGCGGTTGAAAACAGGCCACGATGCGCCCGCCCGATGCCTGGGTGGCCGCCTGTAACGTGGCTTTGATCTCGCTGGGGTGGTGGGCGTAGTCGTCCACGACTGTGATGCCGCCTGATTGCCCCACAATTTCAAACCGCCGGCGCACACCCTTGAATTCGGCCAGCACGGCAGCCATGGCCGGAAAGGGCAATCCGGCGAAGGTACCGACCGCCACCGCAGCGCAGGCGTTAAGAAGGTTGTGCCGGCCGGGCACCCCCAGTTCCAGCCGGCCCAGGACCCGGCCCCGGTAACTTATTTCCGCCGTACCGGAAAGACCGGCCAGCGTCAGTACCCGCAGCAGGAAGTCGGGAGAGCCGGTGGTACCGTATGTCAGGTAAGGACCTTGATACTTTTCCAGGATGGCGCGGATGTTGGCGTCGTCGGTGCATAGCACCGCCGTGCCGTCCGGAGGTATCCGGTCCAGGAACCGGGCAAACGCCCGCGTGATTTCCTCCTGGGAGCCGTAGTGCTCCAGGTGGTCGTCCTCGATGTTGGTAACTACCGCGATCACGGGCCCGAGCAACAAGAACGACCCGTCGCTCTCGTCCGCCTCGGCTACCAGCCAATCGCCCTGTCCCAGCACGGCGTTGCCACCGATAGCCGGAAGTTCCCCCCCTACCAGGATGGTGGGATCCAGGCCGTTTCGTGCAAGCAGAAGCGATATCATGGCCGTGGTGGTGGTCTTGCCGTGGGTCCCGGCCACGGCGATGCCCTTTTTTCCTGCCATCAACCCGGCCAGCATCTCGCCGCGCCGGGTTACGGGAATATTTAGGGACCGGGCCGCCATCAATTCCTCGTTATCCTCATGTATGGCCGAGGAAACCACCACCTTGTCCGCCCCGTCCACCTGATGGGCCCGGTGGCCGGTGTAACACACGGCTCCCTGGGCCTGCAGGCGTTCGGTCACCTGGGAGGCCTTGCTGTCCGAGCCGCTAACCTTGTGACCAAGACCAAGTAGGATCTGGGCTATGCCGCTCATACCTACACCGCCGATACCGATAAAATGGATGTGCTGCCCTGCTTTATGCACTAACTTACATCTCCTTCCGCAGAGCGTCGATCCCTTCGTCATATGTTATGGGCAACCGCCATCCGGCGTGACGCAAAGGGCCTGTCCACCCGCCCGGGGCCTAGGAACGACCGAAAGTCAACTCCTCCAGGAAATCCAGGATGTCGTCCAGCGCCCGCGGCCGGCCCAACTCTCCGGCCGAGCGGCCCATCCTCCCCAGAAGGGGGCGGTCCCGCCGCAGTTCCTCAATGCTCTCAAGCAGACGATCACCGGAGAGATCCCGGTCCAGGATCATTCTGGCCGCCCCCGCCGCAACCAGCTCTCCGGCATTAGCCACCTGGTGATCACCGGCCGCATAGGGATACGGAATCAGGATGCCGGGCCGTCCCAGGACAGTCAGTTCCGCGATTGAGGCCGCCCCGGCCCTGGCAATGACCAGGTCGGCCGCCGCCAACAGGTCGGCCATCTGGTCCCGGTAGGCATCTACTTTAACGTTCCCATAATTAGCCAGGTTTATGCCCCGGCGATCCAACTCCGCCTGGAAGGCGGCCTGGCCGGCCTGACCGGTCAGGTGCAACAGGTGCAGATCCGGTTGCCCGCCCAAGGCGCGGATAACCTCCACCATACTCTGGTTGAGGCTTTTCGCGCCCCGGCTGCCCCCAAAGGATAACAGAAAAAAGGCCTCGTCGTCCAGACCCAGATTGCGCCGGGCCGCCACCCGGTCAGCGACCAGTATGTCCGGGCGCACCGGCAACCCGGTGCACTTAACCCGCCCGTGCCGGAAATAGGGGAGCGCGGCGGGAAAGGTAACAGCGACCCCGTCCACCAGGCGGCCCAGCCAGCGGTTGGTCAGGCCGGGGATCGCGTTCTGTTCGTGGATGAGGGTCGGAAGCCGTAAGGCGCAGGCCGCCAGCACGACCGGGGCGGAGACGTAGCCGCCGGTACCCGCCACCACCGAGGGGCGAAACCGCCGCAAGGCGGCGTGCGCCTGCACCACCCCCCACCCGGCCCGTCCCAGGGCGGCCACGTTGTGCACCGACCAGGAGCGGGAAAGCCCGGCCGAGCCGACGGCAGCAAAAGGAACGCCGGCCCGCGGTACAATGTCGCCCTCCATCCCGGTCGCGGTACCAATGTAGAGTACCTCCCCGCCACGAGCCACCACGCCGCGGGCGATGGCCAGGGCCGGATAGATGTGGCCGCCGGTGCCGCCGCCGCTCACCACCACGCGCAACCCACTGTTTTGGCCAGTCATCAAAGCCCCCTATTTCTCCACGCAAAAGCGGGAAATATTCAGCAATATACCCACCCCCAGCAGGGTAAAGACCACCGAGGTACCGCCATAGCTCACCAGCGGCAGGGGGATACCGGTAACCGGCAGGCTGGAAGTCACCACTCCCATGTTTATTACGGCCTGCAAGATGATCCCGGTGGTCAGGCCGGCCGCCAGCAGGCTGGCAAAAGGATCCGGGGCGGTGACCGCGATCTTGTAGCCCCGCCAGGCGAAAACCCCGAAAAGCGCAATGAGCATGGTGGCGCCCAGGAAGCCCAGTTCCTCCCCCACGATGGCAAAGATGAAGTCGGTGTGCGAGGCTGGCAGCCAAAGGAATTTCAACTTGCTCTGTCCCAGCCCCACGCCGAAGAGTCCGCCCGAACCAAGGGCATAGAGCGACTGAATAATGTGGTAGCCCACCCCCTGCGGGCTTTTCCAGGGATCGAGAAAGGCCAGAAAACGGCTCATCCGGTAAGGCGCAGCCACAATGGCCGCCCCGACCCCCGCGACACCCACCATGCCCAGAAAGCCCAAACTCCTCAGATTGGCCCCGGCGGCGAAAAACATGATAAAAATGGTACCGGCCAGCGTCACCGCCGTACCCAGGTCAGGCTCCAGCAGGATCAGGCCGCAGGCCAGGCCCAGAAGGACCAGGAAGGGCATCAGGCCGCGCATGGTCTGGAGACTGTCCCGCCGCCGGGCCAGCCCGAAGGCGGTGAAGATTACCAGGCATAGCTTCACCAATTCCGACGGGGTGAAGACGAGGGGACCGACGATGATCCAGCGCTGCGCCCCATACACCTGCTTGCCCACACCCGGAACCAGCACCACCAGAAGCAGGGCGAAACCCACCACCAGGGCCGGGGCGGCCAGCCTTCTTAAGTTGCGGTAGTCGAAATTCATGGCGAAGATCATGGCCCCCAGACCAAGAACGACCCACACCAACTGCCGCTTCAGGAAATAGAAGCTGTCGTGGTAAGTGGTCAGCGCGCTGTACATACTGGCCGAAAACACCATAACAACGCCGAAGCTGACCAGGGCCAGCACCGTGATGAAAAGGGTAAAGTCCGGGGTCTCCCGGTGCATGGTCATAACTCTTCCCCCCGCCGCCGGATTCTTACTGGCCGGACACCTGCCGGGCCAACAGGCAAAACTGGTCGCCGCGCTCCTCGTAGTTCCGGAACATGTCCCAGCTGGCGCAGGCCGGCGAAAGAAGCACGGTATCACCGGGACGGGCCCGTCTGAAGGCCTCAAAGGCCGCCTCCTGGAGGCTGCCGACCCTTTGCACCGCGGTAAAGCCGCAGTTGGCCACCGCCGCCTCGATTTCCGGCGCGGCTTCGCCCAAAAGGAGCAGGAAACGCACTTTTCCGGCCACCTCGGCGGCGAAGGCGGCAAAGTCGCTTCCCTTGTTCCGGCCGCCCGCAATCAGGATGATTGCACCGGCGAAGGAGCGGAGCGCCGTAATAGCCGCCGCCGGATTGGTGCCCTTGGAATCGTTGACCCAGCGTACTCCGTTCCTGATCGCCGCGGTTTCCAGCCGGTGGCGCACCCCGCGAAAGGCAGCGAGGCCCCGTGCCACGGCCGCCGGTTCTATGCCCGCCGCCCGCGCGGCCGTCACAGCGGCCAGAGCGTTGGCCAGGTTGTGTTCACCGGGCACGGCCAAACACGTGAGGTCGGCCACCTCTTCCTCCCGGCCGTATGAGCGGAAGACGATCTTGCCGTCCGCCACGAAGGCACCCTCGTCCACAGCCTGCCGGGTACTGAAAAACAACACCCGGCCCCGGCACCGCCCTTGCAAATCCCGGGTCAACGGGTCGTCGTAGTTCAAGACCGCCGTATCCTCCCCGGTCTGGTTGGCCAGGATGCGTGCCTTGGCCTCCACATAGGCCGTCATGCTCCCGTGCCAGTCGAGATGGTCCGGTACGATGTTGAGCACCACCGCCACGGCCGGCCGGAAATGGACCGTGGTGGCGAGCTGGAAGCTCGATACCTCGGCCACCACCAGGGACCCCCCCGGCAGGTCTTCTACCCGGGAAACCAGGGGCAGCCCGATGTTGCCGCCCACCAGGGTGGGCCGCACCAAATGCGCGATCTCCCCGATCAGGGTTGTGGTGGTGGTCTTCCCGTTGGTCCCGGTGACCGCCACCATGGGCACGGAACAAAAGCGGCAGGCCAGTTCCAGCTCGCCGATCAAGGGGATGCCCTTGGTAACAGCCTCTGCCAGCACCGCTTCCCGCAGTGGTACACCGGGACTGGTTACCACCAGGTCGAAACCGGCCACCGGGGCGTACCCGCCGGTGTGCAGGGCCACTCCATGGTCCAGTTGCGCCAGTTGCGCCTGAAGATCCTTGTCTTTCTTGCGGTCGGTGAGAGTGGCGTACGCCCCGTGAGAGGCCAGAAAGTTGGCCGAAGCCAAGCCGCTTTTGCCCGCCCCCACCACCAGTACCTTCAAACCTGCCAGTTCCATTATATGCTCCTTTAGGTCCGGCCCAGTCCGTACAGTCCCGCCAGGCCGAGAAGAACGAAGGCCAGGGAAAATAGCCAGAAAGTGTAGACCACCTTTGTTTCCGCCCAGCCGCCCAGTTCAAAATGGTGGTGCAGCGGGCTCATGCGGAAGACCCGGCGGCCGGTGGTCTGAAAGGAGATCACCTGAATGATCACCGACAGCGCCTCGAGAACGAACACCCCGCCGGCCACCAGGAAAAAAACCTCGCTCCGGGTCAGCACCGCCGCCCCACCCAGGGCGCCGCCCAGAGCCAGTGAGCCGGTGTCACCCATGAAAACCCGGGCCGGGTGGCGGTTGAAATACAGGAAGCCTACAACTCCCCCGGCCACGGCGGCCATGGCAATCACTACGCCGTTCCCGTCCACCGTAGTCTTGTCCCCCATAAGGGCCGCCAGGCCAAGAGCTATGGCCACCCAAAGGGTAACCCCGGCCGCCAGCCCGTCCAGCCCGTCGGTCAGGTTGACGCCGTTGGCCATGCCAACCACGATGAAAACGGTAAACGGGAGATAGAACCAAAAACCCGCATCCAACCAAATCCCGTGCCCCAGGATCAAACCGGTGAAGGGAACCGCCAGGGCGGTGCCCCGCCCCTGGGCGAAGACGGCCAGGAGCACCAGGATAATTGCGATTAAAACCATGCCCAGCAGCTTTTGCCGCGCTTTGAGCCCCTGCGGGCTTTTGAGAGCGACCTTGAGGTAATCGTCCAGGAAGCCGATCAATCCGTAGGTCAAGGCCATGAAAAGGATCAGGAGCGCCCCGGGACTCCGGTTAGCCAGCACCAGGACGGCGGCCGCCAGCCCCCCGAGGAAGGCCAGGCCGCCCATGGTGGGTGTACCGATTTTTTGCAGGTGCCGGGCCGGCCCGTCGTCGCGCACCTGCTGCCCGGCCTTGAGGCGGATAAGCACCGGAATCAGCAAAACTTCCAGTCCCATAGTCACGGCCAGGGAAAGAAGGAAGGCGTAAATGACTAGCACTCCACATACCTCCCCTGGAGGCCGGCCACGATCTCTTCCATGTGCATGCCCCGCGACCCTTTGACCAGCACCACGTCGGCATCCCCAAGGAGATCGGCCAGAAGTTCGAGCGCTGCGCGGTTATCCGGCACGGAGAACACGCGCGATTCCGGAAGTCCGGCCAAGCGGGCCCCTTCGGCGATTAAACCGGCCAGGTTTCCCACCGTCACCAGGAGGTCGACGCCCTGGGCGGCCGCGGCCGCACCCACCACCCGATGGCCGCCGGGGGCCAACTCGCCCAGTTCCAACATGTCCCCCAGGACAGCCACTTTGCGCCTGTTTCCGGCAAGCTGCGCCAGGGTTTCCAGGGCGGCCCCCGTGGAAGTGGGGCTGGCGTTGTAGGCGTCGTCGATTAGGAGAATTCTTCCCAGGTCCAGGACCGCCAAACGCATGGCTGCGGGACGCAAAGTCGACAGCCCCCGACCTATTTCTTCACTGGAGAGTCCCAACTCCCGCGCCACGCCGATGGCGGCCAGGGCATTGACCGCATTGTGGCGCCCCGCCAGCGGCAGAAAATATTCGGCGCGGTTGGTGCCGTCCCGCACTTCCATCCAGGCCCCCGTACCTTCCGGCCGGTAGGAGGTGAGCACCAGGTCGGCGTCCGGTGACTGACCGTAAAAGATGACTTTTCCCCGGCAGCGAGCCGCTTCCCGGCGCAGAAGGGGGTGGTCGGCGCCCAGGAGCGCAAAACCTTGCGCCGGTATATGGTCCAAAAGTTCGCCTTTGGCCCGGGCTATGTTCTCTACCGAACCCAGAAACTCCAGGTGGCTTTCCCCCACCGTGGTGATCACGCCGGCGGTCGGCCCGGCCAGACGGCACAATTGATCTATTTCCCCGGACGCCCGCATGGCCATTTCCAGAACGGCCGCCTGGTGGCCCGGTCTAAGAGCCAGCAGGGTCAGGGGCAACCCGATCTCGTTATTAAGATTGGCCGGGGTCTTGTGGACAGATAGGCGCCCACCCAGCACACCGGCAATCATGTCCTTGGTGCCGGTCTTCCCGACGCTGCCGGTGACGCCAATCACCGGAAAGTCGAAGCGTTGCCGGTACCAGGCGGCCAGGCGCTGCAGGGCGACCAGGGTATCATCCACAGCGAGCAGGGCACCGGCCGCCCCGTCCGCGTCCCGGGCCACCACCGCGCCGGCGGCGCCCATTTCCCGGGCCCGGTCGACGAAACTGCGACCGTCGAAATTGTCCCCCCGCAGGGCGATGAAGAGGTCGCCTTGCTTAAGAGTACGCGTATCCGTACTCACTCCCGTGATAACGCCATCCGGATCGCCGCCCCGGAGCACGGCCCCGGTGGCGCGGGCTGCCTCTCCCAGCGTAATGTCCATGTTCAAGTCCGTCCCGTCCCTCGCTGTACCAGTTCTTCCAATATTATACGCGCCACTTCCCGGTCGTCAAAGGGAAGCCGCATCCTACCCACCAGCTGATAATCCTCGTGCCCCTTACCGGCAATAACCACCGTGTCCCCGGACCGGGCCCCGGTCAAGGCAAGGAGGATGGCTTCCCGGCGGTCCGGCTCGACGAAGTAGGAGCCTCCCCCGGCAGCCGCCCCGGCCTCCACCTCCCGCAGGATCTGTAACGGATCCTCGCTGCGGGGATTGTCGCTCGTGAGCACTGCCACGTCGGCCAGACGGGTGGCGATCCCGCCCATCAGGGGCCGCTTGCCGCGGTCCCGGTCGCCGCCACAGCCGAAGACCACCCACAGCCGCCCGCGGGTAAAGGACCGGGCCGTTCGCAACACGTTGTCCAGGCCGTCCGGAGTGTGAGCGTAATCCACTAACACCGCAAAATCCTGCCCCTGGTCCACGAGCTCGAAACGGCCGCTCACCCCGGCCAGGGTTTCCAGCCCCTCTTGGAGGACGACGGACGACAAGCCCCCGCCGGCCCCGACGGCACACGCGGCCAGGGCGTTGTACACGTTGAACAGCCCGGTAAGCGGCAGGCGTAGCGGCATTTCGCCGAAGGGACCGTGGGCGGTAAAGGAGGTGCCTTTGGGCGTTACGACGATGTCCGAGGCCCACACGTCACACCTTTCCCGGACCCCGTAGCGCAGGACCGGGGCCCGGCATTCCCGCACCACGGCCGCTTCATGCGGATCGTCGGCGTTGACCACGGCAAACTTGGCCGTCGCCTTGTGCTTGGTCGCGCCCAGGCAGCGAAAGAGACCGGCTTTGGCCGCGAGATAGTCGTCCATATCCTGATGGAAGTCCAGGTGGTCCTGGGTCAGGTTGGTAAAAACCGCCACATCGAATTCCACCCCCTCCACCCGGTGCAGGGCCAGGGCATGGGAAGAAACCTCCAACACAGCTGCCTGCACGCCGGTCTCCCGCATGCCGGCCAGCAAGCGGTAGAGATCAAGGGATTCCGGCGTGGTGTGCTCTACGGGCAGTTCGATGTCGCCGATCAGGTTTTGTACGGTCCCGCACAATCCGGTCGTCAGCCCGGCCGCCCGATAGATGGAGCGGATGAGGTGGGTGGTGGTGGTCTTGCCGTTGGTACCGGTCACACCCACCACCGCCATACCCCGGTCCGGGTGACCGTAAAACAAGGCGGACAAAAGGGCCAGCGCAAGGCGCGTGTCGGGTACCTGCACCCAGGCCACGCCTGGCGGCACCCCGCCCGGATCTTCCACCACTACGGCGGAGGCCCCTCTGGCCACGGCGTCGGCCAGGTAAAGATGGCCATCGGTGGCAAAGCCCCGGACGGCTACAAAGAGAAAACCAGGCTCGACGCACCGGGAGTCGTAAGCCAGGCCGCTCACGGCCCGGCCGTGGTCTCCGCCGACGGCGAGCACAGTCAAAGATCCGGTTAGCTGATCAAACCGCATTGGTCCGCCCCCTGCCGGAAAAACAAATCCGTTAAGTAATATGTATTGTAACCATAAAAGTTGTCTAATTTCCATCCTTCACCAGTACGCGGCCGGCGTAGCGCGCCTCGGTCTGGTCTTCGCCGCCCTGTTACCGTTATCCTGCCGCTTTTATGGCGTGTCGGACCCGCTCTGGCCCGGTATCTTGAAGTTCACCCGCACGGGGCTCCCCCGTGGGAGAAAGCTGCCGGCCGGCGGGTTCTGATCACTGGCCACCCCGCTGCCGACTTTTTCAACCTGCAGGCCCAAACGGTCCAAAAGCCCCGCCGCCTGTTCCACGGTCAGGCCGGTAAGGTCGGGAACGACCACCCTTGAATCCCCGCCCGGAATCCCGCCACCTGCTTCCAACAGAACCCGGGTGTCGGACCGGACCACCACGCCTGCGGCCGGGGTCTGGCGGGAAACAATCCACCCCTCACCCTGGACATCGGCCGACAGGCCCGCCCTTTGTAGTGCGGCCAGGGCGTCGGCCACGGGGTAGTTGGCCACGTTAGGCAGCGTCACCATCGTATGCTGTTCCGGTAGGGAAAACGGTGTCACCGGCTTCGTCATGCCCGGCTCTTCGGGCACCCGCAGATAATGAAGGGTATCCCCCACCACGGCGCTGAAAACAGGGGCGGCCACCACGCCGCCGAAATACTGACCACCCTGGGGCTGGGCTATCATGACCAGCACGGCCACCCTCGGGTCCTCCACCGGCGCAAAGCCTACGAACGAAGCCACGTATTGACCGCTGACGTAGCCGCCGCCCGCTCCCACCACTTGTGCCGTACCCGTCTTACCCGCAGCCGGGTAACCGGCCACCCAGGCGTTCTTCCCCGTACCCTTTTGGATCACGCCGGCCAGAAGCCGGTCTACCTCCCCGGCTACCGCCGCCGGTATAACCCGGGTGCTCAAAGGCTCCTCCTGCTGGACCACCCGGCCGTCCGGGCCCAGGATTTCCGATACCACATGCGGTTTGACCAGCAGGCCGCCGTTGGCGATCTCCGACATGGCCGTGAGCAACTGGATGGGCGTAACCGCAATGCTCTGACCCAGGGCCATGGTCGCAATGTTGAGGTTGGTCGCCTTCTTCTCGGGAATAATGATGCCCTGCGACTCACCCGGCAGGTCGATCCCGGTGCTTTGGCCAAGGCCGAAAGTCTGCAGGTACTTGTAGAAACGCTGCGCCCCCAGTTTGAGCCCCATATCGACAAAACCGGGGTTACACGAGTTTTGCACCACCTGAGCCAGATCCTCGCTGCCATGTCCACCGTCGTACCAGCAGTGGATGGTCCGGTCGGCCACCTTGATGAAGCCGGGATCAAAGAAGTGCCAGTTGGCGTTCACCACACCCTCGCCCAGCGCCGCAGTCAGGGTGACGATCTTAAAGGTCGAACCCGGCTCGTAGTTATACCAGATGGCCGGATTGCGATCCCAGACCGATTGGGGAGCCTGCTGCCAGGCGGCAGGATCGAAGGTCGGCCGCATCCCCATGGCGTAAAGCCCGCCCGTTTTGGGGTCCATCACCATTATCACAGCCGTCTTCGGGTGGTAAGTCGCTTCCACCTGATCCAACTCGCGCTCCACAAAGGATTGAATGGTAGCGTCGATAGTCAGTTTCAGGCTGTCCCCCGGTGCAGGAGGCAGATATTCTTCCCGGGCGCCCGGAATACTGCGGCCGCCCGCGTCATGCTCGATGAGGATGGCACCGTTCTCACCGGTGAGCTGTCGGTCATAGGTCTTCTCCACGCCGGTCAGGCCCTGGTTGTCCACACCGGTAAACCCCAGGACACCGGCCGCCAGAGAGCCGTACCGGTACTGACGCTCGTTTTCGGCCACCATGCCTATGCCCGGCAACCCCAACCCCTTTACCCGCGCGGCCGTCGCCGCGTCCACCTTCCGCCTTAGCCAGACGAAGGCCGCCTTCTGGGTTACCAGGCTTTGTATTCTGGCCTGATCCATGCCGGTGGCAACGGCCAACTTGGCCGCCGTCCCGGCGGGATCCTTCACCTGGGCCGGCACGGCGTACAGGGAATCCACGCTAACGCTGTCCACCAGAAGGTCCCCATTGCAGTCAAAAATGTCGCCCCTGGCGGCCTCCACCGGAATTTCCGCGGTATGGGCCAGAAGTCCCCTTTCCCCCAGTTGCTTTCCCCAGAGCAGTTGAACCCAGAAAAGGCGCGTCCAAATCAATATGAGGGCCAGACCGGCGGTCAACAGAAGGAAGGCCGTTCGCTTCTTAATGGAGAGAGTCCCGGGCAACGCTTTCACCACCCCGGCCGGCCAAATGACCTTGGCGACCGTATTTGGCCCGCACCCCGGCTATGGGGTCCGGTCGTACATTCCCATTCTTATGCTCGTCCGGTCTGGAGAATGTACAGCCTCTCCGGAAAGTGGCTGAGCGGGGATAGCTGAAAAAGCGTTTCCGGCCGGGAAAAGGCGTCTTGGGAGGTCTGGGTCCCGCCGCAGGAGTGATCAGCCGTTCTTGATCTTTTGTTCGAACCGGCTTACCATCTGGTTAAAGGCCTCAATCACCGGGTTCTTCACCGCATATACCTGCTTGGACGGCTGGGTGGTCGCCTGCACGATCGGCGCGGCAACCGGCGGGGCAACGCTTACCGTCAATACCGGCTGCCCGGAAGCCTTTACCATGCCCAGTTTGGTAGTGGCCACCTCCTCCACGTAGCTCAAGGAAGAAAACGTACTGACGGAGGCGTTCAGGTCCTGGGTACTGGCCTCCAGCGTGTTAATCTGGTTCTGCAAGGTATTCAACTGGTAATCCAGGGTATATAGTTGCGCATAGTAATAGGCCACGGCCATGCCGGTCAGGAAGATGACCATCACCATGACAACCAGGGAGCCCCTGTTTTTACGGGCTTTCGGTCTGGGGCGAACCGCCCGGACGGGTTCCTCCTCATAAAGGTACCCGGTGACAACCTTACTTTCCGGTGCAGCTATCAAGACGACTCCCCCATCCTTTCGCGGTCATCCCCCGTGACCGGTAATTTCTCCGCCGCCCGCAATTTGGCGCTGCGCGAACGCGGGTTCGCCTCCACCTCCCCGGGCCCCGGGGTTAGCGGCTTCTTCGCAACCAGCCGCACCACCGGCCGGTGATCGCACCGGCAGACCGGCAGCCCGGGCGGGCAAACGCAGGAACGCGCCAGATCGACAAAATATTGCTTGACAATACGGTCTTCCAGAGAGTGGTAAGAAATGACCACTACCCGGCCGCCGGGCGCTAACGCCTCTACGGCGGCGGCCAGCCCCCTTTGCAGATAACCCAGTTCGTCGTTCACAGCGATGCGCAACGCCTGGAAGGTCCGTCTGGCCGGGTGCGGCCCGACCCGGCCGACCCCGGCGGGCAGGGCCCCCCGGATCACTTCCACCAACCGCCCGGTGGTCACCACCGGCTCCCTGGCCCTGGCCCGCACCACCCCGGCGGCAATGCGCCGTCCGTATCGCTCTTCCCCGTACGTCCACAAAATGCGTGCCAGTTCTTTTTCGGATGCCGTCGCCAGGAGCCCGGCCGCCGTCAAATCCCCACCCTGATCCATGCGCATGTCCAGAGGACCGTCGGCGTGGTAGGAGAAACCCCGTTCGGGCTCGTCCAACTGGTGGGAGGAAACCCCCAGGTCGAAGAGAATGCCGTTTACCGTTTCTATCCCGAGCCCCCGCAGAACCTGACCCAGTCGGTCAAAGCTGCTGGCCGCCAGGCTGACCCGCGGGTCGGAGGCTAAGACCCCGGCCGCGGCCAGGGCGTCCGCGTCCCGGTCCAGCCCCACCAGCCGGCCGCCCGGTCCGAGAGAATCCAGCACAGCCCGGGCGTGGCCGCCGCCCCCCAAAGTACAATCCAGATATATGCCGTCCGGTGTCACAGCCAGGCTTGACAATACTTCTTCCAGCATCACCGGCACATGGTACAAATCATCCACCCCTGATTTAGAGGCCCGGGTCCAGTTCCAGCAACTTCTCCGCCACTTCCTCGTAGGAGGACGCGGCCTTGGCGCTGTATGACAGCCACTCTTCCCTCGCCCAAATCTCCACCCGGCTGGAAACACCCAGAACCATGACGTCTTTTTCCAGTTTGGCGTATTCCCGCAAATTGCCAGGTATCAGTATTCTGCCCTGCTTGTCAAACTCACACTCACTGGCGCCGGCGAAGAACACACGGGTGTAAGAGCGAGCTTCGGCACTGCCCGTGGGTAGGGAGCGCAGCCTGTTTCCCTGCTGGGCGAACTCCTCCGGCGGATACGCAAAAAGGCAGCCGTCCAGCCCTTTGGTGACGACGGGCCGCTCACCCAGCTCTTCCCGCAGGCGGGCCGGAATGATCAGGCGCCCCTTGCCGTCGATGGTGTGCTCGTATTCCCCCATGAACATTGCCGGCTCACCCCCGCCCGCTACCTGAGTCCCCTCTTCAGGTATTATCGACCCGGAGGAGGGGTTACTTTACCACTTAACACCACTTTACCCCACTTTTTCTCCCCGCGAGCGAAATTTCCTGCCTAATAAGGTCCGGCGGCTAAATTTTTCTGTAATATTTTTTGCGGCGGGGCCTGAAGAGGGCGGCGCGGGGCGGCCCCCGTTTCCTGCTATTGACATTCAGGGGGGCAAGAAAATGTAATTGGAATGATAGTCAGAGGGTGATTAAATTGACTTATAAAGGGCTGATTGAAGCAAATCCGGCGGTGATGTTGGGCAAGCCCGTCATAGCCGGGACCCGGATTACCGTTGAGCTGATCCTCGAAAAACTGGCCAGCGGTGAGAATATCGATCAGATCATGGAGGAATACCCCCACGTGACACGCGAGGGTATGCAGGCGGCCTACCAATTCGCCCTGGAATCATTGAAGATGTTGTCTACCCTCTTAGGGAGATCCTATAAAATAAATTTGGCATCCCTTTTCCAAGGCACGCCAAAGAGTCCTTCGGTAGTTTTACGATTAATTATTCCAGGTTCAATTCGCTTAAGGAAAACACGGTCCTCCCCGGCAAATCTGAACATAGTTAATTAGCTCCGTCAACTGGTGTCAACCAGTTCGGAGCCATCTTAACCTAATGTACTTAATGCAAAAGGGCAGAAGTATCTCTTCCTAAAACGGAACAATTGTTACGATTGTTGCCGGTTCCTCCCTGGGCTGGCTCCGGCTTCCCGGTCCTACCCATATGTGCATTTAGGAAAGCTTGGCGAATAGGTGACCGTTTTCAACTTCAACCGGGAACAACCCAACCGAAGTAATTCCAAAGGCCTTATAAAAACCTTTCGCGTAAACTTTGGACTTTTTGAGTGTGATAGTTCCACCAGGGCCGATGCGAATAGTATTGGTCTCTGGATCAAAGGCCAATTCAATGTTCGCGGCACGGAAAAACTCTCTTGCCCATTTATTGATGACCAGACTGTTCTTAGAGAGTCTAATGGCCGGGAGCTTTTTATTCCTGGATACTCCCGAACTTCTTCCGCCGCCCCTGCGCGGGACATAACTTTCAAATGCCATGAACCATACCCCCTTGTATTTGTCTACCCCGCTAATTTTACCATCAGGACGATCCTAATGTCAAGTTGGTCTCTTTATTAGGAGAATCACCATCCATATCACGTCTTACATCTTGGCCCGCCGGTTGTTTTTGATTCTCATGCACACAAATGGCAGATGTATGTTTCGCCGCCCTCAAAGGCCGTTTTACCATGCGCTACCCAAACGTCACATGAGCCTCCCGGGTAGGCCTCCCTACCACTCCACACGGGGCTTCCATGACCGCTGTTAGGGCGTACCGTCAACAAGGAGGGCCGGGAAAGCCGGCCGTCACTCCTCCTGGGCGACAACTCGGCCACGCTGGGAAACGGCACCCCAGCCCCCTCGTCGGCGTCCAACTACCGTTTCCTCTTCAGGTAATCGGCCAGATCGGCCCAGGCTTTCGCGGCCGAAAACATCACCCTTCGGTTTTCCCCTTGCAATATCGATCTCTACATAAGGCAAAATCAACCGGCAAGGTAACCAGACCCGGGCAGTACCCTGCCACCCACGCGCCAACTTGGCCAACACCTGGCCAGTCGGCTCACCAACGGTTCCACTCGAGGGCTGGCGTTTCCTTCTATTGACATTCAACGGGTCAAAAACTATAATTTGAATGATAATCAGGGGGTGATTAAATTGACGTATAAAGGGCTGATTGAAGCAAACCCGGCGGTGATGTTAGGCAAGCCCGTCATAACCGGAACCCGGATAACCGTCGAATTAATCCTCGAAAGACTGGCAAGCGGTGAGACGATGGATCAAATCCTGGAATCTCATCCCAGGCTCACGCGAGAGGCCATTCAGGCAGCGATAGCGTTTGCCCGAGTAAATTATCAGCAGGATAACAAAACACCACGGCAGTGAACTAGTTAACAGTATTTATAATATGAGCTGTAATGATGGACCTACTTTTTAATAGTTCTTCATACTTCTCCCTATCTACATTTTTCTTTTTACTTTTTAAATCCGTAGAAAAGGATCCCACCTGTGGATTATGTATAACAGCTATTTTCTTTTTATTTTGCACAAACAAATCCAAGGCTTTGATAAATGTCGATGACAGTTTCACTGGCTCAATTATAGGTATGCTATGCTCTCCAAGGCGATGAGCATCCACCAATTCTCGTAAGGCTAGCAGTTCATACTGTCTTCCTCGTAAATACGGGAAATACATAAGACCTAACCTCCAAATTTGTTATTCAAGAAAACATTTAGCTGTTGGTAGTCGGACTTTTTATATTTTGCAAAATATGCTAGAAACTTCAACTCGTATGGTATATTTTTGTATTCCTCTATTTGTACAGTGCCCCTGTTTTTTAGCTCCTTCAACATATACTGATAAGATAGTTCAACATTAATATTCTTAAAAAGTTTATAACATTGATTGTAGTGATTGACTTGTGATACCGCAGGCAGCTCTCCGTAATGGCTTTCTAAGATATTTTCAAATTCCTTTTTTCTTAAAATCTTAAACATAACATTTGGATCTAATCTGGAATTGTCCCTTACGGGTTCTTTTCTAAGGCTAAGCCCATTACGTTTCGTTAAAATATAAATACCAACAGGGTAATTTTTCAGCCATCCCTCTAGCTTATCATACTTACCCTCGCACGTTACCACACACACACGATCAAAAGCTTTATAGTAATCACTTAATTGGCATTCTAAGCGATAAAAGCCATCCAGTTCTGTTTTTATTTCATAAACAACCGCTTTTCCGTTTATCAATACAAAGTCAGCGATTGATTTCCTGATTGGTATCTCGGTTAAAGCCGTAGTCGTTTTCCAACTATGTTTAGCAATTAACAATTTGTTTAACAGGGTATTTTTATATACATATTCGTTTCGATAACTGCGCGCCATAATTCGGTATATTTCGTTTATTAGAATTCGATTGCTTTTTACCTCACTGTCTTCTATGTATCGCTTAATCACTTCACAGTATGTGCTATTAAACTGCCCTGTTAGCAAATCTGCAAACGTATTTTGGGTGAAAACTCTATTCAAGATAAAATTATTTAACCTCATTCTACCACCCCTCTTAATCATACTCTTTTCCCCATAACAGACACTAGTTTATGCGCATAATATGCATTATTAAGCTCCAATGCTCTGCCCTACACATAGGACGTAACTGCCTTTTCCTCATCTTTCCCATAACGGTTTCGCATTTCCAACGTCATCCGGCCTATGCCCCCGGGGCTTAGGTCAGTCAGACGACCAGAGATACTCCGGTTTCGGCGAAAGAGAATAAAACTAATACGTTTAAGATAGTCTAACGCCTTGCCTCACATACAGAGAGAGCCTCCCCGCAGGCGGCTATGCCTTACGGGCTCTGAGAGATACATGACGAGTCCGGAATGAGGACCTGTCTTTTGCCGTTACCCTATCAGCGGCACTTCCTGATACTCCGGTGCCTTGGTCGCGGTGGCCAAAGCCGTAATGACCAACTGCACATGCCCGGGCATTTCGATGCCCATGGCAGCAGCCCCGTTGGTAATCGTCTCCCGGTTGACCGCCCTAGCGAAAGCCTTATCCTTCATTTTCTTCAACACCGATTTGACTTCCAGGTTATCCAGGCTCTTGTCCGGTCTGACCAGTGCACAGGCGATAACAAAACCGGTAAGCTCGTCCAAAGCAAGGAGCGTCTTCTGAAGTAACGTACGCTCCCCATCCCAGTCACGGGCGTGAGACTCTACGTTGGTGATGAATTCGTCATCATAACCATGGGCGGTGAGAATCTCCCGCGCATGGTTCGGGTGGTCCTGGGGATATTTTTCGAAATCGATGTCGTGCAGCAGCCCGACGGTACCCCAATATTCGACATCCTCGCCGAACTTATCGGCATAGGCCCGCATGGCAATTTCCACGGACAGACTATGCCTCAGCAGTACTTCGCTTGTTACGTGTTGCCGCAAAACCTGCCAGGTCTCATTTCTTATCACTGTTCGCGTAAAGCCTCCTTGTGCGTAATATGTCTCCTTGCGGAAGAATAGTTATGTTTCCGACTTTACTATAATGGCCGCAGATGAAGGTGTCAAGCCAATCCCTTGCAGTCGGTGTCGATCCAGGTTCTTTGGTGGATCCCTGGAATCTGGGCGTAAGATCATAGCCCCTTGCGTATTGGAACCTTGCCTCCTCCGTTTCATCCAACCCTTAGACCGACAGGCCCCAGGCCGGGAGGCTTCCTTTCAGGGCACCTTTTTTTCCAGCCCCCCCGTCAATTGCCCGAATATTCCCGCACCT